>NZ_CP020028.1:3258750-3580625 GCF_002240415.1 Paenibacillus kribbensis
GGCCAGCCATCATATCCCTGGAGATGCTCTGTCCAATGGTTCATCTGACGACCTAGCATTCTAGCAATATCCTGGCGCTGTTGCAGCGTAACCGGCTTGGAAGATTGCCAGCGTACAACATAATTAAGAGTCCCTTTTCCCGCATCAATTTGATCAAAAATCGTGTTGTTGCGAGCCGTCGAGCCTTCGGTCAGCATTCTATTCTTCCAAACCCACTCCACCGATGATTTGAGATAAGCTGGCATATCAGCCAGTGTCGAATCACCTGTTGCAGCAGTCACCGCACTCCTGTTTTCTGCAGAAGCCGCAGATAGCATCGTAGCATTTCCCATCAGTAATGAACTGGCGATCACAACTGAAAAAGAAGCCATCATCATTCCTTTTTTGTTCAACATGCATTGGCCTCCATATCTATTGGTATGAATAACGATAGATTGCCTAAACGTTTAACTCTATCACATCACCTCTTTTGCGTATTTATGTATTGATCTATAAGATCAACAATAATCTATCAATCCTCCTTGTCGTTTTTTGTAAATAATCACAAACTATATTATCACTGGAATATTGCATCGTCAATATTTTCCTTAATGATTTAAATTAGGTATTTTGATCGTATATTGGAACGATATCGTCGCTTCTTATGCAAAAAACAGGTATTTTGTAAAAAATGAAAAACCGCTCCTTCACTAAAATCAATTCATCACAGAATTTGATTTTGGAAGAAACGGTCCTGTTGATCAGCTTTTCTGCGCTATTCCAAGAATCTTTTATCGGTTAGGAAAACGAGAAGTATCCTTCTTGACTTGGCTCCAGGTATAGCGCAACATCCAGGTATCCCATTCTGTTATCTTGGAAGAATTTCCTGCCCACATAATTGTGGGTGTCGGGAACCCGCCAGGTGGACGGTCATTTTCTTCATAGAAATCAGGCAGGCCAAATCCATGACCCATTTCATGCTCTGTGATATGGACTTCATCAGCGTTCAGGGTGCTCAGGATGTAATCATCAGACATGCGTTGTCCCCAGTCACCACCGGCCCCACCACCGAAGTTAGCTGTTCCCCACAGATACATATCAAACCGCTTGTCCAATCCGCCGGGATAAGCATAGTTGGGATCATTAAAATGTTCAAATCGGGACAGTGCATCAGGTGCAACCGGGAGCTTGGCAGGAATGCTTGGATTTGATTTGCTTAAATCATCTATAATGGTATCCGTGTAAACGATTTCATTAGATTGTTTGTTAAGGATTTGTGACGGATTCGCAACAGCCCAGCCTACGATTTTGACAGTAATATTGTTATAAGGCCAGCCATCATACCCTTTCAGCTGCTTGTTCCAGTTATTGACTTGACGGCTCAGCATGGAAGCCATATCTTTGCGCTGCTGAAGAGTGATATTTTTGGGAGATTGCCAGCGGACAACATAATTTAACGTCCCTTTTCCCGCATAAATCTGATCAAAAATCAAGTTTTTACGGTTGGTTGAGCCTTCCTTAACCATTCTATTCTTCCAAACCCATTCTACCGATGGCTTAAATTTTGCAGGTATATCGGCAGCGGCCAAGCTAATGCTCGTGGACTCAATATCGGAAGCGCTTTCCAAATCAGGGGCCGCTGAACCTATATTAGCCCCGCCAACCAGTAAAGAAGCTGCCACTATCAATGAAAAAGAAGCCATCATCATTCCTTTTTTCTTCGGCATTTCTTCAACCTCCATCACCTGTAATTTTTTGATAATCATACTTGGGAATAACAACCCTATTATTTTCGTATACTATTTCACCCACTCTCAATTTGAATAAAATAACAATTTTATAGTATCACTGGAATAAAAAATCGTCAATTAAAAAACCCCCTCTTTGCAAAGAGGGGACAAATATCAAAGGAGCAGACTCTCCTCCCTACTCTATGGATACCAATGCCGATTCTGCCAGTGATGCCAGCAGCTTCGCCGTTCCCGGCAGTGCGCGTTCGTCCAGGTCAAAAGCCGGATGATGCCATTCCTGGCTGCCTGAAGTGCCAACAAAAACGAACACACCGGGGATGCTCTTCTGATAAAGCCCAAAATCCTCGCTAGCCGAGGATGGCACGGGGCGAACGACCTCCAGACCAGCGGCGCGAGCTGCCTGCTCCGCAATGACAGCCAGCGGCCCGTCATTCAGCACAGGCGGCGGACCTTCGATCCAGCGGATGGTCGCTTTCGTGGAAAAAGCATCGGCAACACCTTTGACGACCTGCTCGAAGCGTTCAGCCACCTGGGCCCGCACGTTTTCGTCAAATGTCCGGATGGTGCCGTCCAGATAGGCACGGTCCGGGATGATGTTCCAGGCGTTGCCACTGTGCAGCTTCGTAACACTAATCACTGCGCTGTCCAGCGGGTTGACGCTGCGGCTCACAATCGATTGCAGGGCGGTAATGATGTGTGATGAAACCACAATCGGATCAATCCCTGCATGTGGAACGGCTGCATGCGTGCTCAGCCCCTCCACCTCAATGTAAAAGCCGTCCGCCGCTGCCATTAGCGGACCTTCCTTGATCCCGACTGTGCCTACTGGCAAGTCCGGCTTATTATGCAGGCCGAATATGGCCTGCACGCCTGCCAATGCACCGCTGTCCAGCACTTGGGCTGCGCCCTTGGCTTTTTCCTCGGCTGGCTGAAACACCAGCCGAACCGTACCTTTCAGCTCCTGCTCCCGCTGTTTTAACAATACAGCAGCCCCGAAGAGGGAAGCTGTATGAAAATCATGCCCACAGGCATGCATTTTGCCCGGATGCACCGAGGCATAGGCCAATCCCGTCTCCTCCTGAATCGGCAGCGCATCAATGTCCGCTCGAAGCGCCACAAGCGGCCCCTCCTGCTGCCCGCCGATTTCTGCCACCAGTCCGGTGCGCAGTGGCACATCCAGAATGGCTATGTTCTGTTCTTCCAGCAGACGGCGGATATAAGCGGTCGTTTCAACTTCCTCATTCGACAGCTCGGGATTTTGATGAAGATGGCGACGAATGTCCACCAGCTTCTGCTCCAAAACCTGCTCCTTGGTCCCGATTGATTCGCTCATTCCCATTCCTCCTTCGTGAATCCAGAATAGTGTCAGCCTTTTCAAGCCGATAGCAGCTAGGATTGTACAAGCGATCCGGCAAAGGCTTCATGCAGCAGCTCGAATGAGCGCACGCGCTTTTCAATATCCCGTATTCCCGTCGTTACGATCAGCTCGTCAGCCTGATATTTTGCTTGAATTTCCGTCAACAAAGCATAAATTTCGTCTTTATTGCCTTTGTTAATTTGCGCTTCCGTAACTTCAATCGTATACTCTTCACCCGATTGCTTGCCGAATTCCTCTGCACTTTCCAGCGTTCCCACCGTCGCCGTTTTTCCACTGGCCAGAAGAATCTTGTACAGCTTATGCTCGCCTGCCAAGGCCGCGGCCTCCTCGGAGGTGTCAGCTACAATAACGGACAGTGCAAAAAGAACCTTCGGTTCACGTCCAAAGCTATAATCGAATGACTCCCGATACGTGCGGAATGCATCCAATGCCACCTGCTCACTGCTATTGATAAATTGCGAGAAAACATAAGGCAACCCCAAACGTGCGGCAATGCCAGCACTGTCTGTGCTTGTACCCAAAACGTAAATTTCCGCCGGTGTTTCCGGAATCGGATTCGCCTGTAGTCCGGCTAGCGGCCCTTCTTCAGACGGGATATTATGAATGTAACGACTTACTTCATCAATTTTTTCTTCCAGAGAAGGCGCATCATGCACGTTGCGCTGCAATGCCTGTGTGGACTTTGGTAATCCACCCGGTGCACGCCCAATGCCCAAATCTACGCGACCCGGCGCAAGAGATGCCAGCACATTGAAGTTTTCGGCCACTTTATACGGGCTGTAATGCTGAAGCATCACCCCGCCAGAGCCGATTTTAATATGCTCGGTACGTGCCAGCAAATGGGAAATGAGTACCTCTGGCGAAGAGCCCGCGACCTGCTCGGAATCATGATGCTCTGATACCCAAAAGCGTGAAAACCCCAATTCCTCTACACGCTGTGCCAGTTTAATCGTGTTGCGAAGCGCCTGTGCTGCTGTTTCTCCCTCGCCTATAGGGCTTTGATCCAACACTCCGATTTTAATACTCATGTCTCCCTCTCCCGTCTATATTGAGTAATTATATTCTGGTGTAATCCGTTTCAGGAATTGCTTGGTCCGTTCTTCTTTGGGGTGGTTAAAAATATCGTCCGGTGTGCCTTCCTCGATGACATGACCGCCATCCATGAATACCACATGATTGGAAACATCTCGCGCAAAGCCCATTTCATGCGTAACGACAATCATCGTAATGCCTTCCTTCGCGATCTTGCGAATCACCGACAGCACCTCGCCCACCAGTTCAGGGTCCAGCGCCGAGGTCGGTTCATCGAACAAAATCACTTCCGGGTTCAGCGCCAAAGCACGCGCAATGCCGACACGCTGCTGCTGTCCACCGGATAGCTGGCTCGGATAATGATGCAGCTTCTCGCCCAGACCGACCTTTTCCAGCACTTCAATGCTGATTTTTTTCGCTTCCTCCGGCTTCACCTTACGGACGACGACAAGTCCCTCCATGACGTTTTCCAGCGCCGTTTTATGCTTGAACAAATTGTATTGCTGAAAGACCATGGCCGTCTTTTGCCGTAAAGCCAGAACATCCTTTTTCGCAGGCCGCTTGCAGCTTACCGTAAAATCACCGATGCTGACTTCCCCGTCATTCGGCTTTTCCAGGTAATTGATGCAGCGCAGCAAGGTCGTTTTGCCAGAACCGCTCGGGCCCAGAATAACGACGACCTCGCCTTTGTTCACGGTCAAATCAATGCCTTTGAGCACCTCATGCTTGCCGAACGATTTCGTTATATTTTGCAGACGGATCATGATGCTCTACCTCCATGAAACACATTGATTTTTTTCTCTACCAACCCGGATATTCGCTCAATCAGCACCGTCAACCCCCAGAAGAGCAGAGCGGCCGCAATATATACCTCTAAATATTTCCAGTTCGTAGATGCCAGAATTTCAGCCTGTGCCTGGATTTCTGTCACCGAAACCGTGAAGGCCAAGGTGGAGCCATGAAGCATCCCAATCACAGAATTCGTCAGGTTCGGCAAGCTCACCACGAACGCCTGCGGAAATACGATTCGTCTCAGCACTTGCCACGTCGTCATGCCGACCGCATAGGCTGCCTCGATCTGCCCCCGGTTCACCGATTGAATACCGGAACGGACGACCTCAGACATATACGCGCCACTGGTAATGGAAAATGAAATGAGTGCAAATACCATATAGGGAACGTCTTTGGAATGAAACGACCAGCCAAAATGCTTCGCTCCCGCATCAATCAACAAAGGCAAGCTGAAATAAATAAGCAGCAAATGCATCAGCATCGGTGTACCCCGGATAAAGGTCACATAACCGTGCGAAATCTGGGACAACACAGGCACCTTATAAATTCGGGCCAGCGCCGTTATAATTCCGATGACCAGCCCTGCCAGTACGGAAACCACCGTAATGATTAACGTGTTGGGCAGCGCGGAGAACAGCCCCAAAAAAGCGGTATACATAAATCCAAAGTCCAGACTCATATGCCTTTGCCCCCTTTGCTGAGACGTGGACTTCTCAGGTGCCGTACCACAAAGCCTTTTCGTTGTTCAGGCTCTTTCCGGGCGGTATCCCGATGTTCATGTCGGAGAAGCACATTTTCCAGCACCTTGAACAATTTTTGTAAAATCAGGCTGATCACCAGATAAATCAGAGACAGTGCAATATAGGTTTCAACAAAATGCTGGGTAGCCGAGCCTAATGTCTGTGATTTCCCTGTCATCTCCATCGCTCCGATGGTAAACGCCAGCGAAGTATCCTTCAGATTGCCAATCACCAAATTGGAAAATACCGGAACCACAACAGCCAGCGCTTGCGGCAATATAATGCGTGTAAAGGTCTGATATCCGGTCATGCCGACCGACTGTGCTGCCTCGATCTGTCCACGGTCTACGGCTTCCACACCTGACCGGATAATCTCCGAAATAAATGCCCCGCTGTTGAGCGCGTAGGTCGCTATGGCAAACCACAGCACATCCCATCTGGAGGAGTTGATATCAACCAGCTTCAGCAGCTCCGGCAAGCCGTAATACACCAGAAACAGCTGGATTAAAATAGGCGTTCCACGAAAAAAGGAAACATACACCTGAGAAACACGTTTGAGAAAAGGAATGTTATACATGCGAGGCAGCGCAACCAACAGACCGATCATCAGCCCCAATACGAGCGAGCTTGCCACTATAAACAACGTGATGTGCAAATAAGACAGCATTTTCGGAATAAAGCTAAAAACATAGTCAATGTTGAACTCTCTGCTCATACACCTGCCTCCTTCCTATACATCAGCGGTCAGAATACACGGAGTACCCTGACCGCTGAACATTCAAACCTATCCTTATTTCTTGCTGCTGCCTTCCTTTTTCACATCTTCCAGAGACTTGGTAAAGTCCTCTCCGAGCCACTTCACGCTCAGCTTTGACAGCGTGCCGTCGTCCTTGACTTCCTGAATCGCTTTGTCCAGATCGTCCGCCAGACCCTGCTCATTTTTGTTCAGTACATACAATACATCCGATTGAGTCAGAGGATCACCGACGGTTTTCAGAGCTACTTCTCCTTTTTCATCCGTGTTAAAACGGTTCGCAAAATCTGTCGTAATAGTAGCATCTATACGGCCGCTCGTAATTTGCTGCACCGTATCATTGGCTGCACCGCTCGTATACACAATGTTCAAGGCGTTCCCGTGAGTTTTGTTGTACTCCTTTAACACATAGGCTGCATTACTGGTTGGGCTGGTAAGTACCTTTTTCCCTTTCAAATCATCAATCGAATGGACCGTATTGTTATCCTTTGCTACGGCAACTCTGTTCAGGAAAATACTATACGGATTTTTGTTGAACAGATATTTGGCTTCGCGCTCCGGGTTCTTTTCCATTTGATGAGATACCATGTCGATTTTACCGGCATCCAGACTCAGCAGCAGATTGCCGAAGTCCATTGTTTTGAATTCAAATTCGTATTGAGGCAGGCGCTTGTCCAGTTCCTTGATCAGTTCCACATCAAAGCCTGTTAGATTTCCGTTTTCGTCAATAAAGCATACATTTTTGAATTGAGTACCCGTGCCTACGATAATTTTCTTCACGTCTCCATCTGAACCCGACGCGCCAGACGCGTTATCTGAGGAACCGCAGCCTGCTATCACCAGAATCATCGCCACAACAGACAATAATGCAAACCACTTCTTCATATGAATCCCCCTCGTCTCTTGGTATATCAGCAGTTTGCGACATACATGCTAGCTACAATATTTAGTATTTAATAATTCCTATAAGTTTAATCGGTTTTTAGATGTGACTAATTTAACACCTGGAATCATATACGTCAATCCACCAGGTAATAGAACTTTTCTATAGCAAAACAGCCTCGCGGAAGCCATCTGTCAACGCATCTGCAAAATCCGATGTCACTGCACAGTCTTCTTTGGTTGCCACAATGCTAATCTGCATAGATACACTAGCCACCTCAGGCACATGAATGCGGAACAATTTCTTATCCTTCACTTCACGACTTACACAGACATCCGGCAAAAAGGCAATGCCCGCTTCTTCCAATACCAGCTTTTTGGCCGTAACCACATTATCTACCTGAAACGCAATATCCGGCGGCTGCTCCAGTGATTCAAAAGCCCGATGAATTCTCATCCAATCCAATGATCCGCATTCAAAAAACACCAGTGTTTCATGTTGGATATCCTGAATGCTGGCCTTGCCTGTCTTCATAAACGGATGACCCTCGTATACATACAGAGAAATAGGATCTTCATAAAAAGCCAGCGTGCGAATGGCCGGGTGCATCACTTTACGGACAAAACTAATATCTACCTCACGGTTCAACAGCTTTTGTACCAGTTGATCCGTCGTAGCCGTCACAATTTTGTAGTTAACCTCCGGATAGCGGGCGCGGAGCTGCTTTAAAATCTCAGGAATGATATAGTTCGACACCGATATCGTGCAGCCGATTCGAATTTGCTGAGGAGCCTTCTTGCGCTGTTGAAGCTTTTGCTTTCCTTTTTGCAGTACCTGTAGCATCTGCTCCGCATAGGGAAGAAACTTCCGTCCATCCTCCGTCAGAACAGTTTGCTTGCTTTGGCGGTCAAACAGCTTGCATTCCAGCTCGCGCTCCAGCGTCTGAATCCGTGCTGTGACAGAGGGCTGTGACAAGAACAACGCTTCTGCCGCCTTGTTAAAACTGCCATAGTGATTCACGTATACAAAGGCTTCCATATTCTCGATATTCATACGCAAGTCCCCCAGTGAGTTTATATACATTTATCCAATATGTTAACTCGGTTTTTTGTATCATAAAACTCACTGAACGACCTGTCAATGGACATATTGAAAATATCTATCACTTTAATAGCCCATTCAGCTCTTTCACAGAACGGTCCAAGCGTGCAACCAATTCTTCGGACAACCCGTATGCTTCATCCGGCAGCCGTTCAACCCACTGATCCAACGCATACACACCGCCAAGAATATGTCTTCCGCCCAGCGCGTTGAGAACTGGCTTCAAGGCATAGTCTATGACCAGCAGGTGAGCCAGCGTGCCACCAATAAATAAAGGAAGTACAGGTTTGCCTCTCAGTCCCTCCTGTGGAACCAAATCCAAAAATATCTTCAACAGGCCGGAATAGGCGGCTTTGTACACGGGAGAAGCCACGATGATGGCATCTGCTGCTGCAATCAGCGCAAGTGCTTCAGTAACAGCGGGACTGTTAAAGTTGGCCTTCACCAAGTCCTCGGCTGGCAAGTCGGCCACATTCAGCAAGGTGGTCTCCGCTCCGGCCTGCTGCAATTGCTCGGTCGTATAGTTAATCAAGCCATATAGACGGGATTGTGTAGACGGACTGCCTGACAGGATGACAACCTTGGACATATTTCTACCTCCTTCTGTTATGCGTCTACCTTCACTTTGGATCTGGCCGCTGTGTAACGGTTCTCTGGAATCGGCACGCCCAGGTTTTCACGCAGTGTGCTAAATTCATAATCCTGACGGTAAATGCCGCGTTCCTGCAAAATAGGCACAACCAGATTTACAAAGTCATGCAGACCCGATGGCACATCAGAGCCGATAATAAATCCGTCTGCCCCTTTTCTTTCAAACCACTCCTGCACCCGATCCGCCACCTGCTCAGCAGTCCCGATAAAAGAGGTTCTCGGTGTAGCCGAACGCAATGCAACCTCGCGCAGAGTCAGATTTTGCTCTTTGGCTGTCCGTTTGATTTTATCTGTACCGCTGCGGAACGCATTGCTGCCAATACCATCAAGCTCAGGGAATGGCTCATCCAGCGGATATTGTGAGAAATCATGATGATCGAAGAAACGTCCCAAATATTTTAACGCGGCCTCAATCGTCACCAGATTGGTGATCTCCTCATACTTCCGTTCCGCTTCTTCCGTCGTACTGCCAATAATCGGTGAAATGCCCGGTAAAATGACGATATCCTCTTCCGATCTGCCATAGCGGACCGCCCGTTCCTTCACATCACGATAAAACTGCTGTGCTTCCTCCAATGTTTCATGTCCCGTAAACACAGCGTCCGCTTCCTTCGCAGCCAGGTTTTTACCATCCTCTGAAGAACCTGCCTGGAAAATAACCGGCTGTCCCTGCTTGGAACGCCCAATATTCAATGGACCCTGCACAGAGAAGAACTCACCTTTATGATTCAGCGTATGCAGCTTTTCAGGGTCAAAGAATACGCCGGTTTCCTTATCACGAATGAACGCATCCTCTTCCCATGAATCCCACAGCCCTTTGGTTACCTGCAAATATTCATCGGCAATCTTATAGCGCTGCGGATGCGACGGATGCTCGCCTTTGTTAAAATTAAGAGCAGAGCCTTCCAGCGGAGAAGTTACCACATTCCAGCCTGCACGACCGCCACTGATATGATCAATGGAAGAAAACTGGCGTGCTACCGTAAACGGCTCGCTATAGGAAGTCGACAGTGTACCAACCAATCCGATATGCTTGGTTACCCCGGCCAAAGCGGACAAAATCGTAATGGGTTCAAAACGGTTTAGAAAGTGAGGAATGGATTTTTCGTTAATAAACAGACCATCTGCGATAAATACAAGATCAAACTTGCCTTCCTCTGCCTTTTGCGCCTGTGTTTTATAAAATTCAAAATTAACACTCGCGTCCGCAGGCACTTCGGGGTGACGCCAAGTCGTCATGCTTCCCCCAACACCGTGAATAATGGCGCCAAATTTAATTTGTCTATTCTTAGCCATGAACTCTTCCACCTTTCTTGAAAATAATGATTTCCCGTCGGCTTATACCGCTTGATTGTAACTTTCCAGCACTTTAGCCAACTCTTCCAGATCCGGGTTGAGCAGGGCTTCATATTTGTTATCCCCACCCACCTCTACCACAGGGACATAACGAATACCATATTTGGTCTCCAGCACATCACGCAGCGCATCATTTCCGTCTACTTGAATATTTTCATACGGCTGATTTTGGGATTCCAGGTACGATTTGATCTCTCCACAAAAATGACAGCCGGTTTTACTCCACAGAACAACTTTAGGTTTGGACGACATACACATACCTCCGTGAGCTTAATGTTTATAATCCCGATGAATTAAATAAGAATTATATTTATAATGTATCCTGCTCCCCCCTTTCCGTCAATCGCTCGGCTAATAGACATCGACAATGCAACGATAGAAAATTTTAATATGCTTTAAACGGTTTATCTAAATTAAAGTGCTCGCGTTTAAACTAATCCTGGTGCGGATATGCTTGGAATATTAGCGCACTTGCGGCAATATGAAATGAAATGAGGTGGAGCAAATGCAGGATTGGGCCGAGGTTGCTACACGCACATTAATGGCTGTCGCTGTATTATTTTTAATTGCCAAAATTCTCGGAAAACGTCAAGTATCCCAGCTTTCCGTGTTCGAATATATAACCGGAATCACGATAGGGAATCTGGCCGCTACCATTCCTATGGAACGAGAAGCTACTTGGTACTTGGGCTTTATAGCCTTGGCAGTATGGATCCTGACAACATTTGTCATTGAAATATTGCAAATTAAAAGCAAGAAAATCAGAGATTTTACCGATGGAAAGACCACTACTCTGATCAAAGACGGCAAAATTTTAGAGGATAATATGAGAAAGGAACGGCTTACACTAGATGAGCTCATGGAGCAGCTGCGGGGTAAAAATGCATTCAAGGTATCTGACGTGGAATTTGCGATTATGGAAACCAGTGGTGAGATCAACGTGCTGCTGACCAAAGACAAGCAGCCGGTGACCCTTAAGGACCTCAATATGCTGCAGCTGCCGGAGAAGGAACCAACAGCCATTATTATGGATGGACAAGTCATGGAGCAGCAAATGGCCTACATAGGAATTACGCAACAATGGCTGGATGCAAAGCTGAAAGAAAAAAGTCTGACGGTCAAAGACGTATTTTTCGCACAGGTGGACCAGCAAGGGGAGCTGTACATTGACCAATACAGCGATAACGTACAGATGTCCAAGGTACAGGACTCTAATCAAGCCGTGCTGACGCTGCTGCAGCAATGTACAACCGAGCTGCAAAAGCTGGCCTTGAGTTCCAGTGAACAGCAAAGAAAGCAGTTGTATGAGCTATGCTCACACAACTTGAAGGAAGCTATCCAGGAAATGCAGCCGGTAAATTCGTCTAAATCCTGAGCTTATACGTATATGAATATAACAATATAAGTATGGGAACCAAAAGGGAGCGTATTATCAGCCGTTTACGGCTTTGAAGGCGCTCCCTTTAACCTGTCATGATTTCATCAAGTCATCAACATTTTATTTATTACTGTACCGGAGTGCGGTCAGCAGTTGCTGCTGCCTTTCTTTGCTTCCTGGTGCAGTGGCAGCAACACTGTAAATGCCGTTCCTTCCCCCACCCTGCTGGACACCGAGATCGAGCCGGAATGCATCTCCGTTATTTTATGGACGATGGAAAGTCCCAAGCCGCTGCCTCCTACAGTTCGCGCCCGTGACTTGTCTGTTTTATAAAATCGCTCGAAAATGCGCTGCTGATCCTGTTCGTCGATGCCCAGTCCCGTATCGGCAATGCAGACAATCGCCTGATCACCGTTACTTGAAAGAGAAACAGATATGCTTCCGCTCTCTGGTGTAAATTTAATGGCATTGTGAAGGAGATTCACCCAAGCCTGGCCCATCAGATCCTCGTCCGCGTGGACCTCAACTTTATCCGCCTCCACAGTCATGTCGATTTTTTTAGCCTCCCATTGCGGCTCGCAGGCCAAGATAAGCGATATCAGTTGTTTGTCCAGCCGATAAGGGGACGGACGAAACGGATGCCGCTCTGAATCCAGAACAGCCAGCTTCATGAGATTATCGCTTAGCTTGGACAGACGTGTACATTCCGTCTCGATAATCGTCAAATACCGGTCCCGCTGCTCACGATCCAGATTCTCGTCCTTGAGCGCCTTGGCAAATCCGATGATCGAGGTCAGCGGTGAGCCGATTTCATGGGATACGTTCGAAACAAACTCTTCCCGCAGCTCTTCCATAGCCTTTAGATTTGCCACCATATCATTGATGCCGTCCACCAGTTGTACATAAGGATGCGGCCTCCGAGGTTTTCCGTTTCTCCAGCCGAAGTCCCAATCCAGATTAATGTGGAAGTCCCCTTGTGAAATGCGTTTTAAAGCGTCGATCATTTCGGTAAAAAAATGCTGCTCTCTAGGCTGAATGAAGCGCCTGACAACCATGCTGATGATACTGAAGAAGAAAAAGCCAAGCGTCGCATTAATAAGAAAGGCGAACAAGTCATGGGGAGCCCATGACATGCGCGAATAGATCGCCGCCGTAATAAAGAACGCGGCAGTCCAGCTAAGATACAGCGCCAATATTACCAGTAGGACTCTCGCAAGGATATGGAGTAACCCCGATTCCCGCTTCATTGCTGTACCTCCAGCCGATAACCCAATCCCCGAATCGTGCTGATCCGGAAGGAATGGCCTGCCTCCGGAAACCGTTCCCGAAGGCGCTTGATATGCACATCAACCGTTCTTTCGTCTCCCTCGTAATCATAACCCCAGATCTGTTCGATCAACTGGTCGCGGGTAAAGGTTTTGCCAGGATAGCTGGCCAGCTTGAAGAGCAGCTCAAATTCCTTGCGGGGCAGGGTAATCTCCTTCTCCCCAGCCCGGCACTCAAATGTATCGCTGCGCAGGACAAGCTCTCCGACAGTTACCGATTTTGAAGCCATGATCCGATAGCGTTTTAATAAAGCCTTCACGCGTGCGACAAGTACCATGGGGTCGAAGGGCTTGACAAGATAGTCGTCCGTTCCAAGTGCGAAGCCTTTCACGATCTGTGACGTCTCTCCCTTGGCTGTCAGCATAAGCAATGGCAGGTCGGTCTGCTCGCGCAGCTTACGGCACAGCTCCCAACCATCCATTCCCGGCATCATGATATCAAGAACCATCATGTCGACCTTGATTTCATCAAAAATGCGCAGAGCGTCCAAACCATCCACCGCCCCAACTACCTCCAGACCTTCCAGTCTCAAAAAGTGTCCGACCAGTTCACGAATGTGCGGGTCATCATCAACGACCAATACACGCGTCATTTCGATCCCCCTAACTAACTCTGTCTTAAACCTCTCGTCCTCGTCAAGAAGACCTCCATTTATGCTTTACGCATATAGGCACGCACCGTAAGCGGCGCGAAGACCGCCACAATAACTGCAGCACCAAGCAGGGAGATTGCCAGTTCCCGGCCAACCATTCCCGTATTCGCCAGCTCCCTGACCGCATTCACAAGATGTGAAATCGGGTTGACGTTCACAAACCACTGCAGCCAGCCAGGCATAGTGCCCACAGGCACAAATGCGTTGGAAACAAAGGTGAGCGGAAACAGAACAATCATGGATATGCCCTGTACACTGGAAACAGTGCGGGCAATCACGCCAAAGAAGGCGAAAATCCAACTGACTGCCCAGGAACACACGATGACCAGAAGCGCGGCGATAGCGACATTCAGCAGTCCACCCCCTGGCCGATACCCCATAATATACCCCATAGCGAAGGTAAGTACAGTCGCTATGGTATACCGGATGCTGTCGGCCAGCAAAGCCCCGGCCAAAGGCGCAATCCGTGCAATCGGGAGTGATTTGAACCTGTCGAACACTCCCTTGTCCATATCCTCACGCAGTTGGACGCCGGTAACGACGGAGGTCGAAATGACAGTCTGCACGAGGATACCTGGAATGATGACCGGCAAATAATGCTGCACATCTCCTGAGATGGCGCCGCCAAAGATATAGGTAAACATAAGGGTGAAAATAATCGGCTGGAGCGTGACATCAAACAATTGCTCGGGAGTATGCCGGAGCTTCAGAACCCCCCGGTAGGCCATCGTCATGGAGTTGGCGAACGCCTGCCTGAAACTCACGGACTTTTTCAATGTGCGATCGGAAGATGTCATATCAATGGTGCTTTTCATGCTCTCACCCCTTCCACAACATGCGCGCCTTGGGCCGACTGCTGCTCATTTACTTCTACCCCATGACCAGTGATGGACAGAAACACCTCGTCAAGCGTCGGCTTCTGCACACTCATCTCTACCAGATGAATCTCTCCGGCACGGAGGGCGATCAGCAGATCCGTCACCCGATCAGCATTGGCCATCGGAGAAATGATCTTTCCAGCCTCCACCAATACGCTGGCCTTGACTGAAAGCACCTGTTCAACGATCTGGGCAGCCCTCTCAATGTCCTGTTGATTTTGCACTCTGAGCTGCAGAGTCGACGCCCCCACTGCCGCTTTCAGTTCGTCCACCGTACCCTCGGCGACTACCCGGCCATGGTCGATCACCGCTATTCGGTCAGCAAGCTGATCTGCCTCGTCGAGGTACTGGGTCGTGAGCAATACGGTGGAACCTGACTTCACCAGACGCCGGATCGTGTCCCACATCTGGGTACGTGTGCGCGGGTCCAGTCCCGTGGTCGGCTCATCCAGGAAGATCAGTGGCGGCTTGGCAATGAGACTTGCGGCCAAATCCAGGCGGCGGCGCATGCCTCCGGAGAAATGCTTTAACGGTCGCTTGGCTGCTTCGGTCAAGCCAAATTCCTCCAACAGCTCCGCTGCCTTATGACGTGCCTCCGCACGTCCCAGTCCGAGCAGCCTGGAGAAAATGATCAGATTCTCGGTAGCGCTAAGCGACTCATCGACCGATGCGTACTGGCCTGTCACACCGATCAATTGACGCACAACCTGTGGCTCCTTTACTGCATCGTGCCCGAAGATGCGCGCTGATCCCCCATCAGGCCGCAATAACGTTGACAGCATTCGGATGGTAGTCGTCTTGCCTGCTCCATTAGGACCAAGCACACCGTAGATCGTACCGGCACGCACATTCAGATCGACACCGTCAACCGCACGCTTATCGCCAAAAACTTTAACGAGTCCCTTTGCTTCAATGGCCAAGGCCTCTTTTCTGTCTGTATAATCCACTTTGATTTCCTCCCTACAACGGTTTCTATAGAGAGGATAACCCACATTTATGAACTGAATATGAATAGAACCGTTTGTAAAATCATCGACAATCACTTCCTTTTTAATGGAAGGACCAATCCCACTCGAAGAATGACAGATGCTTTACACTGTAAAAAAATAATCTCGTTCTACCTTGCTCACTCTTAAACCAAATGTTCTATACCACTCGGATTTCCCTTTCTCCTGTGCTATCTTGTGCAGCTCGTTATGTTTCCAATGTTTTATAGCGTCCAGGGACTCCCAATAGGAAACTGTGATGCCTACTCCATTTTGGTCACGAACACTTTCCATGCCCAGAAAACCCGGTTGTTCAGCAGCCAGTTTCTCCATTTTGTCTCCCATCATTCCGTATCCGCCATCTCCTTCAGTACGTTCGGAAGTAAAGATAGCAGCATAATAAGGGGGCTGTGGCGTTTTTGCAATTGAACTCATAAGTGTACCTCCCAGAGATTAAATGGTTATCAGCTTTTTCTTAAGTAAGGATTTTGCAAAATCCTCAAATTCGATTATAACCACAAGACTGAGATAAAAAAATGAATATATATGATACTATACCTATTCGCTATATCTTTACATCCTGTTTCATTCAGAGACGAATCATTATTGCCCGTCTGGCCACGGCAGAGGATTTTCAAAATCAGACCAATCCATGTTCATCTCCGTATCGTTCAGCAGACATTGATCCAGTTCCTCTTCCAGGTCCGATTGCTCCATTCCGATACCGATCATGACGATTTCGTTCATGCGATCCCCCCATTGCTCGTCCCAATTGTCCAGAGCTTCTGGGTCGGCTGCGACGATCTCCTGCCGTTCTTCTTCCGACAACGCGGCAAGCCAGCTTCCCGCCGGTCCAAACTGAATGGATGGGCCTGCCTGGCTAATACTCGCTGCCCAATCCTGAGGTGTCGCAATCCAGACCAAACCTTTGGCGCGCACGACCTCCTGCGGCCAATAGCTCATAAATTCAGCCAGTCTGGCAGGATGAAACGGTCTTCTGCGGCGATACACAAAGGAGTGAATACCATATTCGTCCGTTTCCGGGGTATGACTATCCAGCTCCAGCTCTCGAATCCACCCAGCCGATTGACTGGCCTTGTCAAAATCAAAAAGCCCTGTATTCAAAATGTCCGAAGGAGCGACCTGTCCCTTAGTAGTACGAATGATTTTGGCTTCAGGCTGTAATTTGCGCAGCACACCCTCCAGCTTGTCCAGCTCGGCAGGCTGAACCAGATCGCATTTATTCAGAATGAGTACATCACACGTTTCAATCTGGTCAATTAGCAGATCTGAGACATCACGCATGTCGTCTTCTCCAGTAGCCTGCCTACGATCCAGCAGTGTTTCCCCTGATTCAAAATCATGCCAGAAGCGGTTTGCATCGACCACGGTCACCATGCAATCCAGTTTTGCCAAGGAGGATAAATCAATGCCCGTTGCTTCATCGGTGTACGTAAAGGTTTGAGCGATGGGCACAGGCTCACTAATTCCTGTCGATTCAATTAAAATATAATCAAATTCGCCCTGTTCGGCCAGTTTCTTGACCTCCAGCAATAAATCCTCACGCAATGTACAGCATATACAGCCATTGGACAGCTCCACCAGTTTTTCTTCAGTTCTGGACAAGCCTCCTTCTTTTTTAACCAATTCGGCATCTATATTTACTTCACTCATGTCATTAACGATCACCGCCACTTTCATTCCGTCCCGATTGTTTAATACATGATTCAAAATCGTCGTTTTCCCTGCACCCAAATATCCGCTCAGCACAGTTACCGGTATTGCTTTTTTATTCATTGACAGAATGCTCCCTTTGCTATTTGTTTGTTATGTCACATTTTTAAATCGTAATGATTACTATTAAAGTCGGCATTCAGTAATATACAGCATCCCTTTTGCCTTGTCAACGACGAAGAATGTCTTGAAATAAATGATCAAACATTATTATTATGGGTAATAACAATATTTAAAGAATAAGGTGAATGTGTTGCGATCCATTTGGCTAGGTGTATTGGCTGCTTTGTTTTTTGCTTTTACATTTGTTCTCAATCGGTCTATGGAGCTGTCTGGCGGGAGCTGGATTTGGAGTGCTTCATTGCGGTATGTGTTTATGGTTCCTATTTTACTCGTCATTGTTATGAGCCGGCAGAAGCTTAAGCCTCTTTGGATCGTCATGAAGGAACGACCGGGAACATGGCTGTTATGGAGCTTCATCGGATTTGGCTTATTTTATGCTCCATTATGCTTCGCATCGGCTTATTCGCCGGGTTGGTTGATTGCGGGTACTTGGCAAGTTACCATTATTTCCGGTTCTCTGCTTGTGCCGTTATTTACAGAGGTTGTACAAACGGTGAACGGGCCAGTAAAGGTGCGCGGAAAAATCCCCATTCAAGGACTTATGATGTCTCTGATTATTTTAGTTGGAATTCTACTCATGCAAAACGAGCAGGCACAATCCATTTCTACACAAGATTTTTTGTTTGGCTTCCTGCCGGTCATCATTGCCTCCTTCGCATATCCATTAGGTAACCGCAAAATGATGGAGGTTTGTGCAGGACGGTTAGATGCCTATCAACGTGTGCTCGGGATGACTTTAGCCAGTTTGCCCTTCTGGTTATTGCTTTCACTATACGGAGTGTTCAGTGCAGGAATGCCAAGTAAGGATCAGACGATACAGTCTGCTCTGGTAGCCGTCTTTTCAGGAGTGATCGCGACGGTTCTATTTTTTAAAGCAACGGATCAGGTGCGCGGAAATATGCAAAAGCTGGCGACCGTTGAAGCAACACAATCTCTGGAAGTGCTGTTCGCATTAATGGGGGAACTGATCTTTTTATCCATCCCAACTCCGTCACTTCTATCATGGGTGGGTATGTTCGTCGTCATCCTCGGTATGGTTCTGCACAGCTATGTTGCACACTATAAGAAACCGGATCAACGACTGGTATCCAAAAAGATAGACACGGTCTAACGTATTACTGTTTCGCGTGCATGGGCTTACTTCATAAGCCATGAAATGGGTACTTGAGATAACCTTTCTTGGAGTAGGATCAACGTCTGCACTTGATATTTCCCTTGCCCATAATATTCCAAAGCAAGCCGCCAATGACCAAAAACGCAAAGCAGCGATTCTCCAATAACGAGAGAATCGCTGCTTTGCTGGCTTTTTACGGTTTCTAAAGTGAACAGGACTGTCTCATTCGCAGAAAATCTTACTTTTGCGACAGCCCCTTGAATATGAATTATTACCAAGCGTAAGCTTCCGGCGCAGGTTTGCCCGGGCCGGGGAAAATCTCGTTCAGCCTGGCAAGCACATCGTCAGTCAATTTGACCTCAGGCACCCGCAAAGCATCTTCCAGCTGTTCCAAGGTCCGCGGACCGATAATTGGAGCGGTTACAGCCGGGTGGGACAGCACCCAAGCCAGTGCTATCACGTCCTCCTTCTCGCCCAGCTCGCGGGACAATGCTGCAAATTGCTCTAGCTTGGCACGGTTCTGTTCCACCTTTTCCTTGGCCCGTGCACTACGGGAGCCTGTACCTGCCAATGCATTACGTCCCAGCAGTCCACCTGCCAACGGGCTCCAAGGGATCACACCCAGTCCCAATGCTTGAGCTGCCGGCAATACTTCCAGCTCGGCAGAACGTTCATTCAGATTGTACAGATGCTGCTCAGATACAAGACCGAGAAAACGTCTTGCCTTCGCTTCGGCCTGCGCTACAGCGATGTGCCAGCCCGCAAAGTTACTGGAGCCGATATAATCCACTTGTCCCCGATCCACAACGGATTCGAACACACCCCACAGTTCATCCCATGAGACGTTCCGGTCAATGTGGTGCATTTGATACAGCTCGATATGATCGGTTTGCAAGCGTTTCAGAGAAGCATCCAGATGACGGCGAATTTTGTAAGCAGACAAGCCTGATCCTGCGTTTGGTCCGTCATTTTCATTTTTCATGTCCCCGTATACCTTTGTCGCCAGCACAACCTTCTCACGTCTTCCGCCACCCTGCTGGAACCAGCGCCCGATAATTTCCTCTGTCCAGCCTTTGCGGTCACGCCCATATACATTGGCTGTATCAAAGAAGTTAATGCCCGCATCCAACGCGGCATCCATGATTTTAAACGCTTCCTTTTCTTCGGTTTCCGGTCCGAAATTCATCGTGCCCAGACATAACCGACTAACCTTCAAGCCTGACTTGCCCAAGTATGAATACTCCACACTGCCTCCCGCCTTTGCTTAAGATTTATAAATTCCGCTAAAATTGCATAAAAAAAGACCATACCCATTTCATTCACCAGAAAAAACCATTTTGAAACATTCCAAAATGCATTTTTAGTTTGGATAGCGTATGCAAAAAAAGCCTCACGCATTGCCGAAGCCGCAAACGCGAGGCATCTCCCCTCCTACTACCCGCCGAATGTTAAAGAAAGTGACTTTACGGTGGTTGCCAGCGGAGCGGAGGATTTGAATCTGGAGAAGCGGAGCGTTCGCCTTTGCCACGGGATTCTTACCTTTTCATGTCCTATCCAATCCAAAGAATCCCGTGGCAACAGCGATCGTAAGATCAAATCTTTCGCGGAGCGCCTCTTCACCCACCGTAACTCACTCTTTTTTCAACAATCAAGGAATCAATTTCGTTTCTTTCGCGCGCTCGGCCATTTTTTTCGTATACTTGCTGAGCGGCTTCTTAAGCACCAATCCAAACAGGAAGCACACTCCGATAAATACAAACAGCATCACTACATCTCGTGTTACCGTTGAAGGCAGCATCCCTCCTACCGTTTCCCGTAGCAGACTAACCGCATAGGTAAATGGGACGAACGGATTCAGCGCCTGAAAGAAGGGTGTGCTCGTTGCAATCGGGAATGTTCCGCCTGAACTGGAAAATTGAAGCACCAGCAGGATAACCGCCAAACCCTTGCCGATATTGCCGAACACAGAAACCAATGTATAGGTCATGGCCGTAAACACCAGACTGATCAGCATAGACGACAATACAAATGCTACTTTGGCATCCACATACGCCCCGAGCAGGTACAAATCACCGAGGGACACGCTCAGCGCCTGAAATATACCAATCGTAGAGAACGTCATAAGTCGTCCGAAATACACCTGGTAGCTTTTATATTGGCCTTCCGGGTCCTCCACATCTACCCTGAACATCGAGACCAGCAGCATCGCACCCACCCAGATCGATAATGTCGTGTAAAAAGGGGACATCGCAGAGCCATAGTTCGGGATCGGGTATATTCGCTCCTGCTTCAGCAATACCGGACTGCCGAGAAAATCGCTTTCCTTCTTCACATCCCCCTTGAGCAACGCAATGGCTCGTCCCAGTGCATTTTCGCCTCTCAGTTTACGAATCGTGTCTGCCGCGTGACGTATGGAATCCTCGGCAGCTGGAAGATCTGTTCTCACAAAATTAGCGACTTGATGTACCGCTTTTTCTGCCTCGGGGAACTTGTTTTCAATCAGGTCAGCCATTTTGACAAACTGTTGTTCCGCCTTCGG
Source organism: Paenibacillus kribbensis (assembly GCF_002240415.1). Classification (NCBI taxonomy): domain Bacteria; kingdom Bacillati; phylum Bacillota; class Bacilli; order Caryophanales; family Paenibacillaceae; genus Paenibacillus; species Paenibacillus kribbensis. Next base: position 3,279,898 of record NZ_CP020028.1, read on the forward strand.
CAAATCATTGCGTACAAATTCCGCTGCCTGATGGATTTTACCTTTAACCGCAGGCAAATCGTTATTTACAAAGTCTGCCGCTTTGTTGACAGCAGTTGTGAACTCGCCCATGCGTCCCTGAATCGTTATAGCCGCTTCATGCAGCTTCTGACGATATTGCGGCAAATCCTGCTGGAGACGAGCCAGCTCTTGCTGACCGAATTCTGCAGCAGCCTGTGCATCATTTAATATCTTTTCCATATTCGGCAGCTGCTCTTGAGCGGTATTCAGCACATTGGCGGAATTGCGCGCAACGGTTTTGATTTGATCCAGCGCCTTTTGAATGGCGGGCGCATACTCCGTATCATAATTGCTCAAAATGCTGTCAATTCCGCTGCTAACCTCTCCGGCCAGGCGGTCTGCGTCATCCAGCAAATTTTGTGCAGGCTTCTCGCCACGCTGTATGGCATCTCCAATGCTTGTCACGGTGCTGTTCAAGCGGCCAAGACGATCCTTCAGCCCGCCTACACGGGAAATGAGCGAATTCAGAGGCTGACTCGGCAAATATCCGTTCACACGGTTCAGCAGCTGGGAAATATGATCCAGCACCCCCACAGCAGTCGCCAGTCTTCCGCTAACCCGATTCACCGCAGCCTGTGCTGCTTTAGGATCAAAATCCACCCCACGAATGATGCCTGTAATCTCGGAAACTTCATTCGCAATTTGCTGAACCAGCTGCAAGTCCTCTTTGACCAGCGTTCCAATGGAGTCGAGTGCACCCTCGTTTTTGTTCAGAAAATCAAGTAAGCCACTTGTAAAATCCTTGCCTGTATCCGCGATCTTCTGCACTTCCGGCAGTGCTTTCTGTGCAGCATGAATGACCTTAAGAGCCGTTTGTGTGTCCTCCAAGGCAGTGGCCAACGCGCTTTCCACCTTGCCAAAGTTTTGATCCAGCTCGACAATCCGGTCTCCGGCCTTTTGAATGTCCGGCAGCCTTTTTTGGATATCCAGAATAACCGCTGCTACCTTATCCAGCTCAGGCAGGTTTTTGTCAATTTTAAGCACCAGCTCGCCAGCGCGGTTAATTTCAGGAATTTTCTCCTTCAGGGCAATGATCTTTTGCCCCTGCGCCTTGATTTTAGGCAAATTTTGCTCCAGTTCAATCGCCTGTTTACCTAACCTATCGATATCCGGCAGACGATTGTTCAGCTCCAGCACCCGGTTCTCAATGTTGCGAATGGTAGGCAACTCCTCTTCCAGCTTCACCCCGGCTTCCTTTAGCTTCGTCAACACAGCCTGACTGGCTGTTTCAATAAAGTTTTGGCTAATCTGGTTCGTCAGAGAGGTGGCCCCCGAGGAGGTAATTTTCGGAGCCACCGCATTGATTTTTTCGTTTACCGCGTAATCAATCTCCGGCTTTTGCGGATTTTCCGTAAGCACGCTCGTAATTTTCTTCGAAAAATCCTTGGGGATGAGCAGGCTGGCATAATAATCACCGTTCAGCACACCTCTTCGCGCCTCTGCTTCATTCACAAACGTCCAGCCCAGCTTCTTGTTATTGTGAAGGTTATGCAAAACCTCGTCCCCGATATTGATTTTTTTCCCGTTGACCTCAGCACCCTGGTCCTGGCTCGTTACTGCAATTTTAATACCCGATGTATTCGCGTACGGGTCCCACATCGCTTTCAAATTTACCCATGCATAGACGGAGGGCAAAAGAATAATGCCAATAACTAATAAAGTCCCGGTCGATACTTTGAATACATTTCTCCAGTCCGTCAAGTAGATGTGCCAAATCTTCCGCAACCTCACCACTCCTTGTATGTACATTAACCTATCGTCCAGTGTTGTATGCACACGTATTGTAAACGATTTGAATGGATGAAGCCAATTACAAAAGAAGCCCCTCAAGCCTAATTTTCAGGCTCAAGGAGCTTCTTAATCACCTACGTTATCCATTTTTTAGCAATCTAGCCGCCGAAAAGGCTGTACCATGACGCAATTTCCGTTTCTCCAGCCGTTTGTGCAGTGAACGGTTATACAAGACCTGAATGACAAAATACGAGATAATGCCTAGTACCACACCGAAAATCGACATTCCGATCAGAATGTGCAGCCCTCCGTGCAGCAAGTCTCTGAATACAGACCAGTTGCCATGAAACAGCTCCATAAAAGAATGCTCGTGAAGTCGACCGCCTCTGACGTGTACCGGATAATGAGATGGGTAAATCCAGGCCCCAAGCTGCTTGGCGAACGGCATCAGCACAATCGGTAAAAAGGTCAGCTTGCCTACTACATTGCCCACGATGGCCGCAGGCATCGAACCGCCGGACAGCCGAACAATGGGATAAAACACAAGGTAAATCAGAGATGCCGTGGAAATCACAATCATCTCCAGCCCGAAGCCAATGGCAAAGCCCAAGGAGATTTTTTTGACGCCACCAGGTGCACGCAACAGCTTGATAAAATTCAGACGAATCGCCCGCCATATATTTTGGAACATATTATATTTCTTCTTCGATTTATGAGGTTTGAGCCTGTTCGGATTGAGCTTGATCAATAGGAGGACTCCTTTAACAGTATGTTTATACTGTCATTATAACCCTCAGCGGTCGAAAAGCAATGCTATTCCGCCTGTTTCGCTTTTTTAGGACAAGATTCGCCTGTTGGCATCGTTTCGAGAGGTGCAATATCCCAAATTTCCGCTGCGTACTGCTGAATTGTGCAATCACTGGAAAATTTGCCGGAGTGGGCCATATTCACAATAGCACGCCGCGTCCACTCGGACGAATTCCGGTACACTTGCTCCACATGAACCTGGGTATCCACATAGGCTGCGAAGTCCTTGAGCACAAAGTATTCATCATTATGATCAATCAGGGATTGATAAATGGCCTCAAATTCTCGTTCATGCCGTGTAAAAGGAGCATCGTTTACCAGTTGATCCAGCACTTCGCGCAGTCTTTCGTCACTGTTGGCTGTTTTACGCGCTGAATACTGGCCGTCCTGAACATACGCCTCAATCTGATCCACCTTTAAGCCAAAAATGAACATGTTGGCATCGCCTACCATCTCATGCATTTCAACATTGGCTCCATCCAATGTGCCCAGGGTGAGTGCACCGTTGATCATAAATTTCATATTTCCTGTGCCTGAAGCTTCCTTGCCTGCCGTAGAGATCTGCTCACTGACATCCGCTGCAGGAATAATCAGCTCCGCCAGCGAAACTGAATAGTTTTCGAGAAAAACCACTTTCAGCTTGTCCCTGACATCCACATCCCGATTGATCGTATCCGCCACATTGTTAATCAATTTAATTGTCTGCTTGGCAAGAAAATAGCCCGGAGCTGCTTTAGCCCCGAAAATAAACGTGCGTGGCACCATATCCAGCGAAGAATTATTTTTGAGCTGGTTATACAGATGCATCACATGCAAAATGTTAAGCAACTGTCGCTTGTAGCTATGCAGCCGTTTGACTTGTACATCAAAAATCGAGGACGTATCCAGTCGAACGCCGTGTTTCTCAAACACATGCTCGGCAAGCCTGATTTTATTATTTCGCTTAATCTTCTGAATCCGCTCTTGGAACGACTCGTTCCCACTGTAACGAAGCAGGTCGATGAGCTCACGTGGACGTGTTCGCCAACGTGTACCGATCGTCTCATCATACAAGCTTGCCAGCTCAGGGTTCGCGTGCATCAGCCAGCGACGATGAGCAATTCCGTTCGTTTTATTGTTAAAACGACCAGGGTATAGCTCGTGAAACGACTTCATTTCACGTTCCTTCAAAATTTGTGTGTGCAACGCCGCTACCCCGTTGACGCTGTAGCTGCCGACGATAGCCAAATGGGCCATGCGGATTTGTTCACCGTGAATAATCGCCAGCTGACCAATTTTGATGTCCTGACCTGGATAACGCTCCAGCAGCATAGCGCAATAACGCTTGTTAATCTCTTCAATGATTAAACAAATTCGAGGAAGCAGCTCCCGCACCATATTGACAGGCCATTGCTCCAAGGCCTCGCTCAATATCGTATGATTGGTATACGAAACCGTCCGTGTCGTAATATCCCATGCTTCGTCCCAGCCCAAGCCCTTTACGTCCATTAGAATTCGCATCAGTTCGGGAATGACCAGCGTTGGATGTGTATCGTTAATGTGCAGCGCAATTTTGTCAGGCAACTGGCTGTACGGTAAACGAAGCTTCTCGAACGTACGCAAAATACTTTGCAAGCCGGCCGAGCACAGAAAGTACTGCTGCTTCAAGCGAAGCAGCTTACCCTCATAATTGGAATCATCCGGGTAGAGGAAGGCCGAGATGGACTCCACCGAGCGGTTATAGTCGAGAAAGCGGTAGTAGCCACCCTCGCCCCGAATCGGCCCTCGAACGGGGTCGAGCGCTGATTCCGCGCTCCAAATCCGCAGCGTGTTCACCTGCGCGTGTCCATAGCCCACCAGCGGAATATCATACGGAACGGCCCAGACCGTTTCGGCATCTTGAGTCTCGAATAGGAGACAGCCATCCTGTTCACGAGTCTCCACCCGTCCCCAAAAGTGAACCTCGACCTTCTTGTCAGGACGGCGCTCCTCCCAGACATTGCCCTTTTGCAGCCAGTAATCCGGCAGCTCCACCTGATTTCCGTCTACAATACGCTGCTCAAACAGACCGTACTTATATCGGATGCCGCAGCCATGTCCTGCATAGCCGAGGGATGCCAGCGAATCCATGAAGCAAGCGGCCAGACGACCGAGACCGCCATTTCCCAGCCCGGCGTCTGCCTCCTGCTCTTCGATTTCTTCCAGGTCCCAGCCCAGTTCTCCCAGCGCTTGCCGAACCATGTCCAATACACCCAAATTCAGCAAATTACTGCCCAGCAGACGGCCTATCAAAAACTCCAGTGAAAAGTAATAGACCTGCTTCTCTTGTCCTTCTTTATAGGCTTGATTCGTTTCCGCCCATTTCTTGCCGACCTGTTCGCGGATCATACCGCCCAAAACCTTGTATACGTCTTCCGCCTGAGCTTCCTGCATCGGTTTGCCCAGCCTTCCGACCAGTTGCTCTCGAAAAGCCTGCTTAAAAGCTTCTTTATTGCTGAACAAAGGTGTACCCTCCTGTATTTCGGTTTTAAATGCACAATATATCCCTTTAAATGACGCTGTTCTTGGCAATGACATAGGGAGCCCTAATGTCTCCAATCAAAGTCCGTTCCGGTGAAAGCTCCACATCCTTATCCAAAATCACATTCTGGACAATGGCGCCTTTACGAATCGTGCATTTTTGCATAATGATCGAGTTGCTTACCCACGCGCCCGCCTCTATCCGTACCCCGCGAAAAAGAATGCTATTCTCAACCTTGCCCCCAATCATGCAGCCATTGGCGACAAGCGAATGCTCCACCTCGGCGCTGTGAGTGAAGCGGGTCGGGGCTTCGTACTTGATTTTCGTATGCACCGGCTGATCCTGGAACAGCGCTTGATATTGCTGCTGATCCAGCAGCCTCATGCTATTTTTATAGTAACTCTCGATGGAATTAATGACCGCATGATACCCTTCATAAGGATATGCGAAAATACGTAGTCCGCTTGGATTTTTCTGAATCGCATCCCGGAAGAAATGGTTATCCTGATGGGCAATGCAATGCTTCACCTGATCCAGATACAAGCTTTTGTCTATTACGAACATTTCCAGATAAATATTATGATGATCCTGCTCCTGATGAATACCGGTCACTCGCCCGTCCTCGGCAATCTCCAGCCGTACACAAGGCGCATGCTCAGCTTCTAGCTGCTCTATCACTTTGTAGACGAGAGTAACGTCTGCATTCTTTTCGCGATGATAACGGTATACATCCTCAATATCTACCTTGTTCACATGCTGCGTTCCTGCGTGTACAATAACTTGCCCTGCTGACCGATGAAAAAAATCCAGGTTGTTGTGCACATGCTGCAAATCCCCGCGTGAACCATCCGTCGGATCATTCCAGTCTGGCGGCAAAATAAACAGCCCGCCTCGTCTGCGGTCCAAATCCCAGGGCCGTCCTTCACCCAGATGATCCAGCAGCGAACGGTATTTGCGACGAACGAACAGTGCAATATCATACACCCCTGCATGCATCATGTTGGATAAGGTAAAATCAATGAGCCGATATCGACTGGCAAAGGGAACTGCGGCCCCGCACCGGAAATAGGTCAGCTCCTTCAACTGATCCAGTTCGTGATCCAGGTTGATAACTCCAATGAGTCGGCTCATAGCGGACACCGTCCTTATCCGGTTTATATTCGTGCATGAAGCTCGCATTCCTGATCGAACAAAATAATCTCATTCGGGCTATTCTCAGATCCGATGACCATATTGTCATCAATAATCATGTTTTCGTTCACGATAGCTCGATGAATACGAACATTGCGTCCAATTTTTACATTCGGCATGATGACGGATTCGGTAATAATGCTGCCTCCGCCCACTTCGACTCCATAAAATAGCACGGAATGCCTTACTTCTCCGTCCACCATGCAGCCCTCATTGACGATGCTGTTTTTCAGGATTGCTCGTTGGGTGATGTACTGAGCCGGTTGATTGGGACTGCGGGTATAGATACGCCAGAAAGGGTCATTCAAATCCAATGGCGGGTCCTGAGCCAGTAAATCCATGTTAGCCTCCCACAAGCTTTGAATCGTGCCCACATCCTTCCAGTACCCGGCAAACGGATAAGCATACAGCGACCGTCCATGCTGGAGCAGCATCGGAATGATGTCCTTGCCAAAATCATGCGAGGACTCAGAGTCGCTTGCGCTCTCCAGCAGATAGCGACGCAGTACCTCCCATTTGAATAAATAAATGCCCATCGAGGCCAGTGTACTTTTCGGCTGTTCCGGCTTCTCCTCAAAGTCGTATATTTTCAGGTCATCATCCGTGTTCAGGATCCCGAACCGTTTGGCTTCCTGAATCGTGACGTTGATGACAGAAATCGTGCAGTCTGCTCCCTTTTTCTTGTGATAGTCGAGCATGCGACTGTAGTCCATTTTATAGATGTGATCGCCTGACAAGATCAGTACATGCTCCGGGTCATATTGATCCAAAAAATGCAGGTTACGGTAAATCGCATCCGCTGTACCTCTATACCAGTTATTCCCGTTTTCTTTTTCATGCGGAGGCAACACAAAAACTCCACCATCCAGGCGATCCAAATCCCAGTCGCTGCCTACGCCGATGTAGGAATGGAGCACCAACGGTTCGTACTGGGTCAATACGCCAACCGTGTCGATACCGGAGTGGGCGCAATTACTAAGGGGGAAATCAATGATGCGGTAGGTTCCTCCAAAAAATACAGCCGGTTTGGCAAGTGTCCGGGTCAGTCCTTTGAGTCTTTTGCCCTGTCCGCCGGCAAGCAGCATGGCCACCACTTCCTTCTTTCTCATCACAAAGACCTCCCTGTCATGTGCATCTGAAGCAATTGCGGCAGGATATTGGGATCATATCCATTAAACGTGAATAGACACTCGTAATCATTTCATTGTCGATGGAACGGGTAAGATTTCATGGAAAGGGTAAAACCATAGTTATGCGGAACGAGCGCAGGGAAGCACTAAATTGTAAAATCTCGTTCAGCATTTCACATTAAAGAGGTGCTATTCATAAAAAATAAAAAATGGGTGGTAGCCGCATTGGGAATGGGTGTTACGTATCTGATGAGAAATAAAGGGGCATGCGATAAAAAAACGAGCCTCTCTGAGTGGATTTATTCAGGGAGGCTTTGCTCTGTCCAAGGCCGTATCGGTAGACGGTCAGGCATTCTCCTTGCGTTTTTCTACTTCCATGATATGTTCGACGGTAAAGGTTCGATGCTTCCATTCGGAGGAACGATAGGCTTGCAGAAGCCCTGAGGTATGAATTTGCTCTTTGGCCACCTCCTTAAAGGTATGTGTAATCCCCACCTTGCTTTTAAAAGGAAAAAAGGACAGCCCCACCGTCTGATCCGATAACCATTCGGCCCGAACCCGTCCGCCTTCATGGCGAACAGCCGGGAAGCTTAAACCATCAGCAAACCATTCATAATCTGCCGCAGGCGTCCCTGGCTCCCGGCTGCACAAAAACAGACTCAATTCGTCGCAGAACAACATTCTGCGCACATCCGTACGCACCTGATGGTCGAAGGTGACGCCACCCGCCAGCTCCTGTTTGAGCCTGTGTCGCCGCTGTTCCTCCGCCTCCAGATAAGCTCGCGTAAGCTGCTTGTCCTGAGCATTTTCATGCTCGCTCCGTCCGACCAGCTCCTTGTACATCAAGCTGCACAGCAGCGCGGCATACGAATTCACTTGCTCCACTTCATCAATCCCAAGACGATAAAAGACAAACCGAGGGCTGAGCGGAAAATCAATAAACGTATAAGGTGCAGATACATGATCATTCCAGAAAGGAGCAGCATCCAACTTAATCCAACCCCGGTCATGCTCCTTGGCTGCATATACAAAATCCTGCTTATGCCGCCTATTCTTGAAGGCACTCTCTTCCCATTGTGCAGCCAGTTCACCTGAAATGTGGGCATGGTCATGCTGCGTTGTCATTACATAAGCTTGGTCCGTTTCATAAATAACCATATACTCTCCCCTTCCGTTTGGCGATTCATCTGATATGTGTACAAACTTTCTGATCGAAGGACATGGTTATACTTACATTTATTATATCAGGATAAGGGTAAAAAGGCAGTGAAGTTTTAAAGGCTCACAAATACAATATCTTCTAAAGAATTTACGAAAAAGACTATCAGATGGTACGATAAGACTATTGATATTCCAATCATTACCTATGTACCTAGATCAGGAGGATTGCAAGATGGAAGAATTAGTTCGTTCGATTCAAAAACAGGTTCGAATCAAAAGAGTTGCTTGCTGGGCGGGGATCATCATGTTCGGGCTTTGCACGTTAGTTGGCTTTGCAACACAAGAATGGTTTATGACGCTCCTTTCGCTTGGGCTGACCGTTCTGGCGGTCTATGGATTAACCCAGATGAGTGGTATGACGAAGTATGCCTCGGAGTATCAACCGGGAAAAGGGTTCCGTTACTATCGCCGTACGGTTCAACAAAAACTGCGTTATCTTACTTGGGGGCAATGTTTTTTGGCCGTATTTATCATCCTGCTTTTCTTCTTGCAGAACGGCGGGCTCATCCCTTTTCTAATGGCCGTTTTTGGTATACTAACCATTCAGTTCAGCATTAAGAAACGGATTAAAAATCATCAGGAACCCGATGCTGCTGTGTTGGATGATTTTGTACGCATGGGGATTGTTGCTGGGCATGAACAGATTATTGGAGTGTACAAAGATTTTGTTCATCTAACGCATACGTTTCGGGGAAACCAGATTATTATCGTTACAGACAAACGCCTGATTTCTGTATTTGTGGAAGAACACGGGCGTGCGTTAAAAACCGAGATGCTGCTTGCGGGTATACACAAAGTACGGGCCATCGGCACGGGCTTTCAGGGCCAAGGTTTATTGCTGTCCGTAAGCAACCGCGACCATAACGAGCTCCATATTCATATGGTCGGGAAAAGTATATTCTTTTCTCCAGAGCAATTCACCGGTTCCTTATTGCGGGCACTGGATGCAGCACTAAAAAGCGGGACATACCCTTCAACAGAAGCATTCCCAGCTTACCAACAAACACGGATTTCATTGCACCCCTCAGAACAAGGTCTACTCCGTAACCCCGCAACAATGTAATACAAAATACTTTTCATAAAAACGCCAAATAGCAAGCAAGCCCGGATTATAATGAGCTTCACCTGCTATTTGGTGTACTTAATAAATTTTTTCACATCAAACGTCTCACATCAAATTCATACCTCTAAACAGCTTCGTTTTTGCCTTGTTTCTGTCCTAATTAATGATTGGCTCCATGGTAGAATACCGAGATAAGGTCATGACTTGTAACAAACACCAGCAAGCTAAACAGACTGAGCGACAGAGACCGTGAAATCAATTTTTTCATCCTTTAACACTCCTTTTAAAATAGTTATATATTGGTCTTGCTGTGTTGCTGTAGCTTGGGTTCGGAAAATCTCGAATATAGCGGTACATTTTCTAAACTCATGCTCATGTTCCATACCCAGGGTATCTGACAGCATGAGGGATTGCAGAATATAATCCAATGCAGCTGTAACTTGTTGCTGCTTGATATAGTAGAGAGCCAATTGATAGCAGAAGCGGAAATAGTAAGATACATTCACAGGCTCTTCTAAATACTTGAAATCATCAATTTGCTCGGCAAATGATTGAAGTATAGTCTCTAAAGGGTAATCATGCCTGTATGCCCCTTCTACGATGGAAAGAAGCCCCGGTAACAGCTCTTCCGGATTGTCCCGAAGGAATTGGACGTATTCCTGCAGCACTTCAGCATGGCCGGACAAAATATCAAGGGCGTACAGGTTGGCTTTGGCAGCATGACGATAATATTCGACCTCTGCTTCCCCCTGCTGATCAAGGCCATTAAACCAGCCCAATTCCGCGTATTTTTCGATACAATCCCGAGCGGCTTCATATTTGCCCTGTTTTTGGAAGGCCATGCCTTTCATAAGATGACTGTAGCCGTAGTAATACACTAGCGGCCGTTTGTTATGTATGAGTTGTACAGGCTTCTTGCGCGCTTTATAAAGCTGCAGCTCCTGATACTTTTGGCTGGCATGGTTATACAGATGATCACATAAAGCAATCATGTCGGCTCCGTCTGCAAATGAAAATGACAGCTTAATCATGTTAACAAGTGTGTCCAGATCTGTGATATGGGAGTGAACGAGATCATCCACCCTCCCCACCTCCTTGTCCGACTTTTAGTACTCATCAAACAAAAGCATGATCTACGTTCCAGCTAAAATATAACTTAATTACGTATTTATTGCGTAATTAAGTTATATCATAAAATCAAGTGTGTGGCAACAAAATTATGATAATATATTCCAGTTATGAACGGAGGTGAATGTCCTTCGTTTACTGGTTCCACTCCATATGAAGCAAAGGAAATGCCCGACCTGATCCATCCAGCTCAGATCGCCCTGTTTGGACAAAGCCAAAATGCTTGTAGAAAGCATGTGCTTTCTCATTTTGCTCATTCACGTCCACTTTGAGGTGTGTACCTTTTATTTTCCCGGCATGTTGAATGAGCCGACTGCCTATGCCCTGCCCATGCAACTCAGGATCGACAAATAGCATCTCTATTTTGGGCCCGTCCAGCCCGATAAACCCTGTTGGACCTTGACTTTCATTCCATGCCATCCAAATTTCGACTTCTCTAAGGGCGCCATTGCGCACGATATGATGATAAAATTGGATATCCTCTTCCTCTAAAAAAGTGTGTGTCCGGCGTACAGCCCGGTGCCAAATATCTACGAGCTGATCATGATTTTCTTCCCGATAAGCAATAATTGCATTTTGCACTGTATTTCCTCCTATTCTGACGCGATTCGGTGTGTTTCCCCTAAATTCTAGCACGCCTATTTAGAGATATACAGCGTAAAAAGGAAGCGGAATAAATTCCGCCTCCCGATGTGTTCCAAACTTCTACAACGTCACGCCGTTTTTAAAAATAGCAAGCTCCCTGAAATTGTTTTTCTCGTTGTTTACCCAGGTTCCGCTGGCTACATCGACAATGTAGTCTACAAAGTTGCGGAGCGCATCTTCCATACTGACATCCTCCACCAACGAACCGGCATTATAGTCGATCCAGTGCGGTTTGGACTTATAGAGCGGCGAGTTGGTCGATACCTTCATCGTCGGAACAAAGGAGCCAAAAGGCGTACCGCGTCCGGTAGTGAAAATAACGAGCTGACAGCCCGCTGCTGCGAGTGCCGAAGAAGCAACCAGATCGTTCCCCGGTGCGCTGAGCAGGTTGAGTCCTTTGGTCTTGAGACGCTCCCCGTACTGAATAACATCCGTAACCGTGGAAGAACCGGATTTTTGCGTACAGCCCAGTGATTTATCCTCCAGTGTCGTGATGCCCCCTGCTTTATTGCCAGGTGACGGATTTTCGTATACCGGCTGCTTGTAATCCAGAAAATATTGCTTAAAATCGTTAATCAGATGTACGATCTTTCCGAATACTTGCTCATCGGCAGCACGTTCCATTAAAATGGTCTCCGCGCCGAACATTTCAGGCACCTCAGTCAGCACCGTTGTTCCACCCTGCGCTGCCATATAATCCGACAGCCGTCCGAGCAGTGGATTGGCAGTAATGCCCGACAGGCCGTCAGAGCCGCCGCATTTCAAGCCAATGTTCAGCTCGGATAAAGGTACAGGCTCACGCCGATCTTCCTGCACGGCCGCAAAAATTTCATGCAGCAGCCGTACCCCTTCCTCCACTTCGTCCGATACTTCCTGAGACAACAAAAATTTTACCCGCTCCGGATCATATTCACCGATAGCTTCCTTAAATTCCTTCATTTCGTTGTTCTCGCAGCCCAAACCAAGCACAAGCACACCGCCCGCGTTCGCGTGCTTTACGGCATCCATTAAAATCGTGCGTGTATGCGCATGATCGTCACCCAGTTGGGAACAACCATAGTTATGCTTGAGGACAAGCGCATTTTCAAAAGGCGAAATATCGCCTACTTCCTGCTTGAAGCGGTTCAAAATAAGCTCGGCAATCCCGTTTACACAACCGACTGTTGGGACAATCCACAACTCATTGCGAATCCCCACACGACCGTCCTTACGCCGAAAGCCTTGAAACGTCCGGCTCTCCTGTTCATATAAAAGGGGCGCTGGCTTAGGATTGTAGGTGTACTCCTCTACGCCCGTCAGATTTGTTTTCGTATTATGCGTATGCACATGCTGCCCGGCCTGAATGGGCTGAGTAGCATGACCGATAGGATATCCGTATTTCAGGACGTGCTCACCTTCAGGTATGTTCTGCAGCGCAATTTTATGCCCGCGCGCCACATCGTCGACCAGTTCCACGCGTTGATCTTTTTGCGTTCCCCACATCAGCGTCTCTCCCCGCTTATAATCACGCAAAGCGACAGCCACGTTATCTTGATCATGGATTTGAATGAATTCCAGCATTCCGGTTTCCTCCTTGCTTATGCTCTGGGGGCACTGTTCCCGGTTAGAGATTCCAGCGTCTCCTTTATTCCTCTGCTTGTCATTTCATACACGTGCTGTGCCGTCTGTTCGGCCAGCCCCTCGATTTGGTTCAGGTCTTGACCCCACCATGTCTGCTTGCCAAGTACCTGTTCGGTCAATTGCTTCGCTCCGGCAAGTGTTCCGTCATATCTACTCCACAGCTCACCAAATGCGCCCAACACTTCCGATTCGTCTGCCAGGGCGATCGGCTCGCCGTTTCTGTCTCCCCGGTAAAATACAAGCAGAGACGCCAACGAAAATACCATTTTGGCGGGCAATGCCTTATGCTGCTTCACATACTGGAGCAAGGACGGCAAGTTCCGTGTTTTGAACTTGGACACCGAATTGAGAGCGATGCTCATGACATAATGATTCACATATGGATTACGGAAACGTTCAATAACAGCGTCGGCATATAGATTCAATTCTGCTTCCGGGGAGTCCAGTGTCGGAATAATTTCGTCTCGAATCAGCGACTGGATGAAAGCGCCCATGACATCATGCTCGACCGCCTGCCCCACCGTATCCAGGCCATATAAATAAGCAACAGGTGTAAGCGCCGTATGCGCCCCATTCAAAATGCGCACCTTGCGTGTACGATAAGGCGCCATATCGTCAACAATCAGCACATTTAATCCCGCCAGATGAGCCGGCAGTTCTTGCTTGAGCCATTGCGGTCCTTCGATGACCCAGAGATGATACTGCTCGCCTACAACAACCAAATCGTCCTTGTAGCCCAATTCTGCTTGAATTTCATGAATCCGGTCTCTGGGATAACCAGGTACAATCCGGTCCACCAAGCTGTTGCAGAACGTATTGGCTTCCTTCAGCCAGGCTGTAAATGCAGCCCCAAGCCCCCATTGATCAGCGTATTTCAGTACAATCTCCTTAAGCGCATCACCATTGCGGTCGATCAGCTCGCACGGAATGATCACCAATCCCTTGCTCTGATCGCCTCCGAAAAATTGAAAGCGCTTGTACAGTAAAGCGGCCAGCTTGCCTGGAAAGCTCTTTTGCGGACGATCTTCCAGCCGGTCCTCTGGCACATAAGCGATTCCTGCTTCCGTCGTGTTTGATACGACAAAGCGCAGCTCAGGCTTTTGGGATAACGCCTCATATTCAGCGAAGTCTGAAGTGTATGGATTGAGTCCACGGGCTACACACTCCACTACGGTATGCTCCTTCATGGCTTGCCCGTCCTTAATCCCTTCGAGAATGACCGTATACAGGCCCTCCTGCTCGTTAAGCTTCTCCACCATGCCTCCCGGCTGCGGTTGTACGATCACAACACCCGTTTTCCATTCTGCCTGCTTATTCATTTTGTCAAATTGCCAGTCTACAAATGCACGCAGGAAGTTGCCTTCCCCGAATTGCAGCACCCTCTCAGGATACGGTTCTGTTACAATAAAGCTTTTTCTGTTTAATTGGTCTAATTCATCTACTTGTTTCATCCGGAGTAACCTCCCATTATTACCATTATGATTGCAAGATTATTTTATCACAATGCACACGTGAACAAAATAGTTTTCTCAACATTTTTAGATTTTATAAATATTAATGACAATAATATGAACACGTGAACATAAGAGGTTGTACGCCAATCCGCAGTCTATGCCGCTCCTTCTGCTGTTTCGCACCTGATACAAAACTGTTAAGGGTTGACTATCATCCTCTTCCACAAAGCTTGTTTTTATATATCTCAGGAGAATAAATACAACAAAGCACGGGTAGGATAACGTTACTTAATAGACAAAGGCTAGGCAAGGACTAGACAGGAGGAACTACTATGAAGACAATCGCAGATACTATTGTACAAGTTTTGGTCAACGCAGGGGTCAAACGGATTTATGGCATCGTTGGAGATTCTTTAAATAATATGGTTGATTCCATTCGCAGGAGTGGCCAAATTGAATGGATTCATGTCAGACACGAAGAGGTGGCTGCCTTTGCAGCCGGGGCAGATGCCGATCTTAGCGGAAGCATTGCTGTCTGTGCCGGCAGCAGCGGTCCCGGAAATTTGCATCTGATTAATGGATTGTATGATTGCCACCGCAATCGGGTGCCTGTACTCGCTATTGCAGCCCATATTCCCAGTGACGAGATCGGAAGTGAATACTTTCAGGCTACACATCCCGAACGTCTTTTTGGAGAATGCAGTCACTTCTGTGAGGTTATTATGACACCGCGGCAGGTTCCGAGAACCGTAACTATGGCCATTCAACAGGCCGTGTCTCGTTCAGGTGTCTCTGTCATTGTCCTTCCCGGCGATGTAGCAGCTTTGGAGGCGGGAAAAGTCTCCGTCCCCGAACACGTCTACCATCCCACTGCACCTGTAGTGCACCCGTCACCTTCCGAAATTTCCCGGCTGGCCGAATATTTGAATAAAGGCAACCAAATTACTTTATTATGCGGAGCAGGCTGCGCACAATCTCACGAATTGCTCATGCAGCTGTGCGACAAGCTAAAATCACCTATCGTTTCTGCTTTGCGGGGCAAGGAATATCTGGAATATAACAACCCTTATTATGCAGGCTTGACCGGGCTGATCGGATACTCTTCCGGGTATCATGCGATGATGGATTGCGACGTCTTGCTCATGCTCGGAACGGATTTTCCTTACAGACAATTTTATCCGGAGGATGCGATTGTGCTGCAGGTGGATATTGAGTCTTCCCACCTCGGCAGACGTACTCCTCTAACCTATGGATTGTGCGGAGATGTAAAAGCAACGCTGGAGATGCTGCTTCCTCATTTGACGTCCGAGCATGATAACCAGCATCTGGAAAAATCGGTCTCCCGCTATGCCAAGGTCCGCAAGGAGCTGGATGAACTGGCGGCTGGCAAGCCGGGACATATGCCGATCCATCCACAATATCTCACCAAGGTCATTAGTGATGCCGCTCAAGCCAATGCCATTTTCACCTGTGATGTCGGTACGCCGACGGTGTGGGCAGCCCGTTATTTGCAGATGAACGGCCAGCGGCGGCTTATCGGTTCCTTCAACCATGGAACGATGGCAAACGCACTGCCGCAAGCAATTGGTGCACAGGCCACTGAGCCTGCACGGCAGGTCATTTCCCTCTCGGGCGATGGCGGACTCACGATGCTGATGGGCGATCTGCTAACCCTTAAACAGCATCAATTGCCTGTTAAAGTCATTGTATTCAATAATGGCGCTCTTGGTTTTGTCGAGCTGGAAATGAAAGCGGCCGGGTTCCTGGAAAGTGGTACCGAGCTGCTTAACCCTGATTTTGGTGCTGTAGCGCAAGCCATGGGACTCAAGGGCATCCGGGTTGAAGATCCATCTATGCTGGAGGGTGCCATTCAGCAAGCATTGGCCTATAATGGCCCTGTTGTGGTGGATGTGGTGGTCAACCGTCAGGAGCTATCCATGCCGCCTAAAATTAATCTTAAACAAGCACAAGGCTTTACACTGTGGATGATGAAAGCGGTGCTGAACGGGCGCGGTGATGAGATTGTTGAACTGGCGAAAACCAATCTCTTACGTTAAGTACCTGCAAAACAGCACGATTTTAGGCAAAAAAGGGCAGGAACAGTGCTTGATGCACCGAACCTGCCCTTTTGCGGCCTGCCTGTTTTCAGAATGATATTCAGCCTGACCTCTTAGCCGCCGATTTCCGCTTCATAAGCTCAGTCTCCATAAATATAAGCTCACCCTCGTTCGACGGTGACTGAATCCGTTCCAGAATGCATTCAGCTCCGCGCGCGCTAATCTGCTCAATCGGTCTTTTGACCGTCGTTAACGGCGGGGTTGTATACATGGAGAAGCCAATATCGTCAAAGCCAATAACAGATACGTCCTCAGGTACCTTCAAGCCGTTTTCAAATACTGCATTCATCGCACCGATGGCCATATCATCGTTAGAGCAAAATACCGCGGTCGGCGGCTCCGGCAAGGAAAGCAGCTGCTTCATCGCCTGGCTTCCGCTTTCGGTGTCATAATGCCCCTGGACGATGTATTCGTGTCGGATCGGCTTTCCCTTATCAATCAGCGCGTTCATGAAACCTTCGCGGCGCTGCTGGGTAGACTTGAAGCCTTCGACCCCTTCGATGATTGCGATGCGTTCATGTCCACTTTCAATGAGAAAGGAAACCGCCGCATAGGACCCTTCCTTATCATTGGAAATCACATTCACGATGCCAGCTCCGGACACCTGCCGATTCAGTACAACAAGCGGGATGCCCTGGCCGAGCACATGATAAATAAACGGGTTGTCCGCTTCGCTTTGACTCATCAGAATAATGCCATCAAAGCGTTTACGGTGAATGGCTGAAAAATCGGTATAATCGTCAATTCCTCGCACAAACAAATTGTAATCCACCCCGATGACACGATTCACTCCACGGATGGTATCCGCAAAAAAACTGGAGCTGGTGCCTTGTGAAATACTGGTGAAAAACAGGCCAATCGTATGCGAGCGCTGGAGAACAAGGCTTTTGGCGTTAAAGTTTGGAATATAATTCAGTTGCTCTGCCAATTCCATAATTTTGCGTTTCGTATCTTCTTTAATCAGCGGGCTATTGTTAAGCGCCCGGGAGACGGTTGTATGGGAAACATTCGCTAATTTGGCAATGTCTTTAATGGTAGCTGCCATATACGTATCCTTTCTTTAGTGAGGCTCTAAAAAATTATATACCCACCATACCACAGGAGCCGCCCGGAAAAGAAGACTTTCACAAATTATACGCGGTTTTCCGCATGTCGACGCTGCAAGTCTTGAACCATTTCTGCATGTTTGCTATCAGTCAGCTTATACATTTTACCGATGACCAGCATGGCCAATGCCAGGGCAACAGCCGGATAGAGACAAAGCAATGCCTTGATCCCGAGCAGTGTTCCAGAGGACTGAACCACATTCGGAACATATCCGATGAGCGCCAGTCCGATCCCCGATAGAAAGCCGGACAAGGATTGAGCCAGCTTGCGCGAAAAATTGAATAGTGAGTACGTAATCCCTTCCTTCCGCTCCCCGGATGACCATTCGCCGTAGTCAATGATATCGGAGACAAATGCCCAGGTAACTCCGTTAGGAATACTAATACCAATGAACGAAATACTGGCCAGAATTGTGAAAATATATACATTTGAAGGCATAAAAAAGTTGATGGAGTCGGCAATGACACTAACCAGCATCCCGAGCATGGCTGTTTTTCGTTTACCAAAACGCCGCACCAGCTTGGGCAGAAACAACACACCCAGCAGCGACGAACCGATAATAATAAAATTCATATAAGCCATTAGCTCTACATGCCCCAAATTATATTCGGCAAAATAGACCAGCAGTGCGGACTTGATATTGTACGCGGATATGGTGAAAATCGTCATCAAAACGAGTACCAGCAAAGGCTTGTTAGTCGTAAAGGTGTGCACAATAACGCCTAAAGACAGCTTTTCCTTGGGTCCGGATTGACTAATAATGCGTTCTTTCGTTCCTCGGTAACATATGATGAAAGCAATCACACCGATGAGTGACATGATTCCCATCACAACCGGATAGCCAACATGATGATTAGGAAACAGCAAAATCAGCGGCATAACAACGACACTGGTTACAAATAATGCGCCTAGTGAGCCTGCCTGACGGAAAGAAGACAACGAGGCGCGCTGAATGGTATCCTGCGTAATGGCTGCACCCAGTGAACCATATGGAATATTTACAATAGAATAGCCAATCCCCCAGATCATATAGGACGCATAAGCGTAAATGAGTTTGCCTGTGGGTGAAATATTGGGTGAAATAAAGGTAAGAATCGTAAGAATCGCAAGGATAACGCTTCCAATGATGAGAAAAGGTCTGAATTTTCCACGTGAACCAATATGCTTGCGGTAATCAACAAAGGACCCGACAACCGGATCACATATGGCGGCAAACAGCTTGCTGACCAAAAAGATGCCGGCGGCTGCTCCCGCTGAAACACCTGCCACATCCGTAAAAAATTTCAGCAGATACAGCTGCCCCAAATCAAACATGAACCCGTTGCCAAAGTCACCCATACCGTACGAAATCTTTTCTTTCAGGCTAATGTGCTCGCCTGCTTTGTTGTCAGCTTGAACGCTCTGCTGTACGATAGGCACTCCCATACCTACACACTCCTCTTCTATTGTGATTTTATTCACATAAATGTTTGATGTCTACCCGTTTGTCACTCGCTCTTACCAGGCCATTAAATACAACCTCCTGGCAAGAGCATCTTTTTTATGGAATACGTAAGCTATTGCCTTGACATAAAAGTGTCATTTGCTATGAACAACGGTGGGGAAATTAAAATATTGCTCGGCGTTATTGTAGCAAATATTTTGTACCATGGCTCCGAGCAGCTCCAAATCCTCAGGCGCCTTGCCCTCCTGAACCCACGTTCCGATCAGATCGCAGAGTATGCGCCGGAAATATTCGTGGCGTGTGTAGGACAGGAAGCTGCGAGAATCTGTTAGCATACCGATAAAACGGGACAGCACCCCTTGGTTGGCCAGCAGCTTCATCTGCTCCTGCATGCCTTCGATATGGTCGTTAAACCACCACGCAGTACCAAACTGAATTTTGCCCACGGTTCCACCGGATTGGAAGCAGCCCGCAAGACTTGCCAGCACTGGATAATCAACCGGATTAAGCGAGTACAAAATGGTTCTTGGCAATCCTCCTGCCAGCTCCTGCGCGTCCAGCAATGCCGCCAGCGAGCGGGCAAAGGAGCCGTCATTTACGGAGTCGTAGCCGGTATCCGGTCCCAGATGGCGGAACATAGCGGTATTATTGTTACGCAGCGCGTGAATATGGTATTGCATCGCCCAGCCAAGCTCTGCATACTGCTTACCGAGGAATACCAGCACATATGATTTGTATTTCGCTTCCTCTAACGGAGTCACACGACCTTCCTTTAGTGCCTTGCCGAATATGGCAGCCGCTTCTTCCCGTGTCGCTTCCTCATAGACTACCGTATCCAGTGCATGATCGGATACCCGTCCTCCAGCAGCATGAAAATGACGCACCCGGCTCGCCAGCGCATTCAAAAATCCTTCAAAGCCGGAAACATCCAGGCCGCTGACCTCACCCAGACGGGCTACCCAAGGCTGGAAGGTTTCACGATTAATTTCCAAGGCTTTGTCCGGGCGGAAGCTCGGCAATACAGCCACTGGAAAATCGCTCAGCTTGCAGATTTGTTTATGGTATTCAAGATGGTCCGTCGGATCATCTGTGGTGCACACAACAGTTACCTTCGAATTTACAATCAGATCACGTGCTCCAAAGCCCTGTCCCTGCAGCTTTTGGTTCACTTTCTCCCAGATCAAAGGTGCGTTCTGTTCATTTAACAGCTCATGTACACCGAAAAAGCGTTGAAGCTCCAAATGTGTCCAATGGTACAG
Source organism: Paenibacillus kribbensis (assembly GCF_002240415.1). Taxonomy (NCBI): domain Bacteria; kingdom Bacillati; phylum Bacillota; class Bacilli; order Caryophanales; family Paenibacillaceae; genus Paenibacillus; species Paenibacillus kribbensis. The sequence goes on from NZ_CP020028.1 coordinate 3,300,375, forward strand.
TGGGTTACCGATCAGTGTAGGTACGGTTTTGGCCCAAGCCAAAAACTTGTCATAATCTTCGGCATCCCCCGTAATCAAGCGCTCCTCTACCCCATTGGCCCGCATCAGTCTCCACTTGTAATGATCTCCGTACAACCAAGCTTCCGTAATATTCTTGAATTCTTTATTTTCGTAAATTTCCTGTGGACTTAAATGACAATGATAGTCAATAATCGGCATATCCTTGGCATACTGATGATACAAAATTTCAGCTGTGGGATTGCTTAACAAAAAGTTTTCATCTAAAAATGCTTTAGTCATTACTCTCTCATCCCTTCTATAGTCCTCTTTCCAACAAAATTGTTAACGTTAACAAAAATGATTGTATTCTGCCTATTATTTAGCAATAGCATTCTGCATAACTTAACAGGTCACGTTATTATACAAGACGATCAGGCCATATTATGATTCCTGCTTCTCATATCGCTCTGGATCATTTCACCTTAAATTTAATGTTTACGTTAACAACAACTATATTGTAACCGCTATCCTTTGCAGAGGAAAGTGATTTTTATCATGTGGGATGACAAAAAATAAACAGGAACCCGATACAGGCATACGAAAACCAAAATTTCGTCTGCTTCATACGAAGTAACTTTCCTTTCGACAGGAATTCCTTTTTCAAGTCTCCGCACTCTGTATTTCCCCATTAAAATGGCATTTCGAAAACGATTTCATTATTTTTTGCCATTTTTCTGAAAATTTCTCTCTTGAAAATACCAGTTATTGTATTATAATTGTCACATGCATCCAATGTTTTACATTGAAAGTATTTCATAATATTTCAAAGACAAAAGAAGAGGTGACTGCATTGAGTACAAAAGTGCAAGATGTCCAAGCAAAGACCGTTACGAAAGGAGCTGACCTTGTTGTCGATTGTTTGATCAAGCAAGGAGTAACGCACATTTTTGGTATTCCAGGTGCCAAGATTGATTCCGTTTTTGACGTTCTTCAAGATCGTGGTCCAGAATTGATCATATGCCGTCATGAACAAAACGCCGCCTTTATGGCAGCTGCGGTCGGTCGATTAACTGGGAAACCCGGCGTATGTCTTGTTACCTCCGGTCCCGGTGCATCGAATTTGGCGACAGGACTTGTCACCGCTAATGCGGAAAGTGATCCCGTCGTTGCTCTTGCTGGTGCAGTCCCAAGATCCGAACGTTTGAAACGCACGCATCAATCTATGGATAACGCCGGACTATTCGAACCCATCACCAAATACAGCGTCGAAGTAGAACATCCTGATAATGTACCGGAAGCTATTACCAATGCATTTCGGATTGCGACCTCAGCTCAGCCTGGAGCAACTTTTGTCAGTCTGCCCCAGGACGTGTTGACTTCGTCATCCGAAGTAACAGCTATTGAAAAGCTTTCCCTTCCACAGCTTGGAATTGCACCAGACGGGCTAATCAAGCAAGTCGCAGGCCAAATCAAAAAAGCCAAGCTGCCCGTACTTCTTCTCGGTATGAAAGCCAGCACTCCTAAAGCCACCGCAGCCATCCGCGCACTCATTCGAAATACGGATTTGCCTGTAGTCGAAACATTTCAGGCCGCTGGAGCCATCTCTCGTGAGCTGGAAAGCCACTATTTCGGAAGAGTGGGGCTATTCCACAATCAACCGGGCGACATGCTTCTTGCGGCGGCAGATCTGGTACTAACAATTGGCTATGATCCTATAGAATATGATCCAAAAAACTGGAACATTCCCGCAAATCGAACCCTGATTCACCTGGATGATCATCAAGCGGATATCGACCATGATTATCAGCCAGATTATGAGCTTATCGGTAATATAGGCCTGATCGTAAGCAGCCTCGCAGAGGAAATACCTACCTTAAAGCTGCCTGAAGCCTCATGCGCCCAGTTGGACCGACTTCGCCAAGATTTGAATGATCAGGCCGCTATTCCTGCACGCAAGCAAAATGATCTGGTTCATCCATTACAATTCATTCGTACATTACGCAGCCTGATTGATGATAACGTCACGGTCACCTGTGATGTGGGCTCACACTACATTTGGATGGCCCGATATTTCCGTTCCTATGAACCGCGGCGACTCCTGTTCAGCAACGGGATGCAGACTTTAGGCGTAGCTCTACCTTGGGGTATTGCTGCCACTCTCGTCAACCCCGGTCAAAAGGCCGTTTCTATTTCTGGTGATGGAGGATTCCTTTTCTCATCCATGGAGCTCGAAACCGCCGTACGTCTTAACTCTCCGCTCGTGCATATCGTATGGAGAGATGGAAGCTACGACATGGTCGCTTTTCAACAAAAAATGAAATACGGCAGAACTTCCGGTGTAGAATTCGGAGATGTAGATGTTGTGAAATATGCCGAAAGCTTTGGGGCAACCGGATTGCGTGTACATGGCCCTGAAGAACTGGAAAGTGTGCTGCAGCAGGCACTTGATACCGATGGTCCCGTAGTCGTCGATATTCCGATTGATTATCAGGATAATATCCAGCTAGGACGTAAACTGCTTCCTAATCAGTTAAATTAACCTTAACTGGGCCTCACTCGTGACAGCTTCGTGACAATGAAGGAGTATAACGTTTTTTTTATGCTTTTTTTGAATTATTCATGTTATTTACTGAAAATTTACGTTTATTATTGAAAAAGAAAGAAAATAAATGCATACAATTACAAAAGGAAGTGTATTGCCATGACCGTTGCAGAACTGGAAAACAAGGAAGAAACTGAACTTGATCATGATATTTACCAAACGTCCACCATGCTCGCTTTATTAGATGGTCTTTATGATGGGGTCGTAGCCTTCAAGGAACTACAAAAGCACGGGGATTTCGGGCTTGGTACATTTGACCAGCTCAATGGTGAGATGATTGCGTTTGATGGTGAATTTTTTCACTTGCTTCCAGACGGTACGGCCCATCGTGTAAAACCGGAAGAGACCACTCCTTTTTCCACAGTCACCTTTTTTCGTGAAGATTTCACATATACCATTGATCGCCCCATGCATCGCGATGAACTGGAAGCCCTGCTGCTCAAGCTGTTTCCAAGCCGCAATTTATTCTATGCCTTCCGTTTAGATGGCACTTTCCGTGAAGTAAAAACACGAACCGTGCCTCACCAAGTGAAACCTTATAAGCCTTTTATTGAAGCAACCAAGTCACAGCCTACCTTCACTTTTAATGAGGCTTCCGGCGTGATCACAGGCTTCTGGACACCTGCCTATGCGCAAGGCATTGGCGTAGCCGGGTTTCATCTGCATTTTATTAATGAGGAACGCACGGGAGGCGGTCACGTCTTTGATTTAATCATTGAAAAGTGCACCATCCGTATTTGTCAAAAATCCAATCTGCATCTGGTGCTGCCTGATACACCGGATTACTTGACCGCCAACCTGTCCAGAGAAAACCTGGATAAAGAAATCGCTGTTACCGAAGGTCCGCAGTAATCACAGGGTATAACTCATCAGGATACGGACCCTATAGCAAAAAGATCACAGTCAGGGAATGAGGCTTACATCTCTCTGACTGTGATCTTTTTTGATGCAGGAGACCGTAGTTGAAGTTGTCTTCGACATGTCTCTGCAATTATACGTGTTACTTAGTTGTTCCCTTTACCCATTTCTAGAATGGTGTTAAACACTTCCTGTGGCAATCGTATATCGCTACTTTCCATTTTGCGTTTATTCATATTTTGTCTTCGCAACAACGCTTGTTTCTTGGAGATGCTCTTCTTTTCCCCGCTAACCGCAGCATTCTTTCTTAATGGAGGAACATCTTCTCTGGCGATTACTTTCCCCTCAACCAGCACTTGAACTGGCATAGGATACAGTTTTCTGGGAATCGTATGTTTTAACTTTAATACGAGCTCTGAGGCAGTATGGTAAACATCCTCTCGGTGCAGAATAAAAGCCAAGGCATCAATCTGTAAATAGTTGACTAATATTTCTGCTTTAACTAGATCTGCGGTTCGGTACTCTTTATATTTTACGTCCATTGTGGCGTACCCACGGGATATGGATTTCAACTGATCAAAAAAGTCATAGGCAATTTCGGAAGCAGGCATTTCATACTTTAATATGGCTTGATTGGATTGGTAGCTTAAATCATAAAAGATTCCTTTTCGGCTGGTTACCAGCTTCATCATATCGCCAATATATTCTTCCGGTAATGTAATAGTTACCTCAGAAAAGGGCTCCTCTACCCTTTCTACCTGAACGAATGGCGGATAGTTTACCGGATTATTCACCCATAGCTCCTTGCCATTTTTCATGATCACATGATACGAAACGTTAGGAGCAGTTGTAAGAACTGTGACCCCATACTCCTTTTCTAGACGTTCTCGTATAATTTGCAGATGAAGCATACCTAAAAATCCGCAACGAAATCCTTTCCCTAATAGATCAGATTGCTCCTCCTCATAACGAAAAGAGGAATCGTTCAAAGCCAGTCGATGAATGGCATTTTCAAAATCTTTGTATCTGTCGTCACTTGGGTAAAATCCTGCAAATACTGTCGATTTAGACTCTTTATACCCTGGCAGCGGCTCTTGAACAGGATCGGCAGATGAAGTTAGCGTGTCACCAAGTTTGACCCTTTGAACTTCTTTCAAACCCGTAACGATATATCCAACCTCCCCAGCAGACAGTGAACCCGTTGACTGCATATGAGGTAAAAACACTCCTATCTCAATGGGTTCAAACCCTGCTTGTGTGGCCATGAATACAAGTGTCTTTTCCTTATCTAAAGAACCTTCAAACAAACGAATGTAGGCAATTACTCCTTTATACGGATCGTAATGCAAGTCGAAAACCAAGGCCTTTAAAGGTTTCTCAACTGAGCCTGCAGGTGGAGAAATAACGGCTTGAATACGCTCCAATACATCTGCGACACCCTGGCCTGTCTTTGCAGAAATATATAATATGTCCTGCTCGTTAAAATCCATGGATTCAATAATCTGCTGGCGGGTTTGATCCATATTAGCGTTTGGACTATCCATTTTATTTATTACAGGTATGATGACTAAGTGATTTTCCTTCGCAATTTGATAATTGGCAATCGTCTGAGCCTGAACACCTTGAGTGGCATCAACAAGTAAAATTACTCCTTCACTGGCAGCCAGGCTTTTTGAAACTTCATATGAAAAATCGACATGTCCAGGGGTATCAAGCAAATTATACTTATACTCCTGTCCATTCCTTGCTTGATAGAACACACGGACGGTCCGTGATTTAACTGTTATACCGTGCTCGCGTTCCACATCCATCGAATCCAGCATTTGGTCTTTCAAGTCTCTTTTTGAAACCGTCTGGGTCATCTCCATGATCCGGTCTGCTAATGTCGACTTTCCGTGATCAATATGGGCAATTATAGAAAAGTTCCTTATATAATCGTGCTTGTTTTTCATTTATATTACTCCTCTAATATTTTAATCGTTTATTAGAGGATTGCTGCAATCCTCTAATAGGATGCAACACCGACAGTTAAAATAATTAAAGTTGGGAAATACATTCACAACACTCCTTTGAAATTTTCAGAAACAAATCAATGCTTCCTTTTTGATTTTATATCTCATGTTGCCTATAATCAATGCAAAATCCATCTTATACTCTACCTTAAATTCAAAAATAGCCGCTAAAGTAGCGACTTATTAGATGCTGCACTCAGTATTCCTGCTACACGCTGTGTATCGAAAATACGGGAAAGCTCCTCTACTGCTGTCAAGTACAATAGACCGTTGCCTTCCAGCTTAGGAGAATTGCCGAGTGGAATTGTGCGTTTGATGAGCTGTGCGTACAGCTCCGGTTCGGTGAGATTACGCTCAAACCTCGCATTCGCCAACTGCTTAATCAGTGCCAAAGCGCCTGCTACGTGCGGGGTAGCCATCGAAGTTCCGCTAAAGGTCGCATATTTGCCGCCCGGAACGGTGGACAATATATCCTCTCCCGGTGCAACCAAATCCACTTCATTATTGGAGTTGCTGAATTCCGAGGCATGTCTGTCAAAGTTTACTGCACCTACGCTGATCACTTCATTATAGCAGCCGGGGTAGCCGAGCTCGTCCGTTCTATCGTCACCGTCTCCCTCATTACCAGCTGCACAGATGACCAGGATTTGGCTGGCTACAGCCTTTTGCACCGCTTCATGCAGCTCCGGCACATCCTCAGGTCCGCCGAGCGACATGGAGATGATATCTGCCTTTTGCTCAATCGCATAATAGATGCCTTGAATAATCCAGTCATATTGGCCGGAGCCCTGCTTGTTCAGCACTTTGATAATGAGCAAATCCGCCTCAGGGGCGACACCGACGACACCATGCTCATTTTCCGCTGCCGCGATGGTTCCTGCCACATGTGTACCGTGACTGTTGTAATCCTTGAAGATCTCCGGATCACCTTCATCATCATCCGTGAAATTCCGGCCGCCAATAATGCGCTCCTTCAAATCAGGATGGTCCGAATCACAGCCCGTGTCCAGCACGGCTACCTTCACTCCTCGGCCTCGGGTCTGGTTCCATACCGCTGGGGCCTGAATCAGCTCTACACCTCGCGGTATTTCATTCGCTTGCTGCTCCTGCTTGATCACTTGGTAAGGAATGATATGCACTTTACGTTCCATCCTATTCCCTCCTTCATGGATACAATCGGAAACCATCCGTCTATGAAACTTTGAAACCCTCTACGAAGTGAACGTTCGAGATTACTATATTCTAGCAATTTTTGAAAAGTTTGAACATCCCCGTTTTGCTTATTTCTGTAAAAAAACAGACACCCCCATCATTTTCCTGGAGAATGTCTGTTATATTTACAAATATATCTTTTCATGCTCCGCATAGATTTCAAGCGCGCGTTCCATCTTATGCACATAGGCTTCATCCTGACTGGAACATAGAAATGTAACGTGCCCCTCCTGCGCTTGACCCGCTTTTACCGGAGATGCCAGCAAATTACGCTCGGACAGCACCTGTTTTAATCGTCTGACCGTTCCTTGGCTTCCATCGATAAGCTGAATATGAGAAGGCAGCAATTCCTTCAGAATTTCCTTATAAAATGGATAATGCGTACATCCCAAAACGACCGTACCATATATGTCCAGGTCAAACGAAGACAACTTACGGTTAAAATATTCGAACAATTCTGTCCGGTCAAAATTTAACTGTTCACAATATTGCACAAGCTCCGGCAGAGGTAGTGAGTCCACACTTCCATGATCGTCAACCCTCGATACCAGTGCTGCATAACCGGATTGCTTTAATGTCAGCGATGTGGCTAATACCAGTACTCTTTTCCCATTCGCTCGATTCATCTCTACCGCAGGCTTCACTGCAGGCTCCATGCCAATAATCGGGATAGAATATTCTCTTCTCAGTTCCGCAACCGCAATACTCGTCGCGGTATTGCAGGCAATAACCAATGCCTTAACCTCTTCTTTTAGAATCGTTTGTACCAAAGTCTTGACATATCCGCGTACTTCTTGTGGTGTTTTCGTCCCGTAAGGAGCATGAAGCGTATCTGCCATATATACAAAACTTTCGTTCGGCAGCCGTCTTAACGCCTCAGATAATACCGTAATTCCACCTAGTCCTGAATCAAAAAAACCAATTTTCAAGCTACTCACCTTTTTCGTTCAATTGTTGTACCGCATTTTGCAGGCAACGTCGTAACTTCAATTTTTACCTATTCATCCATACTCTCAACTGCTCATATTTAAATTTTACCGCAAAACTGATAATTTGCAAAAGAAACACATGGTTTTTACAGTGTAAAAAATAAAGCGGCTTTTCAAAATAAATTTAATATAAAAGAGTTGACAGAAATTATCTTTATATTGTAATATTACGAGGTAACTTACTAACTTAACTTACTTATTCAATTTACCTAGGGGGAAATATTTCATGTCTAAAGTATTGTTTGTCAAAGCTAATGATCGTACAGCCGAAGAATCTGCAACGGTTAAATTGTATAACGCCTTCGTGGAAAGCTACAAGTCTTCCCACCCATCTGATGAAATCACTGAGCTGGACCTGTTCTCTGTCGAGCTTCCTTATTTGAACGCCAACATGATTAACGGTACGTTCAAATCCGCTAGAGGCTTGGAATTGAACGCTGAAGAAGCTCGCCTGGCCAACATTGCCAATGGCTACCTGGATCAATTCCTGGCAGCAGACAAAGTGGTATTTGCTTTCCCGCTCTGGAACATGACAATCCCTGCAGTATTGCATACGTACATTGACTACCTGAACCAAGCTGGTAAAACATTCAAATACACTGCTGAAGGTCCTGTTGGTCTCGTAACTGACAAAAAAGTAGTCCTGTTGAACGCAAGAGGCGGCGTATATTCCGAGGGACCAGCTGCTGCTGCTGAAATGTCTTTGAACTACATGAGCAACATCTTATCCTTCTTCGGAGTAAAAGACATCGTGAAGGTTGTACTGGAAGGACATAACCAAGCTCCAGATCAAGCACAAGACATCGTAGCATCTGCTGTTCAAGGTGCAGTAGAAGCAGCAAAATCATTCTAATACCATATATATGATCAAAAGAGGATATCCGCACCCCGCTGGGGATGGATATCCTCTTTTTTTGTTATTGATATTCCGTTATTTTTGCCCCCTACCGGAGAGGGCCGGACGACCCTCTACATCGTTGACGTAATCTGCGACATACTTCTCAAGCTGTTCATCGCTCACTTCGCATTATATCGACGTTTCTCGATATATCAACTCATTTTCATGCATACCTTGTATGTTAAGGAATGAATTGCTGCACGATTTTAACGATCTTGCCGTCACGCAGCGTCACATGGTACGGAAATTGGCTGAGGTCCAGTACATCTTTTTTGGCGAAATCTTGTTCAAACTGTTCCAGCGGAATCGACTCGTTCCATTTCACATCTGTATCTTCAATACGACCGGTATGATCATAGATTTGTACCTCTACCGAAGCATCCGGCGCAACCTGATATACATCATTTTGAACGGAATTGTTTACGATGTAGTAGCCGTCTGGCGCTCCGTCCAACCCTGTATTTCCTTCATGCTCTAAGAACGCCTTGTCCGCCGCCTTGCCTTCATACCATTCAATCGGATCTGCCGACAAATAGATTTGTCCGTTGCGCATGTCCATTTGGTTTATATATACGGTCTCCTGATTTTCAGCAGGTGTTACGGGCGTGTAACCTTGTGCTGTTGCTCCCGCCGCCGTCATCAGCATCATCATTAAAGCCAATACTGTCCATTTCGAAGCTAATCTCATCATGTCTGATCTCTCCTTACCGTCTGGGTATGTACACGGTGTCTGTAAGCTTCATTACCCTTGTGCACTTATCATAAACGTTGTACGGTTTAAAAGTGTATCAGATACATAAAAAATAAGTTACGATTTTTTAAGACTTGGTCTTAAAACTTGATTACATGTCCTGCTACTTCTCGTCATCTTATCAAACCGACCTGACGCGCCTGTTCCTCAGTGAGAATAAACTCCTCATTTCCCCACACCTCGTCCTCTTTTGCTACACCAAACATCCCCATAATCTCTGTCCAGATTCCTTTGTCGGCGGCTTCCTTTTGCGTAATGATGATTTTCATGCAAATCCCTCCTTTATATACTTTTATCGGTCTCTGTGGCCCACTGCGCGAATAGATAGTTTCTCCGAAATCCATCTGCCCGCTTCGTTACTCAGCTTATCCCTGCCATTCTCATTTTTATAAGTTCGTCTCTAAAAAACAACGATCTAAACAAACTGATACCGAAGCTCAGGCCAAAATGTATACTCTCATTAAAGCTTCTAACTCTTATATGAGTTCGCAACGCTTGTCCTATATTTGTATAAGGGATCATTGTCCCGCTTATAACATATGTACCCTTTTCCTACCGAGATTATTCGTATTTTTATTTGTAATTTTGAAGCTTTAGATTACATTCGTGGGTATTGACTTCTTTAGAAACGACTAAGCGTAAAAATAAAAACGGCCGCAGATTAATCTACGAACCGTCTTCTAAAAATCCTCTATGCTTGGTGAATCACCGAAATCATCGCCAAAAGCACCCAAGCAGCGGAGAGGACGGAATCGTTCTGAAGAAGCGGACCGTTCGCCTTTGTCCCCGGATTTCTACCCTTGAACATACACTCAAGAAATCCGGAGGCGGCAGCGATCGGAAGAATGATCCGTCCTCGTAGCGGACATGAGCCGCATACCGTTACTTAGTCGTTTTAGTTACCCCGTCATTTTACACGGAAAAGTAAAAAGGCTGTACGCATACCGGCTTGGACACGGTTACTTGTTGTCCGGTATAGGTTAAGCGGCCGCTTGCCTTGTCCACTTTGAATGTAACAATGTTGTTCGTGTCACGGTTTGCCACCAGCAAATGATCACCGTTTGGAGTCAATGCAAAATGGCGCGGATGCTCGCCTTCGGCAGATACATGCTCGACCAGGCTCAGCTTGCCGTTTGCTCCGTCTACAGCGTACACCACAATGCTGTCATGTCCACGGTTGGAACCGTACAGATAAGCACCATCCTGCGAAATCGCAATTTCAGCGGTTGTGTTTTCGCCAGTAAAGTCAGACGGCAATGTCGGTACACTCTCCAGTTCAGTGAGCTTGCCAGCTTCTGCATCATATGCAAAAGAAGTAATGGACGAATCCACTTCGTTAATAACAAAAGCAAACTTACCGTTCGGATGGAAAGTCAAGTGGCGTGGACCTGCACCTGCATGGGTTTTGGCTTCACCATGAAGCACCAGCTGGCCTTTGCCAGCGTCAATGGTGTAGATACGGATCAGATCCAGACCGAGATCTTGCACGAACAGGAAGCGGCCGTCAGGGCTAAAGAAGCTGGAGTGAGGATGTGGACGATCCTGACGCTCAGGATGCGCTCCTTTACCTTCATGCTGCTTCACATCCAGCAGCTCACCGATACGTCCGTCCTCAGTCAGAGACACCAGTCCCACCATACCTCCATGGTAGCTGACTACGATAAGAAAACGATCGGATGGATCACGCTGAATGTGGCAGGTTGTTGAGCCAACGTTTTCCGCGCGATTCAGCAATGTAAATGTTCCTTTGACCGGGTCAATTTCAAACGCAGCAGCTTCGCCTACCTTCGCTCCGCTAGCCGAAATCGTCTCACCGATCGAATACAACTTCCGATTTTTGACGTCCACATTCAGGAATGTAGGATTTTTCAAGCCGGAGAACTCATCCTGTAATGTAAGTGCGCCAGTCTCTTCATTAAAAGTGTACGCATACACTCCACTGCCTTCCAATTCGGCGTAAGAGCCTGCGAATACGAGCAATTTTTGTTGTGCTGTCATGGTTTTGTCCTCCTTGAATTAGAAAATAATGGGCAATTGGAATGATTGCTCCTGGTTCAAATATCGCTTTAAGAGGCGCGTTCCACGACAGGCTCTGTAGACAAAGCCACGTTTCCCGCAACGGCACGCGAGATCATGCAGGATGTCTCTGCCTGCTCTGTCAGACGTAATGCTTGTTCGATCTGCGATTCTGACGCATCAGCAGCCAGCTGAACCCACGGACGATGCACGATTCGACGATATGTAAAAATATTGTTCGTTACATCGACAATCCCTTCGGATTCCAGCCCCAGGGATGCCACCGGGAGACTGGCACGCTCCATCATCGCTGCCAACGTAATCAAATAGCAGGTTGCGGCAGCACCGAGCAGCATTTCATCCGGATTCGTACCCACGCCGGGGCCACCCATCTCAGCCGGGATCGAAATCGCAGTCCGCAGTTGTCCGGCTTCAATACGGCCGTCGCTGTTGCGTCCCCCGTTCCAGTCTGCCTTGAGCAGAAAGGTATGCTCCATTTCAGGTCACTCCTCTCTCTTGTATTATGAATCTTTATATAGGTGAATGTAAAGTTAGTCGATCTCCTGATTTTTCGTTTCAGTCCCCAGCAACCCTACAGCGGCTGCTCCAATCAGGATAGCGACGAAGAAAATCCCGAAGATAGCGGATAACCCAATGCCCTGTCCTACCAATATTCCGACCACCAATGGTCCGATGACGCCTCCGATACGGCCAAACGCAGCCGCCATGCCCACACCGGTAGAACGGACGGCCGTCGGATACAACTCCGGAGTATAGGCATACATCGCTCCCCACGCACCAAGATTAAAGAAGGACAAGCAAATCCCAGCAGCCAGCAGCATCCCGGCCGTTTCCGCGGTTCCGAACCAAATGGCAGACACCGCCGTCAGCAGTAAATAGAGGATCAGGACGAATTTGCGGCCCAGCTTTTCAATCAGATACGCAGCGGTAAAGTAACCTGGCAATTGTGCAAGCGTCATGATCAGGACATACTCAAAGCTTTTAACCAGCTCAAACCCTTTCATAAACATCATGCTCGGCAGCCACAGGAACATGCCGTAATAGGAAAATACAACCGTGAACCATAATATCCACAGCATTAACGTAGACTTGCGATTCGCTCCCGCCCAAATAGAAGCCACACGTTCCCGCAGCGAAAGCTTGATGCTCTGCTGCTTGTAACGCGGTGAATCCTCAACAGCCCTGCGCAAATAAAGAGCGTACAGCGCAGGCACTGCGCCGAGAATAAAGGCCATCTGCCAACCATACTTCGGGATCACAAAATAGGCAATAAGGGCCGAAAGAATCCATCCTGCTGCCCAGAAGCTTTCCAGTAATACAACGGCTCTCCCTCGCTCCTTAACAGGCACCGATTCCGACACCAGCGTCGAAGCTACAGGCAATTCCCCGCCCAAGCCTGCGCCTGCAATAAAACGCAGCACCAGCAGCACTCCGAGCCCCGTCGCAAAAGCAGACAGACCACTGGCAATGGAAAAAATCAGCAGCGTCCACACTAATATAGCACGTCTGCCGTAGCGATCCGCTAAAATCCCGGCCAAAGCGGCCCCAAACACCATTCCTATTGAATTCATCGAAGTCACCAGACCAATTTGCTCTGATCCCAGATGCCACTCCTTGGCTAGCGCTGCAACTATAAATGAAAGCAGCCCCACATCCATGGCATCAAAAAGCCAACTGAGCCCTGCGCTAAACAGCAGCTTCCTTTTCTTAGCTGGTGGTAATGAAGTTAATTCACTCATGATTCGCTCTCCCCTAAATGCATCATATACAGCCGTATATTCAGATGTCTTGTCATCTGCAGCCTAGCATCTATTGTACCGCAAGCTTACTGAATCTGCGAGTATTTTACGCAGAAAAAAACGGAAGATTGCCTACGGCAATTCTCCCGCCTTCTGGAACCTGCCACTTACCGGTTTTGGACCAGACCGATGATCGTCACCATGAGCACCAGCAGCTGGATGAGTGTATCGTTACTCATTCCAATCGCCTCCATCCCATATGAGATACTCCTTCGGCCGTTTCCCCTCTCCCCGGATCATGAGCTTGTTCCCCAATACATACTTATGCAGGCGGCGGGCAGTTTATGATCTTTAAGGTTTAATCCAGGAATATTGCAAATCCATTTCCTGAATGCATTCGCGGCTATCATGTTCATCATTAGCCACTAGCGGAGTCACCGGATAGATGCTCATATCGCCTTGCTCATATGTGCGCAGTAACGGCAGCAATTCATCGACGTTTTGAATGGACGGGTTCAGCCATGCACCAATATGTTCGGGGTTCAGAATAGCCGGCATACGACTGTCGAATTCACGTATATCCACATTGGCCTGAACTGTCATCATCGTGCAGGTACGCAGCGGCTCCTTGCGACTATCCTGCCATATTTCATATAAGCCCGCGACCGCAAACATTTTCTGTTCCGGCAGCACCACGCGTACAGCACACATGCGTTTACCTAATTTTCTCCAATAATAAAATCCGTTGCAAGGAATGATACACCGCCGGGTTTCCGCCATCTTGCGATAGCTCGGATTTACCCGAAGCGAATTTAAGTCGGCGTTAACACAATCCTTGCCCCAGTAAGGGATAAAACCCCAGCGGAATTCATCAAGCACCCGTTCTCCATCCTGATGCAGCACAATCGGGATATGCTGGGTGGGACTCATGTTATATCGTGTTTTGTAATAATACATCACCCGCTGTATACCAAAATGGTCCCTTACCTCATCCAAATCCGCTGATAACGAAAATCTTTTGCACATATGCTCTTCTTCCTTCCGCCTTTTTCATCTATTGTGCGGATATACAAGGAAAAATATGCATACAGCAAAAAGCGTATAGCAAAAACATATAGCAATATCCCCGCAGTTGTGAAGCTGCGGGGATAGATACTAGCTTATCTCGTTCTTACTTTTTTTCTACCGCGTGACCGCCAAATTCATTACGCAACGCAGCAACCACTTTTCCGTTGAACGTATCCGAGTCCAGAGAACGGTAACGCATCAGCAGGGACAAAGCAATGACCGGCGTCGCTGCCTGAAGATCCAGTGCTTCCTCAACTGTCCATTTGCCTTCACCGGAAGAGTGCATAACCCCACGGATTTCATCCAGATTCGCATCCTTGGAGAAGGCACGTTCAGTCAAGCCCATGAGCCAGGAGCGGATAACGGAGCCGTTGTTCCACACGCGCGCTACTTGCTCATAGTCAAAGTCAAAGTTGCTTTTCTCCAGCACTTCAAATCCTTCACCGATGGAAGCCATCATACCGTATTCCACACCGTTGTGAACCATTTTGAGAAAATGTCCACTGCCGGATTTACCAGCATACAGATAACCATTTTCCACCGCTGTATCGCGGAAAATAGGCTCAACAACCGCCCATGCCTCCGGGTCGCCGCCGATCATGTAACATGCACCATGGCGTGCGCCTTCCATGCCGCCGGACGTTCCTGCATCCATAAAGCTGATGCCGTATTCTTTCAGACGGGTATGACGGGCAATGGACTCTTTGTAATGAGAGTTGCCGCCTTCAATAATGATGTCCCCTTTGGAGAGCAATGGTTGAAGCTGATCCAGCACAGTATCAACAATTTGATGGGGAACCATAATCCACAGGACTCTCGGAGACTGGGTTGCCTGTACGAGCTCTTCCAATGTGGAAGCACCTGTAGCACCATAATCCTTCATTTCTTGAATCGCTGCTGCATTCACATCATAAGCAACAACTTCATGCTGATGGTCGATCAGGTTTTTTCCGAGATTCAAGCCCATTTTTCCCAAACCAATTAGTCCAACTTGCATTGTAAAGGCCTCCTGCCGTAGCAAAATATATTGTCTATTTGTTAATGCTTATGAACGAACAACTGCTTTTTCAGAACTTTCGGACTTTTGATCCAGCCACCATGTAAAGCCCTGTTCCTCTAACAATTGATCCGAAGCTTCCGGACCATAGGAGCCTGCTGCATAGGTGTGAAGCGGAACTTCTCCACGTGCAAAAGCTTCCAGCACAGGTTGTACCCACATCCATGAAAGCTCAACTTCATTCCAGTGAGCAAAAAAGGTGGAGTCGCCGCGCAGCGCATCAAAGATAAGGCGCTCATAAGCTTCCGGTACATCCTTGTCCTCGGAATTATAGTTCATCAGAACCGTCTCCAGTTGACCATTGTTCAGCGGGTCTTTGCTGTTCAGACGCAGAGTTACCTTTTCATCTGGATTCACATGAATGATAAGTAAGTTTGGTTCAGATGGCTGCCCTTGAGCGGCATATGGATCTGTGCTGTCCTGTTTGAATTCCACAACGATACGTGTGGATTTTTCTTTCATGCGTTTGCCAGTGCGAATATAGAATGGCACGCCTGACCATTGCTCATTGTCAATCCATAGACGGGCTGAAATAAATGTATCATTTTGCGAATCAGGCGCAATGCCCAGTTCTTCTTTATAGGAAGGAACTGCGTTTCCGTTAATCTCACCGCTCGTATATTGCCCTCTAACCACACTGGAAGCAATATCCGAAGGATCAAGCGCACGGAGTGCCTGCATAACCTTGCTTTTTTCGTCACGCACCTGTCCAGCAGTTACATGTTCAGGCTTGTTCATGGCTGCCATCATCAGCACCTGCAGCATGTGATTTTGTACCATGTCACGAATAGCTCCAGAATGATCGTAGTATCCAGCACGTTCTTCAACCCCTACGATCTCGGAAGCGGTAATTTGTACATTGGCAATGTACTGATTGTTCCATACTCCTTGAAGCAAAGGATTGGCAAATTTCAAGGCTTCCAGGTTTTGCACCATCGGCTTGCCCAAGTAGTGGTCAATACGGTAAATCTCGTCCTCAGCAAATGTTCTGCTCAAACGATCATTCAGCTCGCGTGCTGATTCCAGATCATGTCCAAACGGTTTTTCGATAATCAGTCGTTTCCAGCCCTTGGTTTCGGCCAGACCGCTTTCCCGGATATTGAGGGCAATCACATCAAAAAATTCCGGTGCCACCGATAAATAAAACATGCGGTTCCCCGGAATTCCCAAATCATTTTCACGCTGTTCAGCAAGCTGTAGCAGCTTTTTATAATCTTCCGGATGATTGACGTTCAAAGCGCTATAGCGGAACGCACTCAGGAATTGATCCATCTGTGCACGGTCATCATTCACGTGTCTGGAGAAATCCTTAATGGATTGCTCTACATTACTTTGAAATTGCTCGTCAGCCACTTCACGGCGCCCCATCCCAATTACAGAGAAGGAAGCCGGAATTTTACCTTCTACAAACAAATTATACAAGGCAGGGTAAATTTTGCGTTTTGCTAAATCCCCTGTCGCTCCAAATAAGACAAAAGTCATTGAATCCATGAATTATTCCTTCTTCCCATTATAAAAGATGAGGTTATTAAAAGTTACCTGAGGAATTAACGTAACCCATAATACACCCAAAATAAGGGGCAAGTCAATCAAATTTTAGCGAATTCGTGAACATTCGAAATATCCTGTAATGATAACGTTTTCTGTGGTATGATTGACGAAAGAAAAGAGAAAATAATGTTAAATATGTTACAGTTACTACAACATGATATAGTTACTATTGGTATACAGAGTTACTTTTAGTATACTGTCTAAAACAATAATGAAATTGAGGGGATTCAAGATGAGCGACGACAGGCAGCCCAAGCTTTTGTGCGGCAAGGTGGAACAGTCCTTTCAGATCATCAGCAAAAAATGGACCGCTCTCATCATTCATACTTTGATGGAACATCCCAAACGATTCAGTGAAATTCATGTCTCCATACCTGATCTTAGCAAACGTATGCTGAACGAACGCATCAAGGAATTAGAGCTTTCCGGCCTGGTCCTTCGCAATGTCATCACAGAGCGGCCTGTGCGTACCGAGTATTCGCTGACACGCAAGGGAAAGGAACTTGGTGATGCATTGAATGGTGTAGAGAGCTGGGCCGAAAGATGGCTTTAACCACCAACAGGAGATCGTCCTACACGGTCTCCTGTTATTGTGTTACCTTTTAAGGATCATAATACAGGCTAGCATACGAAAATAATGGTACAACCACGCGGGCTGCTCATGATTTTGGATTGAGCCAAGAAAGGATGAGACGGATGGCATTTGGCATTACCCGACAGGAGCTTGCAGCCTGGAAAAGAGAGGTCAGTCGCGGTGAAATTGCTTTTCTGACGCATTACTGGCTGGATAATCGTTTTCCAGGAATTACAACGGTCACCAAGGTAGGCTGCTCAGATTTGGACAAGCTGCGCTTATGGTGCAACAATAACGGTTTGGACCCTCGATATATTCATCAGCGTCAGCCCTATCCTCATTTTGATTTGATCGGCAGCAAGCAAACGGAGATTTTACGTAAATACGGCATGAGCGATCAGTTAAAACGCTTCGAACAGCATCTTCAAACGGGTATACATCCCCCCTTTTAACCGCAGCTCTTAGCGTTGCGGTACTTTTGTTTACATACCGGAACCTCATACCCATCACTATCCGGGCAGACATACACACTGTTACCCAAGCAAGCCTCGAGCCCTTCCAGCTTGGGAAAACAGTCGGTTAGTCCCGTTGACGTCTGAATTAATCTCCGAATCAGCGCATTTCCACAGGTTAGTCACGTAACGAATGGAATGACAAAAAGCACTGTGGGTATCACAGTGCTCTGCTCAGGATGAAACCTGGTCGTTTATATATTGTTTGACTTATTTAAACGTTTTTACGCGTTCTTCTACAGGTTGGAACTCTTTATCACCTGGTTGGAAGGTTGGTTTACCGAATGGCATTTCAGCAATCAGCTTCCAATGTTCAGGGATGTTCCATTCATTTTTTACTTTTTCATCAATCAAAGGGTTGTAATGCTGAAGGGATGCACCCAGTCCTTCTTGCTCCAGAGCCGTCCATACTACCAGTTGCAGCATACCATTGGATTGGTTGGACCAAATTGGGAAATTGTCCGCATACGCTTCGAATTGTTGTTGCAGACCTGCTACAACGTTGTTGTCTTCAAAGAACAAGACTGTTCCGTAGCCGCTGCGGAAGCCGTTCATTTTCTCAGCAGTAGACTTGAATTGCTCTTCGTTGCCTACAACCTCACGCAAAATATCCTCAGTAATATTCCACAGTTTGTCATGCTGCTCTCCGAGCAATACCACTGCGCGTGAAGTTTGGGAATTAAAAGAGGTAGGTGTATACTTCACAGCTTCCTCTACAATCTCTTGAATCTTTTGATCGGAAATGACCTGTTCTTTGCTGATACCGTAATAGGAGCGTCTTTCTTTCAGAGCTGTAAAGAAGTCTTTAGACATTTTTGTTACCTCCTGAGAAAAATTAATTACTTTTCGTAACTAAATATATATTACACTTATCTTAATGTCAAGAGATTTCTTTTTAAATATTACCAGCAACCTGTTGGTTTATACATCGCCTTTGTATTTTTTCTCACTGGAAGAGGTGTGCTTGGTTACGTCCTTGTCGAATTCCTCCTCGCGTTCCATCTTTAAATCCTCCATGGGAATAGCATCTACGGTTTGCTCACTCTCAAAACGATCAAACAGGCTCTTCTGCTCTGTCGGATACTGCTCCGCATGATCCCGGCTTAAGGGCTGTTCCTGAGCAGCATACTCCGCTGTCCCTCTCCCTGTCTCTTCTTTCCCGTCATTCTGATTCTGGTGGTGCAGCTCATCGTTAAATGAGGCCATTGTTGTTTCCCTCCCTCTCGGCTTAGTTGTCCACAGTATACTTTTACCTTTCAGAACAGGGATTAAACGCAAAAAAGAGAAAATCTCCGTAAAGATTTTCTCTCCCTATGCCTGTTTGATCCCTTATTGGATTATTCCGAACGGGAATTGCCTGCACACTCATGAAAAAGATGAGTTTCCAGCTTTTCTCCCTCTACGAGCTTCTGTACCAGCTGTGTCCCCGCAGCAGGCGTCATCTGGCCATACCAGTCGCCTTGAGGGTATACGATCACAACCGCAGCATCATGACAACGACCATTACAGCGAGTTCTGGTCGTGTGAATATAAGCATCTGCGTTTTGTTTACGAATTTCATCCCGGATTGCTTGTGTCACTTCTTCACCCTCATGTCGCATACATGTACCTCCATTACAGATCAATACATGGTGCTTCATCGTTTCTAATTCAAATATAGCCATAGCTTCCCCTTTATTCAACGGATGTTGATTGATTAATGTTTATCTGGATAAAGAATAAGCTGTGCTTCCAACCGTCCACCTGTAAGGTTCAGCACGATAAATGAGTATTCGTCCTCACCACGCTTGTCAGTCGGAGAACCGGGATTCAGGACAAGCAGCTCTCCCACCCTTTTAACCACCGGAATATGCGAATGTCCGTAAATCAGACAATCCAACGGTTCTCCCTTAAACGTATTCAGCGCAATATTCTCTGTCGAGCCGCGCCAGCCGTGACCGTGGACCATACCAATCCGTTTGCCCTCAACCTCAACGATTCGTTGATAGCCCAAGCGATCTACGATATCTATTCCATCATTGTTCCCGGCAATTCCTTGCACAGGTGCAAACTCCGCCAGGCGTTCATATACGAACCAGTCCGTCCAGTCTCCGGCATGGAGAATGAGATCACTGTCTTTTAGCTCCTGTACAAGCCGACTCGGAAGCGCCTTGCTTCGATACGGCATATGAGTATCTGAAAGTACGACGATTTTCATATTCAAATCTCCTTATCGGCGTCTCTACACAGACGAGCTCTGGTGTTCAATCCGCTGCTGGAGTGCCTGTTCCAGATCTCGCAGCGTAACGGTCTCGAAAAACGCCTGTATTTTCTCCTCTGCCACGGTATATAAACCGTCTAACAAAGCGTCTATGTTTTTGCCTACCTCACAATTATGATTACTGTCGGTATGAATGGCGAACAACGGCCCTTCATCCTTGGTCGCTTCATATATCATTTTAAGATTCATGTTGGAACTTGACATACTCAAACGAAAGCCACGTGCTCCCGGCGAGGAATCAACCAGACCTGCTTGCTTGAGTCGGCTCATAATTCTTCTCACGACGACCGGGTTCGTATTGATGCTGGAAGCGATAATCGTCGAAGTCATTCGTTCCGGCGCTCCTTCAGCCAGTAGAAGCAGACAATGGATACTAACGGAAAAATGGGTACTCATGTTAACCACCTTTATATGTGTGCCTCATTAAATCTTGTGTAAAATGCATACCTACATCATACCACATTAAAGAGGCATCAACACAGCGCTTACAGCGCCTCACTCCGGAAAATAGTCATTTTCAGGACGCAATCGCACTTTCAACTGGCGCACGCTATATTCCAGCTGCTTGACGATGTCCTCCAGCTGACGACGATCAAGCCCGCTGAAATCGGCAGCAGGCTTAGGTGCATTTTTCAAATCACGTATCGTTGCCTGCTGCTCCTGCCACTTGTCCATCAAGTCGGCTATATTCGCATAAAAGCGTTCATAATCCTTGATGATTTCATCCAGAAAAGCATCTACCTCATCCGGATCATAGCCGCGCATTTTATTTTTAAACTGTTTTTCATGAATGGAGAGCGCGTCCAGCTGAATGCCCAGTTGTTTAAACAACTGTTTTTGCTTATCCAGACGACGCTTCATATGTTCATCCATCGTTGTTCCCTCCTTAACGCACTATTCTTTTTATATCACATTCTAGGCCGGGAATAAAAGTCGCTGCTGATTGCCCCGTCCTGTGAGCGGTATCAAGGAAGCCAAACACGATGCCACAAGCTATGATAAAAATATGTGAGATGCAAAGGCTCGAAGCCTGATTGTATGCGTATGCATTCTATGTATTTGTTGATCTAAAAAGCAGCTTGTCTTTGTGACAGGCTGCTGTTCTTAATTCTGCTGTGACACAGCTATTACTTTAATTCAATTATTCTGATCCAATTTCCACCCGTTTGCGACTGCGAGCCGATTCAATACAGGCGTCGATCACCTTCATATTGTTTACTGCATCTTCTGGTTCATATGGCAACGGAACACCGTCAAGCACCGCCTCGGCAAAAGCATCCGCCTGCAGTTCAAAGGAATTAAAGCCTTTAAGACGTTCCTCGCGCGTAACCGAACCGACGTGGACGAAGATCTGCGGTACAACAGACGTTCTTTCCCAGCCGAACATTTTGGGCATCGCGATCGTGCCTTTGCTGCCGAGAATCTCCATATTGGAGCGGTTCGCGGCCCACATGCCGCAATCGAAGGTGAGATTGACCCCGCCCGGGAATTCCAGCAGGCCGGATGCCATCATATCAACGTTGTCATGCTCCGGGGAAAATAAGGCATGTACCGTCACCGCCTCGGGCTCCCGATTCAAATACATACGAGCCGCGGATATCGGATACACGCCTACATCATATAACGAGCCGCCGCCCATGCTTTTATTAAAACGCACATTATCTGCCTGATCGGCATTGTTAAACGTAAATGTACAATGAATACCGCGAATGTCGCCAATTTCCCCGCTATGGATAATTTCCTTAATTCTTCGATGCTTTGGATGATAGCGATACATAAAAGCTTCTGCAAAGATCACGCCTGCACTTTTACAGGCTTCAATCATGCGGCTAGTCCCGGCTGAACTGAGAGAAGATGGTTTTTCGCACAAAACGTGCTTTCCTGCCTCGGCCGCCCGAATCGTCCACTCTTCATGCAGATGGTTTGGCAGCGGAATATACACCGCCCCGATTTCGGGATCAGCCAATAGCTCCTCATAGCTTCCATAGCTTTTCGGAATATCGAATTCCCGGGCAGCGTCAGCAGCTTTATTGGTATCACGGCTGGCAATCCCGAGCACTTCTCCGCGTTCGGATTGCTGAATCGCCGGAATGACAGCTATTCGGGCAATCTCCGCAGTGCCCAAAATTCCCCATTTCAGCTTTCTACCCATCATTCTCATCCTTTCGTGGTCAGGAATAGTTGTCTTGTTCCGCTTTATGCAACATGCCTAAGCAACGGTCCAAATCGGTTTTAACCTGCTTTTTGTAAAGTCGGGCCTTCTCCTCCCCATCATCTGTAAAATGATAGAGTACAATTTCCTGAAAATCCACCCGCGGGTCTGTTCCTTTTAATTGTTTGGTACGGTAAAAAACGCCTTCCTGCACCAGCTCATGGAGCGCTCGGTAGACCTCACTCTGAGGCGGAACATATCCGAAGCTGCTAAACTCATCCTTCATCGATTCAAGCATCTGATATCCATAACCGCGATGCCTCTCCACCATTGTGATCAGATAAATTTTGATAAAAGCCCGCTGGGATATCATAAACGCCATTGCATAAGCCTCCTCCACACCTTATTCATATACCTTATCTTCCATTATAACCCACTCTATGTCCATACACTATTTCCTTTCATTTTCATGAGGATGTATGAGAACATTCCTCCCCCTTATGACCGTTCTTAAAGATTGCGAGCGAACTAAAATGAAGCCTCGTTAGGCAGGTTGCGATTGGTGGGCGGTGGTTGTAGTTCTATTTTCTATTATGAATTTTTCATATAGTGAAATTATAATAAGCATTAAAAAATAGGCCCTTCCCTGATTCCGATCTTGGAATTGGCCCCTCCATTTTTAAAGAAGAAACGGTTTATAATATCGTTATAGCATTGTTATAAGAAATAAAAAAACAGAGATTCTGCGTTTAATTTTGCGATTTATACAAAAAATCTCGTTGTGGATTTAAGCAGCATCCACAACGAGATCATTTGATGCATCAGGAAACCGCAAGGTCAGGCTTGCTTTTGCAAGGCTGGCGATCCTCCCGCCGGGCGGGGACGAACCCGAAGCCCCACAATCCATTTGCCCAGAGGCATACGGGCCAGCAGCCATGTTCCGGCAATGGAAAAGACCACGCAGAGAATGAACGAGATTAGCGTACGAAGCACGTGGCTCCAGTCTGCAAACAACGTTTCATCAAAAAAGTAGGTCACACGCAGCATAAAGGCATGCATCAGATACGCTCCGTAGGACAACGTTCCGATGGCAGTCAGCATATTCGCCACACGGCCACCCTTATAAGCGATCCACGTGGCTACCCGATATGCCACAAAAATAGACGTAACACAATATACAGCCATGATCGGACGCAGCAGGGACAAGTAATTAAAGGAAAGAACCGTACCTCGCGGCGTCTGAAACAGACTGGTCATCTCGTACAGCAAGTATCCTGTAAGCACGATAAACAGCGGCCAATACACCATCTGTCCCTTGGTTACCCAGGCATTCCAGCGTTGAACGTTCATCCCGGCTGCCGCTCCTAACACAAAATAAAAGAAAAAGTAGATCACATTCCGGTCAGCGTACAGGGTAAACCAGGAGGTGATGACCGGGAGCTGGAGCTTGTCCATCGCGTGGTACACAGGTCCAACTGCGAACATAAGCAAAAAATATAACGCGCCAACTCCAGCCAATGCAGCGGGTTGCCATTGTGACGACAGCAGCGCAGACAAACGGCGCACAGCATAACGAAACACAGGAAATAACACATAGCATTGGATAATCATAACGATGTACCACAGATGATAACTGCTTTTTCCGTTCAAAAGCTTCTGCAAAAAATCCAGCGGATGAATAGATCCTCCACTTTGGACAAGCTGATTTCCCAATTCGTATAAAAGAGACCATATGATATAAGGTACGATGATGTCCATAAATCTTTTACGTAAAAACGTTCCATACTTTAAGGCTCCATCATAATTGTAAAACAACACCATCCCGGTGATAAATACAAACACGGGAACTGCGAACTTGGAACAAAGCAGTAATAGTGTCAGCAACACTCCGTCCTGGATGCGCGCCCCCTGCGCAACCGCATAGTGTGCGATGGAATGCTGAAGAACGACAGCGGCAAAAGCCAATCCTCTCAGCAAAGCGACTTCGGAAATTCTCTCTTTTTGACTCATGTCACTCTCCTGTTATGTCTAGCAGATATGTCTAGCAAAGTATGAATCTATTATAACTGCAATTCCACAAAATAAATATAGAATGGATAAACGTGCCAGCGGGAGAGTATCTATATGTGTAACCATGGACAGATGCCCACAATATAATATTACATCTGTTAGCAGGAGGGATTTTTTAATGAATAATGGATTAGACGGATATAAATGTCAATATTCTGGTATAAATCCAGTTTTAGATCGAATTTTGGAGCGGTGGACTGGGGAACCCAAAAAAACAGTTTATTTGTTAATCAACAAATATGGCTTACCAAATGACGCAAGCTGGACAAAAATTACATGGTATAATAATGGTCCTTGGAAACGGACGGTTGTTCATCTTCGTACAGTACCTCATAATACTCCGACTCCCCATCTTGATTATTTAGCACAAACCATTGATTATAGGGTCCCGGTTCAATTTTTTGGCGACTTAGCGAGGTTTGATGGTAGTTTATATCCAGACCGAACGGCTGGTGAAGCTACGGCTAAATGCGATCAAGAAGCGGCGAATTTTATGGCTTTGAACTTGATGAACGACATCATTACTGGCAAGCGAACCGTGGAAGATGCACGTCATGCTGCAGTTGAAATTGAAAAAGCTTTTCGACTAAAAGGACAATCGTCACCTTACACCACAGGATTCCTATTCCAAAAACAATTCCATACTGCTGATCCCGATGTCGCCTATTTCTAAGTGGTATATCTCTATGACTTTTGGATTTAACATAGCCTATAAAAAAAGCAGCCTTCCCTCTTGGGAAGACCACTGCTCGCTATAATGAACGGATTGGACACCAAACAAAGCAGCTCAACGCTTTGGCTTCGCTCTGCTGGTCGCCACAGCTTCCAACGGATCATCCGGCCAATAATGCTTGGGATATCTGCCTTTCAGGTCCTTTTTAACTTCAAAATAGGCCTCGCTCCAGAAGCTGGACAGGTCGGAGGTTACTTGCACAGGCCGCTGGGCGGGTGACAGCAAATGCAGCACGAGCGGCACACGTCCCCGGCCAATCCGCGGCGTTTCCCTCAGGCCGAACAGCTCTTGCAGCCGCACTGCCAGCGCAGGAGCCTCGGGATTCGAATAATCGACCGGAATACGGGAACCACTGGGTACTCGTATATGCGTCGGTGCTTCCTGCTCAAGCTGCTGCCGCTGCTCCCAATCCAGCCTGCCGAGCAGCAATTCGCTACCGTCCAGTCGTTGCAGATCAGATACATTTTTGGCTCCAAGCGCAAAAGGCAGCAGCCACGATTCCAGTGAATCCAGCAGTGCGGATTCCGAGCTGTCCGGCCAGTCTTCGGGTGCCGAGAAGTGCATAAAAATCAAGCGCGCCTGCAGCTGAAGGGTTGACCGATTCCAGGACAGCAGCTTTAGACCACGTTCGCGGACACCCACCATCAAGGCGCCAGCTATTTCCTCTGCCGGAGGCCGCTCATAGGACGTTTCCTTTAAAACGAGCGCGCCAAGCTGTAGTATCTTGCGGGCTCTCACAGCTGAGGCTGAGCTGTCCCAATATACATGGGCTTGTTCCAGCAGCCATTCACTGCAATGCTCGATCAGCTCTTGCAGCTCAACGGGTGCCGCCAGCTGAATGGCACCATCTGCTCCCTCGTCGTCCACTTCGGCGGCGACGAGATAGGACGAGCGCGACATCCACTCCACCTGTCGGAGTCGCGCGCCCCGGCCGCCGCTAAGCAAAAAGCGGCCGTCACCCCGGCCCTGCGCGATCCGATCCGGATACGCAAAGGCCAGCAGCAGCCCGCAGGACGCGGAGCCGTCAGGCTCGTCCTGCGCTACTTTCGGCAGCGTGGCCAGCAGCTGCCGACTTTCCTGCACGATACGGCGAATCACCGTATCGTCTGCCGCCCGCAGCAGGCTGTGCGTGCTGCGGGCATGAGCCGCCTCGCGCAGGGCGTCCAGCCGCGGGCGCAAATCCGTTCCGCCATGGGCGCGGAACGGGTCGCGCTCTTGCAGCAGCGCAGCCAGACGGCTGGCGGTTGGCGCCAGACCGAGGGCGGCCGCGCGCAGCAGCATGTGTCCGAGGCGCGGATGCGCGCCCAGAGCGGACACCTCGCGTCCATGCGCGGTGATGCCGCCTGCGCTGCCATCGGCTGCGGTGCTCAGGCAGCCGAGCTGGCGCAGCAGGCCCGTGGCCTGGCGGTACGCCGCCTCAGGCGGGGCATCCAGCCAGGCCAGCTCGGCGGGCTCGCGCACGCCCCAGGCGGCCAGCTCCAGCGCGAGCGGAGCCAGATCAGCCGCCGCGATTTCCGGGCGGCTGGCATCCGGGAGCGCGGCATGTTCCTGCGCGCTCCACAGCCGGTAGCATACGCCCGGCTGAAGGCGGCCCGCCCGGCCGCGGCGCTGGTCGGCCGAGGCTTTGGACACCTTGACGGTGGTCAAACGGCTCATGCCGGTTCGCGCGGAAAACACCGATTCCCGCGACAGTCCGCTGTCGATCACCACCGTAATCCCCGCTATGGTCAGGCTGGACTCGGCAATCGAGGTTGCCAATACGACTTTTCGGCTGCCCGAAGCCGAAGGGCGTATCGCCTCGTCCTGCTGCTCCAGCTTCATACTTCCGTACAGCGGAATAACCTTGACATGTGGAGACAAATTTCTTGAAGTCAGCTCACGCTCCGTGCGATGAATCTCCCTCGCCCCAGGCAGGAAGACCAACAGATCTCCTTTATGGGCATGGAGCGCCTTTTCTACGGTCTCTGCTGTAAAAGTTTCTAATGTGGCCGATGAAGGCTTGGGCATATGAAAGGTTTCTACAGGAAATACGGTGCCTGGACATTCCAGCAGTGGAGCATCCCCCAGTAGACGGCAGACCGGCTCAGCCTCCAGCGTGGCAGACATGATCAATATTTTCAAATCCGACCGCAGCAGTGCCTGACTTTGTAGAGCAAGCGCCAGCCCTAAATCTGCATGCAGACTGCGTTCATGAAACTCATCAAAAATAATCAGTCCAGTCCCCTCCAACGCCTGATCACTTTGCAGCATCCGTGTCAGCACGCCCTCAGTAACCACTTCAATCCGCGTATTCGGTCCTATTTTTGTATCCATGCGAACCCGGTAGCCCACCGTCTGCCCCGTTTGTTCTCCCAGCGCTTTCGCCATTTGCGCGGCTGCTGCACGTGCCGCCAAGCGCCTTGGCTCCAGCATCAGCATTTTTTGACCCGCCAGCCACGGCTCGTGCAGCAGTTCAAGCGGCGTAACCGTCGTCTTGCCCGCGCCTGGCTGCGCAATCAATACGGCAGCCGAATGGGATCGCAGCGCATTTTTAAGCTCGGGTATAATTTGAATGATAGGCAGTTGTTTATCTGTCAATGAAATCTCTCCAATGATACGCAGATGCGTGAATCTAAGCTTTAGCTTTTTATTATTGTGTCAAATGTAGATTGGAAAAGTTGTTCCTCGCGTACAGTTACGCTGGGGTTTCGATCTGCTTAGCTATGTATTGAATGGTACTCGCCCAGCTCCCAATTTCGCTTCACACGATCCCCTCCGAGAAAAGTTCCCAAAATGGTCAGAGTCGGAATATCTCTATTGAAAATAGTATACAGATGCTTGATACATTGGGCAATTCACTTATGATGTGTAGTCCATGCTCAATCATTAGCCTGGATACCGAGGCTTTCATTCAGTTTAGCATTTTCATCCTCATAATTTATGTAAGTTACGTTGGGTTCGCCTTTATCCCCGAATTTCTACCGCTAAAAAAATAGTTTGAAATTCGGGGCAACAGCGATTGGAGAAATGGTTCGTTCTCGGTGCGTCCTACTCCTTCGATCCCGTATTGGCAATCCCCTGCACATAATAGCGCTGCAGTGGAAGCAGCAGCACAACGGGGATAAGGATGGACAAAATGACGGCCGCGAACATTTCGTTCCAGTAGGTGGCGTATTCGGTAACGAAGTCGCTCAGCGCGACCTGAATCACTTTATACTCCTTCGAGCGTGTCACGATGAGTGGCCACAGGAACGATTCCCACTGCTGAATAAAAATAAGCAGGCTGGCGCTGACGGTAACGGGCTTGCAGAGCGGCATGACGATTCGAGTGTATACCCGCAGCCAGGAGGCCCCGTCCATGCGGGCAGATTCGACCAGAGACGTCGGCAGTTCGAGAAAAAACTGACGGAACAGGAAGATGACCAGTCCGTTGGCAATGCCGGGAATGATGATGCCCGCATAGGTGTCCACCCAGCCCAGGCTGTTGACAAGGCTGTACAACGGGATGGAGATGACCTCGAACGGAATCATGAAGGTGAGCAGCACCAGCAGAAACAGCAGCGTTTTTCCACGAAACTCAAAATATACGAATGCGAACGCGGCCATGGAGCCAAGCAAAAGCCCGCCAATCACGTTGGCTGCTCCGACAAAAAACGTGTTCAGAAAAATTTGTCCGAACCCTCGCTCCGTAAACAGCATTTGATAAGCTCCCCATGTAAAATTGGACGGCCAAAACGTTTTCCAGGTGATCGGCGACATATATTTATAAATGTCCTCCAGCGGACGGAACGACGAAACGAAGGCAAACGCCAGCGGCAGCAGCACCAGCAGCGCCAGAACGATATGTACGGCATACAACAACAGATGAGAACGGGTAAATCGGTTCACGTTGAAATCCTTTCTAATGGGAGGTCCGCAGCCACTTGAACTGCAGGGCGACAACAGTTAGCGTAATCAGCAGCAAAATGACCATAATCGCGTACGATCTGCCCATATCGGAATATAGAAAAGCGTTATTGAAGCTTTCAAGCATCAGCACATTCGTACTGTTTTCAGGCCCGCCTTTGGTCAAAATGTACATCGGTGAAAACAGCAGGAAATTTGCCGTCGTCACGGCCACGACGATAAAGGTGAGTGGGCGTTTCATAAGCGGAAGGATCACATGGACAAATTGCTTCCAACGGCTCGCTCCGTCCAGGGAGGAGGCTTCAAGCAGCGAACCGGGAATCTCCTGGAGACCGGCCAGCAGGAACAGCGACCAATAGCCGACACCCTTCCATGACGCAATCGCGATAATGGAGCCGAGCGCCTGGAGGCTGCTACCCAAAAACGGCTGCGGGTCCAGTCCCAGCGCAACCAAAATCGAATTTACGACGCCCTGCTCGGGGCTGAGCATAATGTTCCATAAGACGCAGGCGGTCGGGACGGATACGGCGACAGGTACGAAATGAATACCGCGAAAGAAAGCAATCCGCTTGATTTTCGTATTTAACAGCATCGCCAGCGCGAAGGCCAGTACAATTTGCAGCGGGTTAATGATCAGATTGAACACCAGCGTTACCTTCAGCGAATTCCAGAACACGGGGTCCGCGAACAAGGATTGGTAGTTCTGCAATCCGACGAAGCTTTTTTCGCCTGTAAAAAATTGTGTCGTGTATACACTTTGCACTACAGCGCTGAAGATGGGATACAGCTTAAACAGAAACAGCCCGGCAAGGGTAGGCAGTAGAAAGAGCAGGATAGAGCCAATATTATTTTTCAGTTTCATACATTCACCTTTTGCAGCAATTCGGATTCAGGGCCAGGAAGGACCGCTGGCATCCTCTTGAAGGAAAAAGGGGGAACCGTGCTCAGCCCTTCGTTCCCCCGAATGTGTTCAATTTGCTGCTACACCCTTATATTTTTTCAATAGGTTATCTATGACGTGGACGGCATCATCCAGCGCTTTTTGCGGATCGGCACCGTTTTTCATATCTTCAAATGCTTTGTTCATATTCTTTTCCCATTCCAGGTAACCGGGCGTTTTGGGACGGGGAACGGCAGTTTCGCGCGATTCCTTGGCAGCAATGCGGATGACATTGTCAGGGAACTGCTCATATTTCGGATCGGTGTCGATGGAATTGAGCAGATCGATCTGTGGAGGCAGCGTCCCTCCTTCTTTAAACAGGATTTTTGCTCCTTCGCCCAACGTCAGAAATTTAATGAACTTGGCGGATGCCTCTTTGTGCTCGGAATATTTGGAGATACCCACGTTCCATGCCCCGGTTGGCGTGGCTACTTTCTGACCCGCGAAATACGGATGCAGCGTGACGCCAAAGTTCAAGCCGGAATCCCTAATCTTCGGCATGTTCTGGTTGGTGGACACGAACATCGCCACTTTGCCGGATGTAAAATAGTCGATGGATTCTTCTTTTTTGATTTTCGGGCTGACTTTGTCCTTGTTGAACAGGTCCGCGTAAAATTGGAAGGCCTTGACGGCCTCCGGCGAATTCGAATAGCCGCTGGACACCAGTCCGTCGTCGCTGAGCATTTTGGCGCTCAGGCTATCCGACAGGGCCAAAAGCTGGTACGCTTTGTCCACCTGCTCGAAGGAAAAACCGTATACGTTATCCGAAGTCAGCTGTTTCGCCAAATCCCGGACTTCCTCCCACGTCATACGCTTGTCAGCGTCCGGGAAAGGAATGCCTTTCTTTTTAAAAATATCTTTATTGTAGTAAAGCACCTGGCTGGAGCTGTTCATAGGCGCAGCCATGAGCTCGCCTTTGTACGATACCGTGTCCACCGCGGATTTCGTCCATTTGGCCTTAGCATCGGCTGGGATCAGAGAATCCAGCGGCTCCAGATAGCCTTTCACGGAATAGTTCATGACCAGTGGGGTATCGACAAACAGCACGTCCAAATCCTCGGCTTTGGAGCTGAGCTTGATTTCGATCGTTTCTGTCAATTGGTCAATCGGAACGAGATTCATTTTGACTTTGATGTTCGGATTTTGCTGTTCAAAAGCTTCGACCACCTTCGTGAGCGGCTTCTCGTAATTGGAGTAGGCCTCAAACGAAATCTCCGTTGTTGCAGAAGAAGTGGAGGAGCCTTGCCCGTTCGAGCTTGAAGAATCTGCAGATGTGCCCGCTCCCTGCGAACAGCCTGTAAAAAGGACGGCTGCCGCCAGCATAG
This sequence comes from Paenibacillus kribbensis, assembly GCF_002240415.1. Taxonomy (NCBI): domain Bacteria; kingdom Bacillati; phylum Bacillota; class Bacilli; order Caryophanales; family Paenibacillaceae; genus Paenibacillus; species Paenibacillus kribbensis. The sequence goes on from NZ_CP020028.1 coordinate 3,331,600, forward strand.
GCGCACACCAAGCGGCAAAGCGTTTTACCGGTTGTTTGGGAATCATGTATGTTCCACCTCGATTTATGACTTAACGATTTATGGTTTAAAGAGTATGCTTTTTTTAAAACAGGGCTTTATCCCGTAAAAAACAATCTGTGGTTCAGCAGTTCAAAAAAACGGGCAGTATCAACCTCAAGCGCTGTTTCCACATTCCCGTCTGCACATGCCTCAGCGATCGTTTGTCCGGAAAATTCTCCGCGTTCATACTGGACCCGGATGTCCATCCGTTTGGTGCGGATCAATGTAGGATCGATAAGCACGGCGATGGCGAGCGGGTCGCACATATACGAAAAATCTCGCTGCATGTAGTCCATAAAGTCATGCATCATCCGTACAAGGGTTCCCGCAAGCGGAGTTCCGCTGGCCCCCATGAGGTCAGCTTCTTCCCTGGAAAATACAGCTTGCCGGGTCACGTCCAGACCAAGCATTAGGATGGGCGCTCCGCTTGAAAAAACAATCGCTGCCGCCTCCGGATCGCATTGGATATTATGCTCGACAGGTGACAAATCGCTGCCGTTAGGAGCAAGACGGGTAACGCCGCCCATCATGACAATCTGTTTCACACACTCGGCAATACGGGGCTCCCGGATCATGGCCGCCGCAACGTTCGTATGCGGACCGATCATGACAAGTGTAATTTCTCCAGGATGCTCCATTACGGATTGCATGATAAAATCGACCGCATGCCTGTCAAACTTGCTTCCGCTTTCTTCCAGGTGCAAGCCTTTTCCCTCGATTCCTGCTCTGAGTAGCGGACGGTTGCGCAGAAGCGGTAATTCGATCCCGGGACATACCGGGATATGACAGGCTCCGCACAGGTTCAGCACTTTTTGCGCAATTTGCGCGCGGGTCCGGACTTTTCCGTAGACGGTGGTGATGCCTTCAATACGGATTTCCGTTGATCTAAGAGCGAGGGCGAGCGCCACCGCATCGTCCGCGTTGGTTCCGATATCCGTATCCAAAATAATTCTCGACAATGGATTCCACTACTTTCTCTGTTTGATGCCTGTAAAAGGTCAATTCATGCCGCTGGCGCCGAATATCGCTTGTACATTGTGAAGCACAATATGCTTCCGGTCATAGCTGATGATGCCCTGGGCCTTCCATTTGCTCAGCAATTCCGAGACCGTCTGCCGACTGCATCCGATCATGTTGGATATTTCCTCATGGTTCAGTACCAGGTCGATTCTGGAATCGCCATCGCCAACAGGCGTGCCCAATTGCTGGAGAAGCCAGGCGAGCCTCCACGGCACAGGCTTGGAAATCAGCAGTTCAACCGTACTTTGATGATGAATGAGCCGATCGGTCATCGTATACAGGATGTCGCTCATGACCTCATGGTCTGAATGGATTTTTTCCTGAATAATGGCCGCGTCAAGCACCCAAATCTGGCTGTCGTGCAGACACTGAGCGTAGCAGGGATGATTTTGCCCCAGGACAATTTCTGCAAGCCCGAAGGCGTCCCCGGTTTTTCGGATGAAAAAGGTTACATCCCGTCCTTCCTCGGTAAATTGGCATACCTTGAGCAGTCCGTTTTCGATGAAATAGGAGCCGACAGGAACACTTCCTTTGGTAAAGACAAACGAGCCTTTCGGGAACCTCCGCAAGGTTCCGTATTTGCGGTGCAGGGCATACACGGAATCGATGGAGCGCTTCGACGCTTTCGACCCGGTAGATACAGTCTTTGCCGCTAAATCAAGCATTGCCGCATCCGCCTCCACTTCTGTACACCAAGTGTAGCCTGGCTGCTTTCATCGACGAACCCAAGCCCAGTATAAGAGAAAAGACAATATGATTCTGTCGGGTACCCGACAGTAATGTGTGAAGTTGCAGCATACTTTTAAGCCCCCCACTCTCTTGATTTGGCACCACTAAGTATGCAGGAGGACGTTGCGGAATATGTTATGCGGACGTTAAAGTTTGTAAAACCGAGGTTTTAGCGGCAGTTCTTTGTTTGCGAATAAGGGTACGGTGCCTGGAAGTGGCGAGTTCTTGCCATTATAGTGAAGGATGTTTTATATAACAGACCAAAACTTTATTACCGTTTTGGTCTGTTTTTGTTGATGATCTCACCAAGTATGCATTGAATACATGGAAACGATCTATGTCGAGATGCACTCGCGGCAGGATCGTTTTATAATAGTATTATATGGATTGTCAAGAACGGGATATAGAAACGAGGTAACTTTCGTATGGAATTACAGGACCAACCCATCAGAGGGAGATTTGCTCCAACACCATCGGGATGGATACACTTGGGAAACGCCCGCACCGCGTTGTTGTCATGGCTGCACGTTCGTTCCCTGGGCGGAACCTATATTTTACGTATCGAGGACATTGATATGACACGGGCTCGCAGCCCATTGGCCCAAGGAATTATGGAAGATTTGCGCTGGATCGGTCTGGAATGGGACGAAGGACCGGATGTAGGCGGTCCCTACGGTCCCTACACTCAAAGCCAGCGGCTGGAACGCTTCCAGGCTGCATTGGACAAACTACAGGGGCAGGATATGCTGTATCCTTGCTTTTGCAGCCGGGCGGATATTGTGGCCGCCGCCAGTGCTCCGCATGGACTGTCTGGTGAAGGGCCAGCCTATTCGGGGACGTGTCGCAGTCTTACCCCTCAGGAAGCAGAGACCAACTCACAACATAAGCTCCCTTCACTTCGCTTTAAAGTACCGCAAAATTCGGATGCGGTGATTTCATTTCATGATCAGGTAGCAGGCCATGCAATCTTCGGCGCCGGGGATGGAGGAGATTTTATCGTTAAACGGGCAGACGGCATGTTCTCCTATCAGCTGGCCGTCGTTGTCGACGATGCTGACATGCATATCACCGACGTGCTGCGCGGGTACGATCTGCTCGATTCGACACCTCGTCAGCTATTGCTATACCAAGCTTTGGGCTTGCAGCCGCCACGCTTCGCACACGTCCCCCTCGTCTTGGGGCCTGACGGACGAAGGCTCGCCAAACGACACGGCGGTGTAGCACTCCGGGCCATGCGTAGGCAGGGAATTACACCGGAAGCGGTCATTGGCTGGCTCGCCTATTTTTCCGGGTTGCTGGATTCTCCCGAGCCTGTGAAGGCTGTGGATTTGGTCCAGGATTTTCATCTCGATAAGCTGCCCAAGGAGCCAGTCATCCTGACGGAACAGTTCTTCAGGAGACTGTCAGATTTGCAGCGTTAACGCTGCTATTGACGGTAGTACTCAAGCATACGGACAAGGGCATTCCGCCCTTTGTTCCTGTCGCTTCTATTCCTCCAACCGCTTACGCACAGCCGACTCATATTCATAAAATACAGACGAAGTATTCAGTCCTCTCTCTTCCAGCAGCATGCGGAGACGAAGTGACTTTTCAGTCAGCCTGCGACTGATCCGCTGCTGCTCTCCTGCCTCATGACAAGCATGAAGCAAATCACGCATCTGGACACATTCCTGCTGTAGCTGAAGCTCCTCCGGTAAAATGCCCGCATTTTTCAGTAGCTTGTACGACATACGCAGTTCCTCTGGAACATGTGATAAATCCTCGATGACCAGCGGCTTGCCTGCTCCGGGTAAATGATCAAACTCGCCTTTCGCCATCGCCTCTGCAATCTTCTGCTCAGCCATTCTGAAGAACATTCCCATAGATCCTATCCACTCCTGTATCTGCATTTATAGCATTCGTTCTGCTCTACTGCATATTTAGTATGGCTAACAGCCTATATGTACAATCCTATTTAATAATAAAACAGATTCTTTTGCCACTGTACCATACGATCATTAGGGTGTCCCGTATAGATTGGGGGGAGAAAGAGCGATTATTCTTCAAGCCCAAGCAATTCAGATACTAGCTTTCTATATTTTTTAGCCTTACGTGTTCCGTGAATGAGATTGGACAAGCGGCTGGGAGGAATATGGTAGGTGTCACAAAATGTTCCCTGATCCATCTGCTTCTCGACTAGCTTTTGTTTGATTTTCCAGCCATAAGGGGTTACCGCATTGCGTTTTTTCAACAATGTTACCTCCAATTAAGATTTTGTTCAAAGGATAGGATCGGGAATCGCATTCTTCCTTTTATAGCACGTAATGCATTCATTAGTTAAGTTTTTGATTTGCATGATTCAATAAATCATCCAGTTTCCGGGATTGTTCGATCACTTTTGGGATGGGTTAAAAATCCGTATTTCTTCTGGACTTGATGCAGTCTTTTTCTAGCCCGTTCGACACGAAGTAAAGTCACACCCGGATTCATCAGCATGATTCCTCCTTCTATGTCATACCCTAATGTAAAATGTAAATTTTTGGATTTTTTTAAAAATTTGCTCGTCAAAAAAAGTGCTTCTGGAGCATCCCAGAGGCACTTTGGCGGTTTATGTTTAGTTAAAATGCTACAGTCTCCTGCAAGCTGAACTTAAAAGTTACTTTTTGTGCCACTACGCAGTCAGATGGTGCTTCCCATCGCCACCGCCCCCGGATTTTCTTGAATGGAGCCTATGATTAAGGGTAAAAATCCGGGGACAAAAGCGACCGCTTCGCTTGTACAGCACCATTCCGCCTACTTCGTTCTTGTGTTTCATTTTTCGCATTTAGATTATATGACAAAAAGAGTGCTTTTGTAATCGTAGGGTGTATGCTTCAAGCCATAACCACCCTTCACATAAAAATTCCATAATTTCAAAATGCACACTTTATTTCTCGCCAAAATTGGCCATCTGCCAATATATTATGTCTACATTATTTGAAATGAAAAATTTACATATATTACAAATAAAAGGGTGAACAATCATATAGTGCAACACAAAATAGTTGAGATTACCCGCGTACTTGGAAATTTCAATCCACGCACTCATACAGAGTGCGACTGCGAAAATAATCTTGCAGCAAGAGGGTGAATCTATTTCAATCCACGCACTCATACAGAGTGCGACTTGATACTCCAGGAGATTTTAGACGAAATTTCAGAATTTCAATCCACGCACTCATACAGAGTGCGACTTCGATCACCAAACGTTTAATGCCATAAGCCACAATTTCAATCCACGCACTCATACAGAGTGCGACGTCGATAGCATCTTCGGCCCTCTCCTCGGGTGGTTATTTCAATCCACGCACTCATACAGAGTGCGACCGGTCAGTTTACACATCCAACATTAAAAAAATCGGTATTTCAATCCACGCACTCATACAGAGTGCGACTTACCGGGAGATCATTAGCGCAGCAGTAGGACGATTATTTCAATCCACGCACTCATACAGAGTGCGACTCCCAATTATCGTTCATCATAGTTTCCACATCAAAATTTCAATCCACGCACTCATACAGAGTGCGACATAACGAGGAAGTGGGGTGGCTTTAAGCAATGAGTATTTCAATCCACGCACTCATACAGAGTGCGACGAAAAAGGACTTTTGAAGATGTCCGAAGCCCAATGATTTCAATCCACGCACTCATACAGAGTGCGACCAGGCCAGGAGACAAGGGTTATAGCGGATACAAGAACATTTCAATCCACGCACTCATACAGAGTGCGACCCTGGATAGGCACTTGCAGTAGGCACGAGAAAGAGATTTCAATCCACGCACTCATACAGAGTGCGACATGGTATCGGTAGGTTCTTGCAACGTGGCAATGCATTTCAATCCACGCACTCATACAGAGTGCGACTCTAGTCCGACGTACCTTAAATGGTATCGCCATTAATTTCAATCCACGCACTCATACAGAGTGCGACTGGTGTATTGAAATTTGTATTTCTTATTGGAATTTAAATTTCAATCCACGCACTCATACAGAGTGCGACAAACTTATGCCAGCTGCCCACAGCGTCCAGCACATATTTCAATCCACGCACTCATACAGAGTGCGACTGTCTTGGAACACGGTCACATCGCCGTATTTCCAATTTCAATCCACGCACTCATACAGAGTGCGACATTTTCGCGGTGGTTCCAGGTTCTTGGTGAAACAATTTCAATCCACGCACTCATACAGAGTGCGACAAGGTCTATCGACATAGCATATGCGCTCAGGATCGATTTCAATCCACGCACTCATACAGAGTGCGACCTGGATAGGCACTTGCAGTAGGCACGAGAAAGAGATTTCAATCCACGCACTCATACAGAGTGCGACGCTCTTGTAACTAACCATAACACTATGGTGTATTATTTCAATCCACGCACTCATACAGAGTGCGACTTTTTGTTAATCATAGCACTCCAAACGGGCAAAAAATTTCAATCCACGCACTCATACAGAGTGCGACGGCGAAAATGCAGTAATTCATACTCTAATGAGATCAATTCCACACATTTCCGCAAAAAAACGATGCCGAAAAGGCTTGCATCAAGCGTTGACATTTATCTAAAATAACCAGCTCAAACCTTTTCGACAAATTTCGAGGTGCGAAGGATCCGGAGTTTTTATGTGAGCTTCACATTCGCACCTTATAAAATGAGTGGGCTTTCCATATCGTAAGCCTCTTTGACCCCTATATGCTCTACTTTCTTTTTGTAGTTATCGCCTAAGTTGTAGAAACGCAGGCTGTCTTCTTTTTTGTCTATCAATTCTTCTAATTCATACTTTAAACGGCGGAACTGGGTCGAATCCAAAATACATTCAAATACAGAATTTTGCACCCTTTGTCCGTGATCTACACACTTTTTCGCAACCTTTGCCAGTCTTTTTCTACCTTCTCTGTCTACCGTACTTACATCATAAGTAATCAAAATGAGCAAGTTTCACACCTACTTCCACAAAAATGGAGGGTACTCGTCCAAGTCTCCCCGAATATGCCTTGCCAAAAGCAATGCCTGTGAATAAGGCACCAGCCCCCAAGACATCTTCTCATTCAGATAAGGATGAATGATCTTGTCCTGTTTCCGTTCCTGCCAGGCCTTCAATACGATTTTCCTCGTATCATCATCCATCATCACAGATCCGTTTTCTTTCCTATAAAATCCTGTGCCATGAATTAGCTTTTTGTTAATCAAAGACAGCACAAAACGGTCGGCATATACTCCTCGAAGCTCTTCCATCACATCCAATGCCAAAGATTCTCTTCCCGGACGATCTCGATGCAGAAAACCTACATACGCATCCAGGCCGACAGCTTCCAAAGCCGATTTCATATCGTTGGACAGCAATGTATAGGCAAAAGATAACAACGCATTTACATTATCTAACGGTGGACGTTTATGGCGTCCATGAAAATAAAAATCATCTTTTTGCTGCAAGATCAGCTCGTCAAAAACGGAATTATACTGAACGGCCGCCGTACCCTCCAAGCCCCGTAAAATGTCTAGCTCCTCCACTTCACGGACCTGCTTCATGATCTCTGTTAAAGAAGCGCTCACCTTTTTCATACGATCCATGTCAATCCGAAGCTGGTGGTCCCTCGTAGCCCGTTCCAAAATCCATTTATGGTTATAGATCTTACCTATAATCATATTTCTGGCTACACGAGCGCTTCTTCTATCATCATCGGAAATCCGGTACTGTTCTTTTCTCAGCACTACATTTCCCCGGCTTTCTCCCGTAACTCGTGCCAGGAAACGTCCGCTTCGCGTCATAAAGGTTAGGTCTATGTTACGTGTTGCACAAGCTCCCATCAAGCCAGGACTGACTCCTGAGTAGCCAAAAGTGCAAACTGCCTCCAAATTATGCAAAGGATACCGTGCAAGAATGGACTCTTCTTGTTTGACTACGATATTTTCCCCATCCAGTGACAAGTACGTATCTGGCATGGTCACAAATAATGTGTTCAGTAGTTTTTTCATTCAGCGATCCTGCTTTCAATAAAGCTTGAAACTGATTTTTTATTCAAAATCTCCGGCACACATATGTGTTGAAGCGAGCAGCTTTGGCAATGGGGACCTGCTTTGGCTTTGGGTGTATGGTTTCGCTCAAAATAATGCCGCATTTCCTGCAAGCTGGCACGCACACGTTCACGGTCAGACGCTGTGATGATAACCTCTACGCGATGCTTGATCTCATCGTAATAAAAGTAGCCTTTTGAAATCTCACATACGAGCATTTCTTCCAGACACATTACTTGTGCGACCAACTGGGCATGGTCCGAATCATTTCGTTTCGGCTTGCCACGCTTGTATTCCACAGGAAAAGGAAGGTACGTCCCTTCCTCCCCTGCAAGTGGGACACCAAGGGGATCACGCACAAACTCCACCACGTCACAGATACCAGTGATCCCAAGCTCTCTGGAATGTACAGGTAATGCGCGTACAACGAGCTTATCCCCTCTTTTCTCACGAATCATCGGCTGATCGGCTTTTCGGTGCAAATGATTGCCCTCAATCGTTCGCACGTTTTCTTCCCATTGCTGCTCAATGTGAATAAGCGCCCACTGTCTTCTACAGAAATTAAAATGCTGAATACCGGATAATAGCAAATAATCTTCTTCGTTATAGCCCTGCATACTCTTGGACCTCTAAGCCTTCGAGCGGTGTTAATATACATTCATAATGTGTATCAAAAGATTTGTCGGCTGCATTTACATTTTCTTTCGGTTTCACTTCCAAAGATCGGTGTACTTTAGCAGATGAGTATTTTCCAAGCTTGGAATTGTGCTCCCACCAATAGACTTTATGAACCTCCATACTACCGTCAGGACGGGCGGATGAGACATCATTTTCAAACAATGAAATCAGCGCTTCCCTGATCTTTGCCGCATCTTCGTTTGTAAATCCTGTTTTTTCAGCTAGCTGTGTATTGATGCTTCCCTTAAAAACGTACACGCCAAAATCCACCCGATGCTTCATCCCCATCGTATCGGAACCTTTTTCGCTACCTGGTTCGGAGTTTACACTTTTGGTAATTTGCATGCTGGTAATATCAATAGGTAGAACACTGGTTGCCGTATGTATAGATACAGGACCTCTTACCCCTACAGATACTCCTGCCCCTTTACCCACCGCTTTGAATGCAAAAACTTGACCAAAACTACGAACATCCATCCACTCCTGACAGGCCATTCTGGCAAACTCCTCGCTTGAACCTTCCTTGCTCTTAAAAATTTTTCCCAGCTCAGGATTGGCTTCGGCACGTTCTCTTAAACTACTAAAAGAGTCCGATTTGCGATCATTCGATTGAACAAAAATAGACTCTCCCATATCTTGCAGACGATTTCTTATTTTCCGTTTCAGAGCCACATCTGAAATTTCGCCAAATCCATCGTAATTTTGCCGTGGGCGATTGCCATTCAGGGGATCGCCATTAGGATTTGCTTTCGCGACAGACAATACAACGGCAAAATCAATTTTATGATCCAAAATAGACATATGATGATTCTCCTTTTCATATAACTCTATATTTTAAAAGATTTTTATGCTGGGGTGTTATCGTTTTGGCTGTCATTCGTTTCTGTGGTATTTGCCTGATGTTTCTTTTTATCCGTGTTGTGATAGAGCTTATAGCGCTGACTGTAGAATCCAAGCAAATATTTCCCGGTCAGCGGTTCATTATTAAATTGATCAAACGGGATTTTTGAAGCAACCTCATCAATCATAATGGAATAATAGTTTAGGCTTTGACCATACTTGGCTTGATGCGGCTGCAAAGCATTCTGAATCGTTCTCCAGGTTCTTTCCGGATGCTGTGAGAATACACTCATATAGCGTATGGCATTGGTGGAACGCTTTTTTTCCTTATCCTGTCCACTTCGTTCCAGTGCATTTCGTTCCAGTACATCAGCAATGGCCAACAGTCTGCCGAATAAATAGCTGCGATCCGTATTTTCTTCATCTAATCCCACGTTGTATCCCTCCCGTGTGTTAATCAATGCACATGTTATACTCAGTGTCTTCTCCCATTCCCATTTGTCCATAGCTACCGGATTAGAGGCACGGTGAGTAGCACTTCTCACAATATCCTGCGGAATTGTTCGACCATCCACAATGCATGGAAGCATTCGTTCCATCAAGCCTTTAATGAGTTTGTCATTCGCCTTAGGGCCGTATGCCGCGAAAGCAATGTCTCTGGTTGCCGGAGCCCCCCAAAAGAGTAATAACTCACCTTGCTCGTCCTTCTGGTAACGGTGTAACCAGGCACATTTGGAATGCCAATCAATAAGCCTGTCAAAATACAATTTTTTATCCAAATTCCGATAATAGAGAACAGCCATGCGCCCTGTTGTTGCGGAGTCAAGCACCAGAATATTGACGTTTGCTTTGGAATCTGCTTTGACGGCCAGTTTATTACGATAACCCGACAGGGCTTTGGCCAGATCAAATGCAAGCTCCTCGTTGGTATGACTTTTGATTGCTGTCGGCCTGGATGATTCAGTACCAAAACCCATTGCAAAGATGTTGTCATTGTCGGTAAGACTCGGCACATTCGTGGCGTCATTACCCCAGACGAGAAAAACACGGTTATCCATGGTGGTTTTCCCTTGACGATGAATCAGCCATTTTAATGCATTATGGGCTTTTTGAGATACTTCATAGCTGATGCTTGCTGCTTCATGACTATGGGCAAACCGTCCTCTGAATGTGAACCCGCTCGTATCATTAGCAGAAATCAGCTTTGCTTTATCCCCGGAATTTCTGATTTTGTTTGCATGCTTGTCTGTGCTCGGGAGCTGCTTTCCGGTGACATAACAAATGTCTTCTTCGCCCAGCAACTTACTGTAGTAACCAATAAATGAATCATATAGCTCTTTATCCTGCCATACTTTAGTTAACGCTTTATCTGGTGAATACACGTTAAAACGAATAAATGCGCTCTCCAGTTCACCGGGAACTGCCGTAAATATACGTGGTTTCTCCCCAGGTGAACGCTCATACTTCTTTTCCCATTTACTTATTAATTTTTGATCCTCATCAAGGTATAAAATAGATTCGTCTACCAAATCTTTAATCAGTCGGCGCTTGCTCAAGTAACGATAGATGCTTTTCAGCTTGGGAGTGGCATATTCTGAATTAGCCCACCCTTCTAACTGCTGAATGTAAGCAGCAAAGGGCTCTTCTTTTTTGATCTTTCCGCCATATGCGACAAAATCTCCGGCCACATAGCTTAATTTATCATGCAGCGGATAAGGTGCTACGACAGAGCCAGCCCGGCTGGCGGATTTCTCGGTACAAGGAATTAATGTGCTAAAATCGTCCTTGTCCAGCACTCTGGCTGAATGAAAATCACCTTGTTCCGTAATTTCCACTTCAATTTGTGCATTTTGAGTTGTATGGGAGATGGGCAGCAGCGTATATTCGCGATCATTATGCTTTTTCTCAATCACACCCACACGGTCAAGGTTGGATTCATAGGTTTCATATAGATTTAGTAGCCAGCTCATTTCATGCCCCACCCCTCCCACTCTGCAAACAGCTCATCAGCGGATTGAACATTATTTTCATCAAACTGTTTGGGCTGCATATCCGCTATGATGCGAACTTGTGTGCATATCTCCGGTGGAATAAATTCAATGACTCCATCCTTCATCACCGGATTCCACAAGCGTACCTCCAAGTGATTCCTGCCTGTCTCATCCGGGTAGTTAATCCCGTGTACCATATTGCCTAGATGAATGTCGCCATAGCTATCATAGAAACCGGGTGCTTCACCAAAAACACAGGGCTCCACATAAGCTTGGCATTCTCGTGTACCCAGGAAAATATCTCTGCGTCCACCCGCAAGCAACGAGCGTTTGAGAATATTATGATGTTTGTTTTCATTACGGTCATATTCCATCTCGGGACGATGCAGATTAAAAATAAAATGAGCCTGAACCTCATAGCAAGGGTCTTTAAGATAAGTATAGTTAGCAAGCGTATTACCGCCGCCATATTCAATGGGCCGAATCCCCTTGGATTCCATTCGGATAGCGTTTAGAACACGAACCTTGTCCACAACCATCGTAATCGTAGGCTTCCAATAAATGCTTTCTACGATCCCTTTTAGTGCCTGATAGGTGGGGACACTGTATGTTAGTTTCTCACCACCCAGTTTGGTTAGCGGATCAGTGAACAATGCATAATCTCCGTACACTCTAAATTCGATTGCGTTTCTCAACTGGTAGCTTCCTCCTTTCTAAGTCTTTTTACCCAAACTTAATACCAGAGTATTACTTTCAACATAGTCAGTCAACGCAAAAGATAAGCCCTTAAGCCCCGTTAAAGGCATTTTTAAAGGATAAAACCACCATGCGAGCTATCATTTTGAAGATTGAGCCCATATGAATCATCATAAGCCCCATCGGTCAGAGCCCATATTTTTCCGTCCAAAAAAGAAACCAGCGCCTTATTGTGACTCAATTGATTTTTATCTGTGTTTGTTATATTAATGGTGAATTGCTGTGCCCTGCGGAGCAGGCTGCTAAGATCCTCTATGCTTTGCTGTCCATTCAGATCAGCGATGATCTCTTTTCCTTCCTTCTCTCCATCTCCATAAGGAACAATGACGGCTGTCGTATGATCCTTAATGACTTGAAAGTGGTCTGCTGCTGTCTTATAACTATTCGCTAAAAATAAAGGAAGAAGTGTATCATGTTCATCGTAATAGGAGCGATAATACGTATTTTCACTGCGACTGACAGATAATAGCTCGGTCATATTTTTTCTTAGCTTAGGTATAAAATAGTTTAAATCCGATGCCAGCTCGGTATAATACTTTTGGAAATATATTTCCATAGCATGTCCGGACAATATGTTACCGCCGTAGCAGGTTTTGTCACGTTTTAAGTCAATGAACATTTTTTTGGTAATTTCTTTGCCGATTTTAATTTCTTTGAGATCTTTGAGATTTTCTTCTTCATGATCAATGACATACACCTGCTTCGTTCCATCTCTTCCGTGGCGATTACATCGACCTGCCGCCTGAGCAATCGAATCCAGACCAGCCAAGGATCGGATGACACAATCAAAACTAATATCTACTCCCGCCTCGATGAGTTGTGTGCTGATACAAACGACAGGTTCTTTATGATCTAAATGTGTTTTTACTTCCCCCAATATGCGATTGCGATGAGCTGGGCACATGGAGGTACTTAAATGGTAGATCGGGATGGCACCGTCTCCTTCTGTTAATCGGTGATATAGATTTTTGACCACCGCTTTTGTATTGAGAATAACGAGTATGCTTGGTTCATCGGCAAGTTTTTGCTCAACAAAATTAGCAAGTTTCTCGGTATCCAAAGTATCATCTGTCGCCTTGTCAACAATTTCAACCCGCTTAAACTTTTCGATAACATGATCGAGGTCATGCACCATTTCGGCATCTGGGTCTATGTCCAGCTTGTTGTGTACAAAATCCAATTCCGGTTGGGTAGCGGTGCAAAGAACAATACTTGAAGAGGCATATATTTTCAAAAAATTCAGTGCTTGATTAAACAAAGAAGTACAGTGTGTGGGGACTTTTTGGACTTCATCAAAAATAATGACGGACTCACTCAAATTGTGAAGCCTACGGATATTTCTGCTGCCACCCGCGTAAAACACATTTAAAAATTGCACCATGGTCGTGAAAATGATTGGCGAATCCCAATTATCCTTAGCCAGCTTTAATTTTTGATGCGTATTCACAACAACATCTTCAAGCTCATGATCCTCACCATCTATGTCCTCTACTTCGTTCGTGACCACATTGGAGTGATGCTCCAGAAGGTTAGCGTCATCCCGTATAATTTCACGAACCTCCTGAGCGTTTTGTTCGATAATCGTTGTGAATGGAACGACGTAGATGATATGCTTCTTTTCAAATGTGACTGCATGCTTTAGGGCATAACGCAGACTGGCCAGCGTTTTTCCACCCCCTGTAGGTATGGAGAGTGTAAATATCCCGGAAGGCTTGACTGCAAATTGCTCACATTGCTCGGACATTTGCTTTCTAAGCAGATTAATGGTTGTATCGGCATTCTCTCCTGATTGCAGATCGGTAATACGCTCCATTAGTCTTTCGTAATACGTTTGAAATAGCTGTTGGCGAATCATCGGTTCATTGCTGTTCTTCTCGTTTTTAACGTTAACTTCTTCAAAACAACGGGTATTCGTGCGATCAGCATCGATCAAAGCACTGAACACAAACTTGGATAAAAACATCATTTTGAGTTCAATATCTGGATTATCATCCCGTTTCATATAATCAGCCAACTCGATCCCTGCTTGATTCACATAATGAATAAAGGCAGATTCCTCCATCACCTGTTCATAAAAAAGGGTCACCGCATGGTCAAACCCCTCTAATTTTCGATCACGCACCCGATCCAAAAATTTTGATTCCAGGTCAGGGTCTAAAAAATCCTGCAGATAGGCATGATGTGAAATAATCGCATTCCCTACAACTTCGGATAATAAAGCTTTGTTCATGAAATCCTGCTTATCAAATGGCCCTTGAGGTTGGATGTGAAAGAGATTGTACAACAATTTCCCACCAGCGGTAGAATGATCCACGCTTCCTCGTTTCGGCGGAATATCAGGATTTTGTACGGCTAAACGTATGTAATTCTGGAATTTTTCTGTGTATTTCCCCAAGTCATGCAGCATACCAGCGAGTCCAGTAATATGTTGTATTCCTATTTTGTCACCATAAGTTTCTGCTAGTTGTTGAGTTTCCATCAGGTGATCTGCAACTGTCTGAATCTCATGGTCACTTTCCCGTATGTGGGCGATATAGTCCATTTTTTCACTCCTTTAATTTTTCTTCGAGAATAACCTTTCGTCAATTAAATACCAATAAAATCCAACCCATGCTAATGCATTACCTGCTGTATACGTTCTGTTCATTTCTTTAATACAAACCAGTATCCCATATAACCTTGTCACATACATTTTTAGTACTTATTCCATTGTTAGCAGCAATGAATCCCATCTATAATACCACAATTAGATTTATGGATGTTTTCCCAAGAGCGGTTCGAATGGCACAGCCCGCTAAACCCCAGAGAGGAATCCTACCTAGCTAATAGCTATCAATCGTTGGTACTACTATATAGAACAAGTATAAAAAATTAAGGTTTTTTGGATTTTTTCCCTCGTAAAATTATTGCTGTATCCATGCACTCACATAGAGTGCGACGCTGAATAAACAAGACTTACAAGAGGTGCAGAGATTATTTCAATCCACGCACTCATATAGAGTGCGACGAAGTCGGCTCCAATCTTCCATATGCCCACTACTTATTTCAATCCACGCACTCATATAGAGTGCGACCAATGTAAGTTTCAGATTTTTTTGGCTTCTCTTATTTCAATCCACGCACTCATATAGAGTGCGACGGCGACGCGAGAGTCTTCGAATATTTCTTTGATGATTTCAATCCACGCACTCATATAGAGTGCGACTTCAACATCAAAAAAATATGTATGATCTATTTCAATTTCAATCCACGCACTCATATAGAGTGCGACCACGAACGTTAGAGAGTTCCAAGTTTTCGGTGCTATTTCAATCCACGCACTCATATAGAGTGCGACAAATTCAAGGTTACTGCCGTGGATACATGGGGTAAAATTTCAATCCACGCACTCATATAGAGTGCGACTTATTGATGTGAAACAAAGTGCACATATGGTTGTTCGTATTTCAATCCACGCACTCATATAGAGTGCGACTTTAATTTTGTCTTCTATTATCTCCCAACGTTTAGGAGATTTCAATCCACGCACTCATATAGAGTGCGACAAACGCTTGAAACTTAAAATACAAGAGCTTGAAGGTATTTCAATCCACGCACTCATATAGAGTGCGACTTACTTTTGCGCCGCTTAAACTGCGAGAATGAAATTTCAATCCACGCACTCATATAGAGTGCGACCACAACTACGTGAAACGTGGCCTTTTCTTTTGTAAATTTCAATCCACGCACTCATATAGAGTGCGACATCGGTATGAGCCTCGTCCAAACAAATGATGGATATTTCAATCCACGCACTCATATAGAGTGCGACGAAAGCACACTATTGCTTATTCCAACACGCTCAGCAATTTCAATCCACGCACTCATATAGAGTGCGACTAATTATTTTGTTTGGTATCGGAGTTTGAAAAAATTTCAATCCACGCACTCATATAGAGTGCGACGATATTCGATTCGCATGACAATGATCTCTTGATTATTTCAATCCACGCACTCATATAGAGTGCGACTTTTTGTTAATCATAGCACTCCAAACGGGCAAAAAATTTCAATCCACGCACTCATATAGAGTGCGACGCCTGCAAAAGATGGTCATAGGCACCTCATTTTCAGATTTCAATCCACGCACTCATATAGAGTGCGACTCCGAAGAAAAAGGGAAATATTTCGCTATGGTACTTATTTCAATCCACGCACTCATATAGAGTGCGACTAGTCCCGGTCGTCATAGACCTTGTCTCTACGAAAGATTTCAATCCACGCACTCATATAGAGTGCGACGCAAAAAGCGCCAATTGTACACCGTCAAGCGAGAAATTTCAATCCACGCACTCATATAGAGTGCGACCAAAAAGCGCCAATTGTACACCGTCAAGCGAGAAATTTCAATCCACGCACTCATATAGAGTGCGACCATTGAATATCTGCGTCAAATCCAGTAGAATAAATTTCAATCCACGCACTCATATAGAGTGCGACGGATGATTGCAGCTGCTAATCAAAAACGATGGTGGATTTCAATCCACGCACTCATATAGAGTGCGACTTTTTGTTAATCATAGCACTCCAAACGGGCAAAAAATTTCAATCCACGCACTCATATAGAGTGCGACTCCAAACGGGCAAAAAGAAAAGCAGCTTTTTTGATTTCAATCCACGCACTCATATAGAGTGCGACGATATAATTGGGGCGCAAAAGAATACCGGAGGAAATTTCAATCCACGCACTCATATAGAGTGCGACTTCCCTCCCGACTGTTACTTTTTAACCATTTACAATTTCAATCCACGCACTCATATAGAGTGCGACTCGTGCCTACTGCAAGTGCCTATCCAGGTGGATTGCTATTTCAATCCACGCACTCATATAGAGTGCGACTGTCATTGGGAATTATAGTGGAAAAAATTAAGGGGTATTTCAATCCACGCACTCATATAGAGTGCGACAGCGAAAATGTACCCAATTGATCCAAAAAAGGTATCTATTCGATACAATTTCAAAATAAACAATACCAAAAAAGCTTAAATCTACTATTGACTTTTATAGATGAAATCAGATTTTTATCCTTTTCGACAAATTTCGAGGTGCGAAGGACCCGGGGTTTTTATGTGAGCTCCACATTCGCACCTTAACCAAAATGTTACAATCAGGATACCATAAATCCTTTTTCCGTCATAGAGAATGCTTTAACGCTAAAACAATAAAGATTCCGCACCATCAATTACAATTTGTGCGCCGGTAATGTGGCGCGAATGATCCGAAGCCAAGAAGGTCACCAAATCAGCTACCTGACCAGGTTGACCGGGCCCATTAGCCAACGGCTGTCCACCTTCGGGAAACTGAACGGGGATGGTAATCTGCTTTAATCTTTCGGATTTCTCCGTTGTTTCATCAATATTGGTCGAAATGGCACCGGGATAGATGACATTGACACGAATACGGAATTTGGCCAGTTCCAGCGCAGCCATTTTAGCAAACCCGGTTTGACCTGCCTTCGAAGTGCTGTACGCGGACATCCCAAAGCTGGTAAAACGCTGATTTCCATTAATGGAGCTGGTAATGATAATGCTGCCGCCTCCGTTCTTTTTCAAATGCGGCACCGTATATTTCACCGTCAGGAAGGTACCATCCAGATTTGTAGACAACGTTTGCCGCCAATCCTCAATGCTCAAATCCTCAATCGGTCCAACCACTCCGTTAATCCCCGCATTGGCAAAAATGATATGCAGCCCGCCAAACAATTCAACAGCTTCCAGGACTGCTTTTTCCACACGAACCGGATCGGCAATGTCCACATCAAATGCCCGGGCCGAGCCTTCTCGTATAGCATTAATCTCTTTTTCTGTCTCTAAAATCCGCTCATTACTTACATCAAAAAGAGCGACATTCGCTCCTTCTCTGGCCATTTGAATAGCTGTTGCTTTACCAATTCCAGAACCGGCCCCCGTGATTAGAGCCGTTTTGCCTTCAAAGCGCGCGCTTCTTGCAGATGTATAGCTCATATGTATCGCTCCTTTCAGTATCCTGTATAATCACAAGATTACCCAAAAGGGGATACTTTATAATCACCATTCTTGCGCATTTTTTCTTCTTGCATCTCGATTGCATCTCATATATATCTTAATTATTCATTTTTTTGTATGTATGTATCAAAAAAGGACGTTCTACAGCCATCGGTATGGATGCAAACGTCCTTACACATATTCATTTACCACTGCAATTCAATAAACGCAGCATCATCATCAAGTCCCCCGGTATGGGAGGCATCCAGCAATACTTGTATCTGCTCATCTGGGACAGGCTCGCGAATGGGGTCCAAATCGGATAAACCGTCACTATATACCTGCAATCTCATCGCCATATCTGCGGGTATGCTTCTTTCGTACCAATGAGGCTTGCCTCCGATCGGTCCACGGCTTGTGGACCAGCGCTCCGCTGTAGAGAAGGTATGATCAAACAGCTCGCTGATTTCCTCCGTACCGTTCCATAGTCGCAGGCGTGAATCTCCCTGCCAGGCAAGTCTGAGACGCCCACGGGTACCGCGCTTCGGCAGTTCGATTCGACCGCAAATATACATGGACTGGCTTCCCTGGCGACGTTTGTCCTCTAATACTGAACGCATTAAGCCTGATTCATGACCCAAAGGCTGCCGATTCAGTTCCTCTGTAGCTGTACTAGCCAAACGTTCGAGATGCATCCTCAATTGATCAGCAGACAGATCCCGCCCCTCTTCCAGCCAATCCAGTAAAGAAGAGCCCAGATAGCGGGCTGCAAAATCTCCTCGATAACTGAGCCCGACACCATCACACAAGACAAAGCAACAGACGGATTTATGAATACGCACTGCGGCAAAATCCTGTCCGCTTTCCCCCATGCTGGCAGATTCGGCAGACCTTCCATAGCCATAACGACACAGAAAACGACTAAGATGAGATGATAAAGGCTGATCGCCTGTCTGAGAGCTTATATAAGCAAAATGCTGAGCCAGCCTTGCATTCATTCCCTTTCTTTTGCTCGCGGGGAGCAGAGACAGCAGTGGATTCATGCTTTTACCTCCTTACCGTACAGGCGTTGCGGCCGACATTTGAAAACCTATCGACACCAGTTCCGCACAGGTTCCAGGCAACATCATAATCGCTCCTTCACCCAACTGATAATCTGCCTCAAACAGCATTTCCCGATAGCTTTCAGGGAGTACAGAAGACATATTACGCAATTTCACAGCATGCTCATCCTGCAACGGCGTATTGTGCGTCAAGCCTTTCCAGCGACGAGGGTCCTGAATGGGCGTCTCCAGCAGTCTGTCGGATAAAAAGATATTTTCTACCAGTACATTGCCGTCCGGTACGCTCATGCTCATAATGCGCTTGGCAATCGGCTCCGGATCATCGCCTGTAGATACCCCATCTGTCATATGGCATACCAGAGGAGCAGGGCAATCCTGCATCCCCGGTAGCTCTGCCTGTAAAATACGCTCAGCTTGCAAGAAAGCCTTTGCCGAATCTGAAAACCGTTTGGGTGTCAAATCGGGCAACGAACCAATGGCCGCGATTTCATCAATCCCTTTTACACCATTCAGCAAATCATACACGTCGTCACTGTAAGCCAAAATCGCAATCCGATAGCGTGCAGTCAGACGATTCCCTTTGGTTGAACGGAACACCATCTGCCGGATCGCCAACGATATAGCCTCATACACAACGTCAATTCGCCGTCGCCCCTCCATCAGCATGTTCATCGACGCGCTGATGTCAATCAGGTAAATGATCAGGGCGGGGGTACGTTGTGATGCCTGTATTGTATAATTCATGGTTTGTACATGCTCCCCTCAGTTACCTTGTATCTTTATCTATCAGTCTATCCAGCATAAATAGTTCAAAAATTAAATTTTAGGCAGTCTAAAATTCGTGTCGCTTAAAAAGTTATAGATAGAAGAAGCCCGATATCCCACTTCGCCTACCGAGCGATAATAGGATGGATTACTATCATATAATGCTCTAAACTTATTGGCAAAGCTTTTGGCCTTTGCCGCGCTTCCCCCCTCCTGGGAGGCGTAGGCTTTGTTATACAGAGTAATAAGCTGAAGAACGTTCTCCTTGTTGCGCGCCTGCATCGACGCTTTTTGCTTTTGTTCCGCCTCAGTTGTCGCTTTACGCGCTGCCTCTTGCTGGGCTGCACGGGCTTTCTGGTCCTTTTTCCAAGCCAAATACTTTTCATACTTTGCCTGCTGATCATACGCTTTTTGCTTGGCCAGCTTGACAGCCGCCTGCTTATCCTTGTCCTTTTGCGCAAGATATGCTTCATATTTGACCTGTTGATCTATCAGAGCCTGCTGTTTTTTCTGCTCTTCCTGCTGTTTTTGGGCAGCAAGAGCCTGCTGCTTGGCCTGCTGTCTGGCCTTCTCTTCCGCTGCCTGCCGCTGCTTCTCAGACAATGCCTTGTACGCGGCCTCCTGCTCGGCAACCAGTTTGGCTTGCGCCGCCTTCGCGGCTTCTTCCTGCTTAGCTGCCTCAATTTGTCGCTGATTGGACTGATCCGCAAGAATGCTAACCGCTGGAATTCCAGCCGCTAATAGAACGACCGCAGCCGCTGTCGACACGATAAATGTTTTCGAACGATACCAGGCTGGCGTTTTTTCAGGTTGCTCCGATGCCTTGGGATTTAGCTGCTCCTCCAGTCCTGTAATAGCAGCCGATACCTCCACATGCAAAGGGCTGCCATCTTCCACAAAATGATATAACGAACGATATACCTCCAGCGCTGCAGCAGGTTTATTTTGCTGCTCAAGCTCACGGGCCTGTCGGAACAGTTTGTCTGTTACCCCTCGCTCCCCCTGCTCCTCAGCAGCATGATTTAGCATTGCAGCCTGCTCAGTTCCGGGCGGTGCAACCCAAGAGGAGACTGTCTCAACGGAAGAACTTTCCGTAGCTGCCGCTTCCACTGATGTTGCTGTTTCCGCTGCCTCCAGTTCCGTCGCCTCTGTTTCAACAGGAATATCCTGTTCCGTTATTGCATTAAGCACAACCAGCCACTCACCAAAAGTCGGACAACTGCTTAAATCCTGACTGTCCCAGGCACGGCTGAACAACTCTACCACCTTGCTCCCCCACCGGGTTTCCAGCGACTTTCGCAAAATGAAATATCGCTCGCAAGGTGTCTGCATTTCGTGCTGGTCAAAATAGCTTTCGCCCCATGCTTTATCTACAATTACACGGTCAGACCAGCCCAGCATTTCTCCAATAATAATGGCCCCTGCAAAACGATCTGCGTATGCGCTCCATAACCCACTGTGAACGGTACGGTGGGCGGCATATCCCGGTGAACCTGCCAATAGAGCGTCTGGCCGATCCATTTTGGTACTATACATTTGCTCCACGTCCACCAATTCTACTGCTGACGTGCCTTCAGGCAGTTCCACTTCAGAAAAAAACGGAAGCATGACATTCGGCGCTGATAAATCACAGTGTGCCAGTCCTTTTTGCTCCATAGCCGAACCGATCCCTGCCAGCGCTCTGGCTAAAGCCAGACTATCAGAAGCCTCAAGCTGACGCTGATCTGTGAGACAATCGAACCACGTCGTACCATGAATCCATGGCATCAGTACCGCATACAGCAAATCAGGCTGCTCGGCAATCAGACTTCCGTTTCTTTCTGGAGTGAGCACATCACGCTTGCACACCTGCAAACCGGGAATATTCCCGTATGCTTCCATATGCTCAGATTGATAAACCATAGCCGGGATACGGAACTTTGGAAAAAACACTTTAAGGGCTTTAGCCTCATGTGGCGCTCCACTTTTGGCATTCAACTGATATACAATGCCTTGGCGCCCCGCTTGAGCATAAGCCAAACCGGGTGCAGCCGGATGTCGTCCAACCACATAAGCTGTACCGTTTATGATCAATTCGTCTCCCGGATTCGGTTGAAAAGACATGAAACATCCCTCTCCTTACATCATTCAATATGCTAGTTTCCTCACTTTATTATAAACATCCGTGGATGGCAAGAAAACCGGGTGTCCTGAGATCGCCCGGTTTTCTTGAAATATAAGAAGGTACACGTTTGCCGTTATCCTCTGTTCTTATATTTATCGCAGAAATGGATATCATCCTGGTAAAGGACAGCCAAACCGTTTCTACATGGAACCACCTATACTAAACCGTGAGGAATAGTTCACATATTGCTTCTTCATAGAGTGGTAAATTATAGAGTAATGCCTTACTGGCAGCTTACTTGGCTTGGTCAACCGTACGGAATTTGTTAGCGATAGCCGTCAGTTCTTGGCTGATGCTGTTCAAAGTCGTTACGAAAGCTTGCATTTGCTTGCTGGCTTCCTGAAATTCTTGGAAGAAACGTTGCTTGGTCATACCTTCCCATTGACCTTCCATACCTGAGATGGACTGTGTCAGACTGGAAACGATTTGCTGACTTTGCTCACCGCTTTGTTTAAATTGGTTGGCTACCTGATCAACCTGTTCTGGTGTAATTAAAATGCGTCCTGCCATTTTTTGGAGTCCTCCTTGATGAAAAAATGTTTATTGTTTAACTGGTTCAAATTGTACTATGATTATTTAATTCCCTACAAAAGGCAAAGGTCCTAAATGCAATAATCCCACTTTTTAACTATAAAACAGCATCTAACAGTAGGATTTCGACAAAAAAACACCTAATAAGTCCCAAAGAACCAGGAATTATGCTATTCATTCCTATGAACCTCGCAATCAAACAGGATCATCACGAAATTAGCTCTACTAAGCGACAGGTTGATCTCTCGCTACAGACGGGTCCGTAAAATACCAATCCTGCGGACTGCTGGAGGTTGCCTGCTCCAGAATATCCTGATTCAGTGTTCCTGCATCTGAAGACGGTATGCCGGTAATGGCATGTACGACAGACTGCGGGTTTGAAATCAGATCGCTTCCTTCCGAAGTTTGCCCGGGCAAAATAGACGGGGATTGCTGATTCGACCAATCGAGCATTGTGACGGGTCGTCCCAATGGTTGGCTGGCTAATGACAGGATCGTATGATAGTCGTGGTCAACAGCCTGAAACTCCTCTGCCTTTCGGTTCAGTTGTGCACCTGATGTATGGAGATAAGCATGAATCTGCTCCGACATTCGCTTGGCCTGCATCCAATGATTCAAGACCGTCTCACGTGCAGATACATCCCAATCCACTGATTGTAACGCCTGCTCCAAACCTGCTGTTAACTGTTGAATTTGCTCCGCCGCATGCTGTAGCTGCCCGCTAAGCCCCCGAAGCACATCCGGTTCAACTCGAATGCGCATATCCATCACCCTTCTTCTGTCTCTTCTTCAGTTACTGCCGACTGTCTAAGCCAATTTAATAATAAATCCACAAACTGATTCCTCGAAGTCATGGCTGCAATAAGCCAGTCTCCATTACCATTAGAGCTCATACGAAATATCCAGCTCATTGCAGGACACAGGACAAAAGCAGCCCGTTGTGACTCCCACTCCCTGCCGTTCCAAACCAGCAATTGCAGCTCTCCTTCGGCTACTCGTGAGCTTAGCGACTGAGCCAGTTTGGCAGCCCCTTCCGCATCGCCGCTAGCCTCGGTTAGCTTACTGCTGATTAGAGGCACACTCTCTCCTGCAGATTGCTTGTAAATTTCATTAAATGCCTGCTTTGAAAACATGAGTGCTGGAGATTCAGGCAGGGGTCGATCTACCCAGCCCATTTTATCAATCAATGTTTCACAAGCCTTTTCCACATTACCCAGATCATACAGGCGGTATTCATCGGGTTCATCAACGGATTTCACAAGCTCCACGACACGCTCATTCGTACAATGAAGGTAGCCTTCAAACTGCTTGCCTTCCCGTGCATAGCGTATGCGGCAAGCCCGGTTAGATAATCCGGCAATAGCAACCCTTGAAAAAACAGTAGGGGGCATGGCCAATTCCTTGCCCTTGTCTACCCGTTTTAAATACCCCTTTTCCAAAAGAGCAGCTTTTACCTTCTCCCACTCTTCTGTCAATTCCTCCGCCAGATAGCCCTTAAACGGATCTTCCACCCCAAGCAGTCTGTCAGAACCCAGCACGCCTGCCAGAAAAAACAGTTCCTTCGACTTGAGAGTTATTAACTTCTGCTTGGAAGCTTGAAACGTTAACATTATGAGCCACCTCCCTTCAAACTACAACATGCCATCGGTCACGAATTTTCGTTATCCAATCCTCACAGCTCACTTGCTCTGAGAAAGGAATTGCCGCTTTAATCCTGGTAAATTTGCGCCGTACGTAGTATCCCTGTCCAGGCGGCAGGACTTTTAGGCCACCAGCAGCGGCATTCGCTTCCGAATAGGGGATACGAAAGAACGATAAATCATTCGAATCCAGTGTTCCAAAAAGCATACCACTTTGACTTGCCTTGACATCATTGAACCAGTCTACCCCAAAGGTCGGAAAATCAGATGGCACACCCGATAACACAACATGCACATTGCGATCACGTCCCAACCGTACAATGGCGGAGAGCTGATCCTTTACCATAAAATCGTTCAGCTGTTTGCTTAACATATCCGCATCATCAATAACCAGCAGTAACTCGGGATCATTTCCATCCTTGCTCCGCTGTTGAACAATATCATGCACTTGCTGTACCAGAGGCCCAATTTCTTCCTCGCTTTCGGCCGCAGCCTTGACATGAGGAAGATGCCGCAACCGTGATAGTCCACCGCCTCCATAGCGGGTATCAAGCGTATAGACTTCCAATTGCCCCGGTGAGGTGTAATAAGCCAGCGATAGGATCCAACTCATGAGAAAGGAAGTTTTTCCGCCCTCCATCGGACTGCCGACGATAAAATTAGGACCCTCTTTCAGATTCAGGAGGAAAGGCTCAAGATCGTCACTCTGTAGACCTACAGGCACCTCATAAGGGAGCGCATCGGAAGGCCCGCTTGTCCGATCCCACTGCTGCAGCAGTTCCGCCAGCGGAATACGCTCGGGCAACGGGAGAATGGCTGGAGCGTGCGCTCCCTTCCATTCCTGCACAATGCTCGCGATATTGCGGCGCAGCTGTGTCGAACGTTCCGCCTCATCTCCTCCCGGTGAAGGCAATGCCGTCTGGAACTCGAGTGGTGGAATATGCCCTTTAACCAGAGCACGGCCCGGAATTAAAAGTCCCGGCGTTTTCGCCGGTCGTCCCACCGCGTAATAATAATCACTTGGATCGGATAATTCAAAAGAAACAGCATTCGGAATGTTGCTGCGGAATTTCTCAAACACATCCGTAATCCGGTTCGCTGTGATGATGAAGGTGATACCTAAACTGCCACCTTCACGCAAAAGTGATTCCAGCAGTTCATTTTCATCCGGATAAGCATTGCGGAAATTAAGATAGCCATCAATAGCTACGACAATTTGCGGTACATCCTCAACCGCAGAACGACGATACGAGCTTATCGTTTTGACGCCGGCTTCTGAGATCATTTCCTTGCGTACAGCAACCAGCTTGAACAGATAACGGAACAACCGCTTGATCCGGTCGTCCTCCTCTGCCATCATCACAGAACCGATTTGCGGAAGTTCCCCAAAATCGCGCATCGTCCGCCCCATATCAATGATATAACCGTTCCAACGGTTCGCATCAAAGCGCTGAGCCGTTGACATCAGCAAAGTCTGCAAAAAGGTCGTTTTCCCCATGCCAGGCATGCCGTACACCGCCCAATGGCCATGATCCAGTGATGCATAAATCGGCTCCTGGCGCTGATTCGGCAGATCGTCGACCAGCCCGATGAGCGCCTGCAGCTCCAGAGGAGATGATGCACTATCCGTTTTCGTGCTTGGACGCAAATGAGTTAAATCAAGCAATTCAGGCAGCGGCGGAAGCCATGGTCCCTGAAGCCGCTCAATCCCTGCTTTAGCAGCCTCATTTGCAATATAATCAATGAAGATTTGAAGCTGCTTGGGAGCCTCTTCTCCTTTGAAGCCTGAACTGGCGCGTTCACCGCCCGTCAGCAGCGCTTCTCGTTTTCCGTTCAATCTCACTTCATGTACAGGCAGGGCGGAAGAAATATCACTGTTGCCTATATACGGCGCACCGCTCCAGGCAAACTGCATCTCCTCAAACACTTCATCGCTGCCGACTTGGAAGTATCCTCGTCCCGGCTTGGTAATCCACGCCGCATTCGGTATTTTCAACATATCACGGCTATCGCCTTCGCTCTGCACCCGGAGACAGATACGAAATCTGGAGTTGCTCCAGATTTTATCGTCTACAACACCGGCGGGCTTCTGGGTTGCTAAAATCAAATGGACACCCAAGGTCCGCCCAATCGCCGCAATACTGATCAGCTCGTCCATAAACTCAGGCTGATCCCGTTTTAGCTGTGCAAATTCATCAATAATAATAACCAGATGAGGCAGCGGCTGTTCGTGCCGCTGCCGAAGTAATCTGTAATATTCATCAATATGCTGCAAATTGCCTGCATCGTTCAATATTTTCTGTCTTCGAACCAGCTCTGCCTTGAGAGATATTTTGGCACGTTCAATCAAGTTGTTGTCCAAATTCGTAATCGTGCCCACAACATGCGGCAAGTTGACGAATGTGTTGGACATGCCGCCGCCCTTGTAGTCGATCAGCATAAAAGCAAGATCATGCGGGTGAAACTCGGCAGCAAGGGAGGCTACAATAGACTGAATAACCTCACTCTTCCCAGAACCGGTCGTACCCGCAATCAGGCCGTGCGGACCATGTCCCTGGCGCTCTATTTTATCATGCAGATTGATCATGATCTTCTTGCCGCCTGCTCGCACACCCATCGGCACAGGTAAAGTATCCGGATGGCGGTTGCGCCGCCACCGTTCTGTTACGTCCAGTTCCTCCACATCTGCTACGCTCATCATCTCAAAGAGAGGCAGTACAGATGGAATATCTGAAGCCGAGGAACGCTTCAAGCGAATAGGAGCCATATACCGGGCCAATGCATCTGCTTCCTCTTTGGACAAGCGATCCGGCTTAAAGCTCTGCTGTTCAACCTCCGCCGATTCCGATTTGCGGGCATATACCCCCTGCTCCTTCGAAGCCTCCACGATCAGCTGACACTGCATCGGCAATGCTTCCTTACGAGAAGCCAGCACAATCGTGCATGAATCAATGGCTCGTCCGTCTTCCAGCAATAATGGAAGCAAAGGCTCTTCCTCAATCAGCTGGCTATCGGATAAAACAATCACATAGCAAGGGATTTCCATTCCTTTTCCATGACGTTCGCTGCGATTGTTTTTACGGCGGTTCAGCCTGGCAAACAGAAAATCAGCCAACTGATGAGCGCTGCTGCTGCGATCTGACATCATCCTCTGGGTTCTGTCATCATCCCACACATGCGGAAGCCAGCGCATCCAGACCCATTCATTTTCCTCACGCTCATCATAAAAGGATGCGATTTTCACTTCATCCGGCGAGTGACGCACAGCCACCTGCGCCAGAATCACTCTTAAGGCAGCAAGAGTATGCTCTCGCTCACCAACCAGTCCTACCACTTTGGATTGAAACAACGGTAATGCAATGGAAGCCGCATCCACCAGACGAAACTCTTCCTCCAGCTCATCCGCAGCCCCGAGCAGAGGGTCACGATCGTAACCGTCCGGGCGAGGGATTTGCAATTTAATATGAAAGGGAACTTGTCCAGTCCCAATACGGACCTGTAAAAAATCCTCATCCTCCGGCGAGCGCTCCCAAAGGGAGCTGTTACGGTTTTTGACGATTTGGGTGCATATTTGCGGATCACCATGAATTTCATACAATGTACGAATCTGTTCCTCACGCTTAAGCTCAAGCTCTTCGCGATGCTTCTGGAGCTGTTCCCGGTACATCCGGTCGCGTTCCTCCAGCTTGCGCTTATATTCCTTCTTGTTACTTAAGTAGACGAAAAAAGGAATTGTATAAGATGTAAGCATCATGACTACAGTAATCATCTGAAACATCAAATAGTTACTATTGCCCATCTTGCCTGTTTTGCTCATATATACATAAAAGCCTATCGTCACCAACGTCATCATTAACGGTATAAGTATAGATATAATAGAAAAAGACGGCTTGCTCGGCTCTGCCGGGGGCCGTAAAATCTCCAGCTTCTCCTCGCGGAGGGCCGGCCTTAATCTCGGGGATCGCTGGTATAATACATTCAAGACAAAAGTCCCCCTTTTCGCTTACTATTTCATTTTACCAAGGTTTCATATAATTTCATGTGTGTATTGACCCATTTTTTTCGTTTTGAAACAGCGAACGCCGTCCATATACAGGCGCTTCGTCCTGGGTTGTCGAAAAGGCACGCTGAATACGCACCGTACAGCCTTCCCGCAAACCTGCCCCAGTAAGCAGCTGGACGTCCTCCACTCTGAACCAAAGCCCCTCCGGAAACTTTGCTTCCATAATATATTGCATCCCCTCCGCCGGAGGCTCTCCAAAAATACGCACACCCAGCATCAGCTTCAAATGCTCCACCGAATATTCATCAGCCACCTCGATGTCAAACCACTCTGTTTCCTGTCGTCCTGAAAGCACGGTCAGGATCATCTGTCATCCCTCCCGATCCTTGATCAATACAATAAAGTTCCCACAAAAAGCCTATTTTCGATAGAAAGATGGCTATCGTAACTGTAGCATTCGCCCATTAAACTGTCAATTTGTTACAAAATACCCACTCTCAAAATGATTTAAAGACTTTAGTCTCATTCTCATGAATTAATAGAGTCAATTGAATCATAAATATGTATTTGAACATTTTTAATAATCGCATCTGCGTCATTTTGTCAATTAGTTAGAACTAAACTCGATTGTTATCCAGATTATTGTGAACAGTTTGTAAATTTCTCAGACCTTTATGTTTTTATAAGGTGTTTTTAAGGTAATTTTAAGAAACGGGCTCTACAATAAAGCCATGAAATAACTCAGGTGAGGTGATTTTTGTGAGAACATTAATTACATTTCAAAACAAACGTATTCCCGTATACATTAACCAAGAAAATAAACAACCCGTACAAAAAACATTAAAACTTCTAAGCAATACTTTGGAGAATAAAATCTCCAGCGGCAAACGTGCCCTTAAGAAATGTCTCAACTCCTTGATCAGTATAGAGATAATCGGCTGTGAAGCCATCCTGCATAGCGTTAGTGAAAATGATTCATTGGCACTGTCCCTCTACTAAGAGGGACTATTTTTTTGTCTGAACACAGAGCTATGAACGACAAAGAGGGCTCCAAACGGATTGAAGCCCCGTGTCCGTATACAGCCCAAACCGTAACGGGTCAGCGTACACAGCTTAAAGATGCTGCTGTTTAGTATAAACCATGCTCACAGACTCAGCATATACTGGGATTTGCGATTTCACCGCCTGAATGTAAGGCAGACTCCAGACTTCTAAGTATATTGTTAAGACTGGATCGTTACTGGTGTGCCGATGCTTACCTTCTCCTGAAGCTCAAGCACATCCTCGTTATGCATTCGGATGCAGCCATGTGACACCAACTGGCCAATGGACGAAGGATCATTGGTGCCGTGAATCCCATAATGCGGCTTGGACAGCCCCATCCAGAACGCTCCGAAAGGACCGCCGGGATTGGGCTGCTTGTTAATGATCGTAAATTGTCCGCTCGGCGTCTGTGTAGCCACTTTACCAATACCGACGGGATAACTGGCTACAATCTGATCGCCATCCTTCAAATATAAACGACGTTCGGTTAAATCCACCACGATATTGTAGTTCGGCATATGCTCACCCCTTTACACCATATGCCGATCACAACTCAGATTTTCTTGTATTTTTACCAAAATTGCTTCAATTCAGCTCGGCTTACCATTCCACATCCCGTCGCCAGCCACTTCGCTGATCCCTTCGACCTGAGGTT
Organism: Paenibacillus kribbensis; assembly: GCF_002240415.1. Lineage (NCBI taxonomy): Bacteria > Bacillati > Bacillota > Bacilli > Caryophanales > Paenibacillaceae > Paenibacillus > Paenibacillus kribbensis. The sequence goes on from NZ_CP020028.1 coordinate 3,361,580, forward strand.
GTGCTGGTACGGCCATCCTTTCTGCGTCGGTCCGCTTCCTTGCGCGCCTGATATTCCAGCTCTCGCTGCATTTTGCGATAATTGTTCACTCTGGATTCAGACAGTCTCCCCGTCTGTACAGCTTCCTCCACTGCACATCCGGCTTCGCCCTTGTGCTTGCAATCTGCAAATCGGCATTTCTGCGCTATGTCGGTAATATCAGCAAAGGTATGAGCGACACCCGTGGAATCATCCCACAGGTTAAGCTCGCGCATGCCAGGCGTATCCAGCAGAACGGCTTGCTTGGCGATGGGAAAAAGCTGTCGATGAGTTGTCGTATGCCGTCCCCGGCTATCCTCCTCTCTCACATCCTGTGTCAACTGTACTTCAGTCCCGGAGAGCCAGTTTACAATCGTTGATTTGCCGCTCCCGGAAGAACCTGTTAAAGCAACGGTACAGCCGGGTTGAAGAAACGCCTCCAACTGCTCTCTGCCTTCGTTTTGCAGCGCAGAAATAACGATGACAGGCACACCGGGAGCTACCCCCTCCGCTTCTGCGATCCGTGCCTCAACATCGTCACAAAGGTCGCTCTTACTCAACACAACCACCGGGTTCACCCCACTGTTCCAAGCCATAATTAAATACCGCTCCAGTCTGCGCATATTAAAATCATGATTCAACGCATTTACGAGAAAAAGGGTATCCACATTGGTCGCTATCAGCTGCTCCTTTGTCTCAAAACCCGCAGCCTGTCGGGATATTCTGCTTTTGCGCGGCAGGACGGCATGAATCACAGCATCCGACACTCCATCCGGTGTGCTGATCGCCACCCAATCCCCGACAGCCGGCATCTCGGCGGGATCATCGATGATATGTCGCAGCTTGCCAGAAGCTGCTCCCCAGCGTTCCCCATCCATCGTGATAAGCTTGACTTTTTGCCCATAATCGGCGATCAAGCGGGCAGGCCGCAGCTGTGAATGTCCTGCACGTTCCTCAAAACTTTGCTTCCATTGGTCCCAATAACTGTTCCACTCATCAGACCAACCGTATTGATGTATACTCATTTTTTTCCTCCTGAAAATCATCTTTTTGATTGTAGTGTTATTCGATATCGATATGTGCACATTTTTCCTCCCGCAAGCAAACAACGCAAAAAATCCGCAGGGAAACCCCTGCGGAAAGTATGCGGCTGAAGCCGATGTAATCCGTGTTCGTTACGTAAGCAAGCGGCTTATGCGCAAACTGCTCTCCGGAACCAACAACCCTATACAAGGACACCTAACCGTAAAAAAATCCGCAAGGAATCACTCCCTGCGGATTTCGTCGGTTCTACTGTCCAACCAACTGCCTAGCTAAAACTATATATGATACAGTCTTAACTGAGCATCGTCCGTGCGGGAGACAAGTCATTCTGCTGCTGAACCCATCCATTATTGTTCGTACGCATATAACATCGCCTCCTCCTAAAATTTCCTTTATCATACAAGTCGATAAATCATCTGTCAAGCCTGCCGCAAAACTTTTTTTTAATCTTTTTTGTGTTTCGTTTAGCGTACCTGATCCCAGCGCGTCCACATCTCACGTGGATTCAATTCGTACATTTCCCGTTCCCTATACATAAACTGATGCATAATCAGCTCACGCCGAATCGTCGCAAAATCGTCATGGTACTGTTTAATCCACTCGTTTAATTCACGTTCAGGATACACGCGGCCCGGCTCCAGCTTTTCAGCCAGCATCTGAAGCACGATCAGCTTTTTCTTGTACTGTGCAGGAATTTGGCGCAGCTTGCCGTCCTTGGCAAAAAAATTACGTAAAACCGTCGCCTCCAATGTTTCATTAAGCTCTGACATCTCTTCCTCACCCTCTCCCTTTTCGAAGATAAAACGTACCGTCGCCTCGGCATGCTGCCGGATCAGCTCCGGATTCAATGTGAAATACACCGTATTTTTATCCCGTCGTTCTTTGATTAATCCAGCCTCACGGAGTTTGGAAGCATGATGCGTAACGGTCGGTTGGGATAAATTCAGCTTTTTCGCCAAAGCCTGACCATGCAACTCCCCACGGGACAACAGGAGTAATATGCGCATACGCGTCGGATCAGCAAGCGCTTTATGATAATTGACCATCTTATCCAGCTGCATCGTGATAACACCTCTTTTCCTTAATCCTTACTTGCTCTGCAAAAAGCGAGACTTGCCCTACAAACGAACTTAATCAAAATAGATATTGATCTAATTATATGTATATCAAAAATGTTTGTCAAAAATATCTGTCAATCATATCCTCCCATCACTTCTTCCTGAAAACGGCTGGATATTATGTACGCATTGCGGTAGGATTATTATTTGAAAAACTTCTTACATACCCGTGCATTTTGCATCAATCCAGAGCACAGCTTTCATGGATCAAAATATTAATCAGAATGATTCTGACCGTATATATTTTGTACCAACGAGCGACTGGAATCGAATGATGCGCAATGCTAATCCTGCGAAATACTTACGCAGTAGAACAATACAATTGGAGGTTCATCTATATGCATGACGTAATTATTATTGGCGGCGGTCCATGCGGGCTATCCGCTGCTATCGAATGCAGCCGCAAAGGTTTGCAAACCGTTATTATTGAAAAAAGCAACATTGTCCACTCTATTTTTCTGTATCCGACGAACATGCAGTTTTTTAGCACCGCCGAGCTATTGGAGATTGGTGATGTTCCATTCAGCACCCCCAATGACAAGCCTTTTCGTCATGAAGCTTTGGCGTATTACCGTAAAGTAGCGACACATTATAACCTGAACATTCAGCATTATGAGGAGGCTCGAACCATCGCTCGTCAGGATGACGGTACATTCACCGTTCATACCATGAGCAAGCGTGGAATACCCCAATCGTATTCGTCCCGCTATGTTGTAGTGGCTACAGGGTATTTTGATCATCCGAACTATTTGGGCATTCCCGGGGAAGAATTAGATAAAGTCACTCACTATTTCAGCGAAGCCCATCCTTATACAGGAACCCGAGTCGCGGTCATCGGCGGCAGTAACTCTGCAGTAGATGCAGCGATGGAGCTAGTGCGGGTCGGGGCTACGATTGATATGGTATACCGTCGGACCGAGCTGTCTCCCTACATCAAACCGTGGGTTCGTCCACTGTTCGACAGTATGGTACAAAAGGGGAAAATTACGCTGCACTTAGGTGCTCGTATTACGGAGATCCATCCAGATCATGTAGTAGTCACTCCGCTGGAGGCCGAAGCGTTCCGACTGGAAAATGATTTTGTTCTGGCACTAACCGGGTTTCACCCGGAACGAAAACTACTGGAATCGGTCGGCGTCCACATGGCTGAAGATCTGGATAAACCCGAGTTTGATCCTGCCACGATGGAAACGAACATACCGGGTATATATGTGGCGGGCGTGATCGCTTCCGGCAGCAATGCCAATGAGGTATTCATTGAGACAGGGCGCTGGCATGGACGTCAAATTGCTGAGCATATTCAAAGCCAAACGAACTAAGGAGAACACCGACATGGATTACAGCTCACTTATTTTACTGGCGCTGGCCGGTCTTGGAATTATCAGCGGCAATTCCACGGTGACCATCGCCATGGTCGTATTATTGCTACTGCGGGTAACTAGTTTGAATTCTGCTTTCCCCTGGCTTGAAAAGTACGGCTTGACGATCGGAATTATCATGCTGACAATCGGGGTCATGACCCCGCTAGCCAGCGGTAAAATCAGCATCAATCAAGTGATGGAGTCCTTTCTGCACTGGAAGTCACTGCTCGCGATTGCCATCGGCATCCTGGTAGCCTATCTTGGCGGTCGCGGAGTAACCCTGATGTCCGGTCAGCCTATCATTGTGACAGGTCTGCTCATCGGGACTGTCATTGGCGTTGCCTTCTTTAAGGGTGTACCTGTAGGGCCGCTTATTGCTGCCGGACTGCTGTCTCTCTTGATCGGCCGCTCCTAAACCCTTGGCTTATGGTCCGAATAAAGCAATCTGCATGTTGGGCTGAATTCAGTCCCGCTTTTGTGTTATACTCTTATCGCATAATTTGGTAAATGCAGGAGGCTTGACCGATGTCTCGACAATTTGTAACGGAAGCTGTAATGGTGGCCATATACGGCCAGTTGCTTACATCTCCCGCCCCTGTTGAATATATAGTGCCTTACACATCACTGCTGGAGCTATACGAGTTTAAGGATAGCACGGAGCCTCTCATGGATAATCCTATGGACGACCAGCATGTGAAGCGAAAGGTAAGCGAGCTCATCAGCTATTTTGAGGAGCCGTTGAATCAGAAAAAAATAAGGCGTGCCCTTCAGATGCCCTGGGCCAAAAGCTTGCCCATTCTATTCGACGCCAACACCTCGCTTATTGTCATTAATGCTGTGGATACGGCGCACTATGGAGAATATTTTGATCCGATCGAAACCGAGCTGGTACTGACTGCCCAGCGTGAAGCATTGCCCATTTTGACAGATCAATTGGATTGGATTCACCGCATTATTGAAGCTTCTGTACCTGTGCATGTATATGACATTGATGATTTTGATTTTGCGGTCGATGATCCGATGTTTAACAATCCTTAACATATGTCATACCTCCTTAAACGCAATAAAGCGGCGGTGTATCATGCGCAGGCTAATCCCCTGCAGCACGATGCTCCGCCGCTTTTTCATGTCCACAAACAACTCTTGCACATTATTTCAACACTGGGACATTACGCTTGCGTTTCCTCCGTGTAGGTGTAAATAATGTCGTCATGTTCCTCCAAATACTTGACTTGCAGATCATGACCCTTCAGATACCAGTAATCCTGGTCCTCCATATAAAACGTAATGCCAGCCGCTTCATGCTGCAATACGGGATGCTGCGGAGGCTCTACGGCAATTCCCAGAGAAAAGCCTGGATGCAACCCGCCGCCAGAACTGTAACGAACAAAAAAACGGATCGAATCACCATGATTCAAACCAAGCTCCTTAATGTACCACTGTGCCGCAGGCTCAGTTACCTGTATACTCATGCGTTATGCTCATCTCCTTGTACAATGACATCCTGCCAACTATATCATAGCATCTTTTGGAATGGCCACCAACCGCCTGCTTTAGCCAGCCTTTCGGTACAAGTCATATACATTTTTTTGAAAAGGGTTTGACAATTCGCAAATAAGGGTGTTAAGATTCAACCATACGAGATCCATTTTGGAATTTATTACAATTCGTACGATTACTCATGTAAAAATGAACCCATTTTGAGGAAGAAAGGAGTGTTACCGGTGCTAAAATTCCCTATTGTATTTCATCTACACACACAACAACTTCATACCGGAGCACCTCCCCTGTCGCAACTTTCCGAATTGGGCCATTCACGTTGTATGGTTTAATACGAATGTTTGCCTGTGTTTGAGCAGTTTTTCAGTGGTGAGTGTGCTGAAAATACCTGCACGCCATATGATATTGAGATTTAAGGCATATCGTCTGTGGACGGTATGCCTTTTTTGCGCCTGTTGCCTGATCAAGCTCGTGGCAGAAACTGCTGTTGTTTTTTCAAAATGGTACACAACTCTCGAATGAGCTTGTTATGAAAGGATGGGATTCCTCTTGTTTTCGGTACTCAAAAATTTAAGCTGGTTTTTTAAAAAAGAACGAAGCCGATACTCCATTGGATTGTTTATGCTGATAGCCGTTGGTATTGTAGAGCTGGCTCCTCCTCGTCTGCTAGGCAGCGCCATTGATGAAATCGTGCGCGGTACGATATCCTGGTCCTCCCTTTGGCGTTATATTTTTATGATCTTGGGCATTCTCGCCGTCATCTACTACGTTACGTACATATGGATGCACAAGCTGTTTGGTGGGGCCAATCTGGTGGAGCGTCTGCTTCGTACGCGCTTTATGAATCATCTGCTGCGAATGACGCCGCCTTTTTTTGAGCGCAATCGTACAGGTGATTTAATGGCTCGTGCCACGAACGACCTGCGTTCCGTAGCTAGTACAGCGGGCTTCGGGATGCTGACATTAACAGACTCGACGGTCTATCTGACCGTGGTATTAGTTGCCATGGGCACCCTGATTAGCTGGAAACTGACACTGGCGGCTATCCTGCCGCTGCCTTTTATTGCCCTGGCCATGAGCATTTACGGCAAAGCCGTTCACGAGCGCTACACACTCGCACAGGATGCATTTGGCGATATGAACGATCAGGTGCTGGAATCAGTGGCAGGCATCCGGGTCATTCGCGCCTATGTCCAGGAGCGGATGGATGAAAAGCGTTTCGCAGATATTACCGAGGATGTGTTTCGTAAAAATTTGGCAGTCGCCCGAATGGACGCTCTCTTTGAACCAACCATCCGCCTCTGCGTAGGACTTAGCTACGTCATCGGCCTCGGCTATGGTATTTATCTGGTCTTTCATAACGATATCACGCTGGGCGAGCTGGTCTCCTTTAACATGTATCTGGGAATGATGATTTGGCCGATGTTTGCCATCGGTGAGCTGATTAACATCATGCAGCGCGGCAGCGCTTCTCTGGATCGGGTCAATGAAACGCTCAATGTCCAGCCAGACGTACAGGATGCAGCCCATCCCGTATCGGTTAGCCGTCCTGAGTCCATTACGATGAAAGATGTTACCTTCCGTTATCCCACCTCCACTGTCGATAATTTGTCGCATATGAGCCTGGAGTTGAAACGTGGTGAAACGCTAGGCGTTGTCGGTCGAACTGGCAGCGGAAAGTCCACTTTGCTCAAACAACTTTTGCATGAGTACCCGACAGGCAGTGGTGATATTTTAATCTCTGGCACAAGGCTGGAGGACATTTCCATTGAGCAGCTGCACAGCTGGATCGGCTACGTGCCGCAGGAGCAAATTTTGTTTTCCAAATCGGTACGCGAGAACATTCAGTTCGGTAAGCCTGGTGCAGATGATGACGACATCATGGAAGCTATCCGCACTGCTGCCTTTGATCAGGACCTGGGGACCCTGTCCGATGGACTGGATACACTCGTTGGGGAAAAAGGGATCGCCCTGTCCGGCGGCCAGAAGCAACGTGTCTCGCTGGCGCGCGCCTTTATCGGTGAGCCGGATATTCTGGTGCTCGACGATGCACTGTCTGCGGTAGATGCCCGGACGGAAGCGCGTATTATCGAAAATATCCGGCGTAAGCGCTCGGGTAAAACAACCCTGATCTCCACTCACCGTCTCTCGGCTGTCGAACATGCAGACCGGATCGTCGTGCTGGAGCAAGGACGCATTATTGAGGAAGGAACCCACAGTGAGCTGCTTGAGGCTGGCGGTTGGTACCGGCAGCAGTATGAACGGCAACAAGTGGAATCTGATCTGACCTCAGGGGAGGTATCCTAATGAAACCCAATATCGGCAAAAGGCTGTTCCAGTACGCCCTGACGAGCAAAGCAGGTTTTATCGCTGCACTCATCGCATTGGCCATTGGAGTAGCCGCCGAGCTGGCCGGACCCTTCATCGCCAAAACGATGATCGACGACCATATGCTCGCTATAGAAAAACCATTTTATGAAACAACGAGTGTGGACGGTACTGTAAGCTTTGCCGGAACCCACTTTAAGCGTGAAGACCGCTTTGAGCCCGGAGAAGCCAAAGGTCGCGAAGCGAGAATTTTACAAGTGGGCAAATCCTTTGTATTTGTTGATGGCTCGGTGCAGGTGGCTGACGGCAACCGCTCCTTTGCTAACGGTACGCTAACGGTGACACGCGGCTCCGATACCTTTCGCTATGAAGCCAAGGCTTTGACTGCTGATGAGCTGTATAGCTTTTACAAACCGGAAATGCCCGGCATCTTTCAACTGATTGGCTGGTATTGCTTCTTTCTGGTCGTTTCGATCTTTGCCGAGTTTGGCAAAACGTACTGGCTGCAATCCTCTGCCAACAAGGTCATTCAGAAGCTTCGGCTAGACCTCTACGCGCACATTCAGCGCTTGCCGGTTTACTTTTTTGACAACCTGCCCGCAGGCAAGGTCGTATCGCGTGTTACGAATGATACCGAGGCGGTCAAAGACTTGTTCGTAGCTGTATTGTCAAACTTTACCTCAGGTATTGTGACGATGACAGGGGTATATGTTGCCCTCTTCCTGCTGGACTTCAGATTGGGCCTGATCTCCTTATTCATTGTGCCGCTGCTGATCTTGTGGATTGTGCTATATCGCAAGGTTGCCACCCGCTATAATACGATCATTCGATCCAGGCTCAGTGAAATCAATGCGATTATCAATGAATCTATTCAGGGTATGTCCATTATTCGTGTATTCCGTCATCAGAAGCAAACGCAAACCGAGTTTGAAGAATTGAATGATGACTATATGAAGCATCAGAATAAAATGCTGAATTTGAACGCTTTTACTTCGCACAATTTGGTCAACGTGTTGAGAAACCTCGCCTTTGCTGTGGTGTTATGGTATTTCGGGTCCAAGGCGCTTGGCACTACAGACAGTGCGATATCGCTAGGTGTCCTGTATGCCTTCGTCGATGTGCTAGGGCGACTGTTCCAACCTATGACAGGTATGGTCAACCAACTTGCCGTACTGGATACGTCCATCGTGTCCTCCGGACGGGTATTTGAACTGATGGATGAAACCGGAGAGCCCGTGACGGACGGCACCATGCCGCGCTACAAAGGGAAGGTAGCATTTGACGACGTATCTTTTGCCTACAAAAAAGATGATGTGCTTAAGCATATTTCCTTTACAGCACAGCCTGGCCAAACGGTTGCCCTGGTCGGACATACCGGATCAGGTAAAAGCTCGATTATTAATCTGCTGTTCCGCTTCTATGATCCGCAGAAAGGAACGATCACCATTGACGGAACGCCTGTCAAGGAAATCCCTAAGCAATGGCTTCGCCATCATATGGGCATTGTTCTTCAAGATCCGTATTTGTTTACAGGTACGGTAGCCTCCAATGTCAGTCTCGGAGACAGCCGCATCACCAGAGAACAGGTGGACAAAGCGCTGCATGACGTTGGAGCTGACAAACTGTTAGCTCATTTGCCGCAAGGCTTTGATGAACCTGTTATTGAAAAAGGCAGCACATTATCTGCCGGCCAGCGCCAGCTTATTTCCTTTGCGCGCGCGCTGGCCTTCGATCCAGCCATTTTGATTTTGGATGAAGCTACTGCCAATATTGATACCGAAACGGAAGCGCTCATTCAATCTGCCCTTGAGGTGCTTAAAAAGGGGCGCACGACCTTTATCATCGCTCACCGTTTGTCGACCATTCGCAGCGCGGACCAAATTTTGGTGCTGCATCGGGGTGAAATTGTGGAGCGCGGTAGCCATGAGGAGCTTATGGCTCATGGCGGTCGTTATTTCCAAATGTATCAGCTTCAGTCGGGAACGGTTGGAACAGATGCAGCCTCATCACCTGCGCAGGACGGCTTGCTTGGCGGTAAAGATACTGTAGCCGCAATGGCTACGGTTTCTGGAAAGTCTGACAATCGGTCGAGTTCCAGCGCTTCGCAGAAAGCAAGTTCCGGCCAAAGCGGCCCCGGCTTGGTTGGCGGAAACGCTTAAGTCGGCTTGTAAAGATGAAATAAACGACTTTGCCTTGGGCAAATGACTCGCGTGATGCATTAAAATTAAGCATTAAAAAAAACAGCAAGTTTCCATTAGATATAGGAGACTTGCTGGTTTTATTTTTGTATATTGCTACATTCCCTGAATGGGCTACAGACCTTATTTAGCTACCGATGTACCTGTGCCTGCGGGTGGAGATACTGTTCCTTCTACAGCTTTGAGCGTAACCTTATATTTGCTGTTCACCAATGTACTTGTGTGGGTATCTGTAATAACCTGGATGTTCATTTCCCCCGGCTTTGGACTTGTTAACTTGTAGTAAATGACTGCATTCGTATCATCTACATAGTCGATATGATCCACTTCAATGCCGTATCCCGGATTAGGTGCCTGCAAACGGGTAATTGTCACCTTGTTCTGCTGGTCATTCACCTTCTCTATGCTCATACTAATACCGTTTTGCTGAACCGAATCTAAAGGCTCGGCCGGATTTTCAGGAGTGGCCTCAGCTGGTCTATGATTTTGCACAAATTCAGATGCGTTATAGACCATTTCCGCTGCCTCCATCCGGGTTACTTTTCGATCCGGATTAAAGTTGCTCTGATCATCCAATTTGGCAATTTTGGTCAACAGCAGAAATTGAACCGCTTCGCTTGAATCCTGGTCCAGCTTTTTGCCGTCCGCTACATTAACGTACATACGAACGGTTGGGTATTCTCCTGTGGCACTCACTGCTTTATACAGAATGTTTGCGAATTGTTCCCTTGTCATGCGAGTACCTGGGTCAATATCCGGTGACAGAGGGATTTGATGCTGTGCTGCAATCCGGTAGGACTTGGCATACCAGGCTGAAGCGGGAATGTTTGCAAAGGAACCGGTTGTGAAATCAGGCATAACCTGAAGATCCATGGCATTAACGACCATATGCACTCCTTGTGCATAGGTAAGCGTTTGGTCAGGTGCAAACTTGTCCTTTGTTATTCCCTGAATAATACCTTTCTCCTGAAGCGAATTCACGATTTTCTCCTGTTCAGCTCCTTTTATATCACGAAAAGCAGAAGCCGATGTAGCCACTGCCAATGAGCAGATGACGAGCAGAGCAGCTGTCACACTTTTATTTTTTGTCATGTGGTGCACCTCCATTTTTACTATGTTCTATACTTACCGACGTAATAGGAGCAGCAAATGTTTCACATATGCACAAAAGGATTGCAAAACAGCACAGCAAGCAGCCCTTTATTCGCTTGGTTTACATCCGATTAGGTGCTTTCAGCCCAAGAAGCTGCAGCGTACTTGCCAGAATATCCGCAGTTTGTTCCGCCAGCTGAATACGCCACCGCCCACCACCAACAATCCGTTCCTTGGCGTAAAAACGGTTGAACGCTTGAGCCGTATCCAACGCAAATCTCGCCATAACCGAAGGCTCCAACTGTCGAACCGCACGTATCAATTGTCCATGATAGCGATCCAACTGCTTAAGCAGCTCCCAGCCTGCATCACCCAGTATCTCACTCGAGGCGTCAGTCAATTCAGAGGAATGCTTCTCCTGCGCTGGGACGGTGCCGCTAAAATCAGAATGAGCACCAGCGTGAGTGCGCGCGTAAGCTTTTTCCAGAAGACTGCGTATGCGCGCATGAGTGTACTGTACATAAGGCCCGGTCTCGCCCTCAAAGGTGAGCGCCTCCTCCAGCGAAAAATCCACTTCATTTAGACGATTGTTTTTTAAATCACCGAAAATAATCGCTCCGATCCCAACGTCCTCGGCTATTTCCTGTTGGTCCTGTAAATCAGGGTTCTTCTGCGTGATAATGGCTTGAGCACGCGCTACAGCTTCATCGAGCACCTCCTCCAGCTTCACAACCTTGCCGCGTCTCGTAGACATTTTCTTGCCTGCGAACCGCATCAGTCCAAACGGCACATGCTCACATTGCTCCGCCCATGTCTCCCCTGCACGCTTCAGTACCGCAAACACCTGCTGAAAATGCAACCTCTGCTCCCCGCCAACGACGTAAAGCAACCAATCAGCCTTCATCACCTCACGACGATAGATCGCTGTTGCCAGGTCACGTGTCGGATAAATCGTGGTCCCATCCTTTTTTAAAATAAGACACGGCGGCAACTCCTCTTCTTCCAGGCGAACCACGAGTGCCCCGTCGCTTTCCTCCAGCAGTTCTTTCGCTCTTAATTGGGCAACAACTGCCTGCATCTTATCATTATAAAAACTTTCCCCTAGCACATGGTCGAATGTAATGTTCAAACGCTGGTACATGCGATCAAATTCACCCAGACTGACCTCAACAAAAAACTCCCATAGTCGCTGTGCCTCGGCATCCCCATGCTCCAAACGCCGGAACCACTCGCGGCCTTCTTCCTCCAAAGACGGGTCATGCTCGGCCTCCTGATGAAAACGCACATATAGCTTAAGCGACTCTCCAATCGGATCCTGTTGTAGCTGCTCGTCATTGCCCCATCTTTTATAGGCTGCAATTTGCTTGCCAAATTGTGTTCCCCAATCTCCCAGATGATTCACGCTAATAGGAACATGTCCTGTTTCCCCTAGAATGCGATACAGGGCAGCACCGATGACAGTAGAGCGAAGATGGCCGATACCAAATGGTTTGGCGATGTTAGGTGAGGACATATCAATCACCACCCGCTGTCCATGCCCAATATCTGGCTTGAGGAAATCAGGCTTGTTCAATTCAGCCAGCATAAGCGGAATCTGAACAGAACGATTCAGTGTTATATTTACATAGGCACCAGCAGCCGAAGCACTTAAACCTTCCTCATGACTTATTGCCTCCGCCAATTCAAGTGCAATTTGCTGTGGAGACTTGCGAAGCTTTTTAGCCAGCACAAAACACGGAAACGCCAAATCTCCCCATTCCGGCTGCGGGGGTATCTCCAATAAAGATAAAACTTCCTTTTCCTCCAAGCCCGTATGGGTCAATAAAACCTTGGCAGCAGTCTTTAACAGCATGTTTTCTCTCTCCTTCTCTATTAAGATTTCAGGATTTTGCAAAATCCTTGTCTAACAAAAAAAGCTCCCGCCTCTTGACATGATTCAAGAGACGAGAACTTCAATATCCCCGCGGTACCACTCTTCGTAAATCGGGCTGCGCAGCTAAAAGCTTACTTGCACAAATCGCCGATTTCACTCCAATGACGAATAACGGTGTCTGCCGGGCTGATCTACTAAAGGAACTACACTCAAGGAATCTCCTGAATGTACTTCATGATTCGACCAACCATCTCCCGGGTGCGCTTCACATCAAACCTCATACCGGCTTCCACCTTTTCCGGCTCGCTGTAATGATCAGGCTTCAATGCTACTCTCCCATTCCACGACGTTAATTTCCCATCATTATACAAATCTATTCAGTAGAAAGCAACCTTTTCTTCTTCAGGCGCTAACTCCATATATGTAATTACACAGCCACCAATTGGCGGCAAGCCTGAAAGCAGCGACGACAGGCTTCTGCGCATTGTTTGCAATGATCATGGGTATGCTTGCTGCATTCGGCAGCGCATACTTCACAGGCATGAGCACACAATTCACAGATTTGCTCGGCGAAATTGGTTCCGTGCTCCAGCATTTGAGCAGCAAACCCGCATATCTCCGCACATTCCCTGCTCACTCGGATACATTCACGCAGCATGGCCAAATCATATTCCTTTAAGCTCGCTACATTGCAAACATTGCAAGCGTTCAAACATTCCAGGCAAGCATCTACACATTGTTGGTATGAATAATCCATATTACATTACCTCCCAGTTGTCGACCCTGCTGATTATTACCCGCTAATAATTGAGATTAATCGGTTGATGTTCGCGCTTTCAACAAAATAAAACCAGAAAGTCCCGACTTATGTAAGGAAGTGTACTATATTCCAATGCATGAAAGCAAGGATATTCATCACAAAGCTTTATAGTCTCCGCTCCTGACTTGCATACGGACAACCATTCCTCTATTGTAAAAAGAGTAGGCTTAACCACTGATTCAAGGAGTGAACATTGTAATGAATATGACTTCTGTAGAAGAGCACCGACGGGAAGCTCCGCAGCGGGTTAGCTGCATGGTCATAACCGTCTCCGACACACGCACCGTAGAAACAGATACTGGCGGACGACTGCTCATGGACTTGCTGGAAACCAACGGCTATGAGATCGCCCGATATGTCATCGTCAAGGACGACTATGAAGGCATCCGGCAATTGGTATCCGAAGCTGCAGCAGAGGACGGCATCGAAGCTGTGCTTTTGACAGGCGGCACCGGTATTTCCCCTCGGGATACCACATATGAAGCTGTCTCCTCCCTACTGGATAAAGAGCTGCCTGGGTTTGGAGAAATCTTCCGATATCTCAGCTTTGCCGAGGATATTGGTTCAGCGGCTATATTAAGCCGTGCTGTGGCCGGTACGATAGGCCGGACAGCTGTATTTTCCATGCCTGGCTCACGTGGGGCTGTACGTTTGGCGATGGAACGCATTATTGTACCTGAGCTAAGACATGTCATGAGAGAAATTTATAAGTAAGCTCTCTTTTTCCATACTCGCCACAACACAAAGGCACCCCATACATTCATGAGGTGCCTCTTCATACTATTATTCCTTTTCCTCTACTTCAGGCTGCATATAGCTGTCGATCAGCTTTTGCTTCAGCCCCCACACCTTTTCGCTGAGATTAACGCGATAAATTTCAGGGTTGAGCTTCCGCAAATATTCTGGCCAAAACAGCTTCAGCTGTGAAGCATGGTAAGCTCGAATTTCATCCAGCTCGGGAAGCGCATATACCTTCTGCCCGTTTATGAAAATGGGTTCAAGCATCGGTACGGCTTCGTAATTTTCTACGTATTTTTTCATATATGGATGCAAAGGATTAAACAGTTTCAGACGCTTTCCATTACGCGGACGCTCTTCATCCGGAAAAGAAATATAATCTGCAACGGCTCTTCCCTTCTTTTTATCCACGATGCGGTATACATCCTTTTTGCCCGGTGTGGTTACTTTTTCCGGATTACCCGAAATCTTGATCGTCGGCAGCATTTCGCCGTCCACTTCCCGCTCAACCAGCTTGTACACTCCGCCAAGTGAAGGTTGATCCGAAGCTGTAATAAGCTGTGTTCCCACACCCCATACATCAATACGCGCTCCTTGGGCTTTCAAATTAAAAATTGTATTTTCATCCAAATCATTGGAGGCTACAATTTGTACATAATCCAGGCCTTCAGCATCAAGCATTTCCCGCGCCTGGATGGACAGATAAGCTAAATCACCGCTGTCGAGACGGATTGAGTTCATGCGCTTGCCCTGGCTCTCCAGCATCTTCGCTGTGCGAATCGCATGAGGAACACCGCTTTCCAGCGTGTCGAAGGTGTCTACCAGCAGCGTAACCTGATCTGGCAAAACCTTGGCATACACGTCAAAAGCCTCCTGCTCCGACATAAAGGTTTGCACCCAGGAATGGGCATGCGTCCCCTTCGTCGGAATCCCAAAGTGCTTTCCTGCCAGCATGTTGGACGTCGCGTCAAAGCCTGCTACATAAGCTGCGCGCGCCCCCCAAATCGCCGCATCTGCTTCCTGGGCACGCCGTGTGCCAAATTCAAGCAGCGTGTCGTTATTTGCCACCTGTTTAATACGTGACGCCTTTGTAGCGATCAGCGTCTGATAATTCATAAAATTCAGTATCGCCGTCTCCACCAGCTGCGTTTCCATAATTGTTCCCTCAACGCGTATCAGAGGCTCGTTCGGAAAAACGAGAGCTCCTTCCTTCATCGAATGAACCGTTCCGCCAAATCTAAACTGCAGCAAAGCCTCCAGAAACATAGGATCATACTTCTCTTCCTGTTCCGAAAGGTAGCGAATATCCTCTTCTGTAAAACGCAAATTTGAGATGTAATTCACAATGCGTTCCAGACCAGCGAACACCGCATAACCATTGCCAAAGGGCAACTTACGGAAATACGCCTCGAACACAGCTTTACACTGGTGACTTCCGTTCACCCAGTGGGCGTACATCATATTAATCTGATATTTATCTGTATGTAATGCGAGGCTCGTTGATTGCATCGTATTCATCCTCTCTGACTATCCCCGGTTTTGCGATTGCGACGGCATATCGTCTCATCTGTCCAGCTTAGCAGTATCCGGCTCCATTTGTTATCGGATAATGGTGCACAATCGTTAAGTTATTTACTTATTCTGTAGTAAAATCGTATCCTCAGCCGACCATATGGCAGCTCCCAGACTTCCCTCAAAATGACCCAAAGCCCAATCATGTCCAGCCTGATTAAAGCTCGCCACAGCATCCTTGTAAACGGTAATAGCAAAGCCTTTGTTATAGGCGTCTATAGCCGTATGGAGCACACATATATCCGTGCATACACCGATCAGATGAACCTCCAAAATGCCTCGTTCGCGCAGCCTGAGCTCCAGATCGGTGCCAGCGAACGCACTATACCGTGTTTTATCCAACCAATAGATAGAATCACTTTGTTTCTCATAGAGGGGCTGGAGCTTGCCATATAGATGTCGTCCCTCAGTTCCACGTATATTATGTGGGGGAAATAGCTTGCTCTCCGGGTGATAAGGATCTTTCTCCTCATGTAAATCCACAGCCATGACTACAAAGTCCCCCTGATCCACATACGCCTGTGTGATTGCTGCAATCCGATCATCCAGGTCAATCGCCGGTTGACCTACAGGCAAGCTGCCATCTACAAAATCCTTCGTGTAATCAATAACAATGAGTGCCTTCATCGTACAATCAGCTCCTTCATCCACAAAGTTGGGGATTGTGCGCTCTTCGTATGACCTGTCTTATCACATTAGGTGTAGATAGACAACCGCGGTACTCTGTCACTAAAACGGTACAGCTGAGCCGGTCTTTGTGAATACTGATTGGAGCTGAGCGGTTTACCATCTTCATCCCGTACCTCTTCCAATATCCCCTGTCTGCTGCGGGTCGATGTTATTTTACGGATAAAATTCGGCTCTTCAAAATCCGGCACGACACTCTGAATTACCTGATACAGCTCGCCCAGTGTAAAATGTGGCGGCAAAAACTGCTTGGCTATCGTCGTCTGCAGCATCTGCAACTGAATCTTCCGATAAGCATCGACGATGATGTCCCGGTGATCGAACGCCAGCTCCAATTCCTCCAGCGCCTCACGGATCGTGAACAGCCCTACCTCGGAAGCATCATCCGCTGCCTGCCGCTGCTCCAGCATCCATTCCTCTACCAATGCAAAAAATGCATGCGATATAATCCAGCCACGCGGATCACGCCCCGGTCCGCTGTATACACCTAAATACTCCAGATGTCCGCCGTCCACACCGGTTTCCTCTAACAGCTCCCGCTTGGCCGCTCCATACATAGACTCATCTTCCTGACAAAACCCTCCGGGCAACGCCCAGCGTCCCGCAAACGGCCACCTGCGGCGCTTGATGAGCATTACCTTCAGTTCCCGGATCGGCAATGTCTTCGTCACCGTCTTGCGTTCCCGCTTCGTTAAAGTAAACATTACGATATCTGCCGGAGCACCATCCGGGGTGCGGTATTTCTTAATGTTGTACGACGCCTTCTGCGCCTCTTCGTTTGTACGATTGTTATCCATTCACATCACCATATTATATCGTTTTGATAAATTCATTATGACATAATAAAAAGTTTTGTCAAGCTTTAGACCTTGTCCTTAGTCAGTTGGCTGTTTATGCAACACTCGAAAGGTCGCCGTAGATATGCATCCGAGTGTCCCTTCACCATTCCTTACCTCTGCCTCTGTCGTGATGGTGCGACCTGCCTGATGAAGAATCCGAGCTTTCACTTCCAGTGCCCCTTGCCTCATCGCTGACAAAAAATGAACATTCAGGTTCGTCGTTACACATGACTGCATCTGACGCGAGCCCATAGCAACCATTCCCATGGCCTGGTCCATTAACGAAGTCAGCACGCCCCCATGGACAATCCCCATTACATTCGTATGCTGCGGACCAGCTTGCAAGGCAATGCGTACCTCGTTCTCATCCGCACCAACCAGCTCACATCCCAAGTAACTCCAGAATGTATTCCCTTCCCCCTCTACCATCTTACGCAACTTATCCATTTCCTAGTTTTCATCCCTTCTTCGATGTCACATTACTCCTGATGTCTGGCGCAGTATGCATGGTTCAGTGTGCATGGTTCAGCATGCATTCCTCACCTCAAGATTGCCTTCGAAAAAAAGGCGTGGAAGCCTAA
This sequence comes from Paenibacillus kribbensis, assembly GCF_002240415.1. Taxonomy (NCBI): domain Bacteria; kingdom Bacillati; phylum Bacillota; class Bacilli; order Caryophanales; family Paenibacillaceae; genus Paenibacillus; species Paenibacillus kribbensis. The sequence continues at coordinate 3,379,349 of NZ_CP020028.1, forward strand.
GCCTCCACACCATACATCTGATTTTAGTCACTACAATTGGAGGCAGAAGTGCTTTTTCCCTCTTCTACATTCACCTTTTCCGCAATCGTATCACGGATAGCCATGATCACCATTTGCAGCAATTCATTAATTTCAACCTGACTTTGCTGGAACTCCGTTACAATCGGAATACCGTCAAGCTCTTCCTGCAGCTCCTGAAGCTCGGCCTCTATTTGGGCAATCATTTTTTGATTCTTCAAGGATTCAAACGCTACAATTTCCTTTTGCTTCTTCTTCATAGTTGCAATCAGTTGCTGGATGCGCTGATGATCCCGAATCTTTTCTTCTGCTTTCCGAAATAACTGCACTTCCTCACTGTTGCCCAAAATACCTGCCAACTCTTTGGCTTTTGCCAATATCATATCGCGATTGACCAAATGATCATGCTGGCGCGCCGCCGATTGAAGTTCTGTCTGTTGCAACCGCTCCTCTGTCACTGTTCATCGCTCCTTTTCTCACTTAGGCGATCTATGCACCCGGTGGTACTTATAGTCATTCAAATGCAACCCGCTAGAATCTTTTTTATCCGTTAACCGCAACTGCGGTTTGAACCAGATCACCCTTGATGTAGAAGGTCATAGGCTCTGTAATTTTCACTTGCACAAAAGTACCGATCAGATCCTTGGAACCTTCAAAATGCACGAGCTTATTAGATCGGGTACGTCCGGCAAGCACCTCGCTGTTATTTTTGCTCTCGCCTTCTACCAGCACCTCAACCACCTCGCCCCGCAGTCGACTATTAAAGCGGAGACTGTTTTCATTCACAACCTTGTTAAGACGTTGGAGACGTTCTTTTTTGACCTCCATTGGTACATTGTCTTCCATCGAAGCAGCTGGCGTACCTTCACGTGGTGAATAGATGAATGTGTAGGCGAAGTCGTACCCGACCTCCCGCACAAGTGATAGTGTATCTTCAAACTGTTCGTCAGTTTCACCCGGGAAACCTACAATAATGTCCGTTGTCAGAGAAACATGCGGAACAGCCGCTTTAATCTTCGCTGCCAGCTCCAGAACACGCTCACGAGTATATTTTCGGTTCATTTTCTTCAATATATCCGTATTGCCGGATTGTACCGGCAGATGAATATGCTCCACCAAATTGCCGCCCTTACCGAGCACTTCAACCAAATGATCATCAAAATCACGTGGATGTGATGTGGTAAAACGTACACGCGGGATATTGATCTTGCGCATATCATCCATCAGATCCCCGAATCTGTAATTCATATCCTTCAAATCCTTGCCATAGGCATTGACATTCTGACCCAGCAAGGTAATCTCTTTAAAGCCTTGACGTGCCAAATCCCGTACCTCGGCGATAACATCCTCTGGCCGACGGCTTCTTTCCTTACCACGTGTGAAGGGAACGATGCAATAGGTGCAAAATTTATCACAGCCATACATGATGTTTACCCAAGCCCGCATTCCCTCGCGCTTCTTCGGCAGGTTTTCGATAATGTCGCCTTCCTTGGACCACACTTCGACCACCATTTCTTTGCTGAAGAGCGCCTCTTTAACAAGTTGAGGCAAACGGTGAATATTATGGGTACCAAAAATCATATCGACAAAACCGTGTTTTTGCATAATCCGGTTAACGACATTCTCTTCCTGCGACATGCAGCCACACACGCCGAGCAACAGTCCTGGCTTTTCTGTTTTGAGATGCTTGAGGTGGCCCAGTTCACCAAACACTTTATCCTCCGCATTTTCACGGATGGCGCAAGTGTTCAGTAAAATGATATCTGCTTCCTTCCGATCCTCGGTTGCCTGGTAGCCCATTTGCTCCAGCAAGCCTTTTATCGTTTCGGAATCATGCTCGTTCATCTGGCAACCGAATGTATATACGATATAATGCTTTCCCTGACCGATATGCTTTAGCTCATCCGGGACTGCGTTATCATACAATACCTGTACGTCCTCTTTACCGCGCTGCTTTTCTTTTCTATGGTTCGGCTCCGCCATAATGTTGATTTCACGTCCGCGAATGCGGATCTTTTTGCTATGCTCATCTTCAGAAATAATCTTCGCATCCGAGAAATCAAAATATTTGGAGTAATCTTTTGTTTCCTTAGCCATTCCTGGTCACTCCTTACACCATCTATTTCACGCCATTTGCGCTTTTACTAAATTCCCATACATGTATATATCCTTTTAAGCCCATTAATATCCTTTGAAAAAGGCATTACACTAAATTATAGCATGATTTATAGGCCATAGCCATAGAGCAGCCACAGACGGCAAATGCCGCCAATCTGAACGAATGATCTTTATATGTATATGTGAAGATTTGTGAATTTTCTATATATGTAAAAAAGCCCGATTCCTTTGCAAGAATCGAGCTTCTAAAGCCTTCCGGCATCAATACAATACGTATATTAGTCTACAATTTCAGCGCTGTCGCCGTTTTTCACACCGGCTCCGTTCGCTTCATCCGTATCAATGTGCATATCCAAAGCAAAGGAATCAGATACACGTGCAATCACATTTTCAAACACAAGGCCACGTTCGCCACCGACACGTACTTTTAGCAGCTGCTTGTCTTTAATGTCCCATTTAGCTGCATCTGATGTATGAAAATGAATATGACGGGCTGCTACAATAACACCCTCTTGCAGTTCCACTTCTCCGGCTGGTCCTTTTACCGTGATTCCTGGTGTACCATCAATGCTGCCAGATTCACGTACAGGCGCTTTAACACCAATAGCAAAGGAATCTGTACGGGAGATTTCGAGCTGGGAAGCTGGGCGAGCCGGTCCCAAAATGCGAACCTTATCAAATTGGCCCTTAGAACCAATTACAGCTACGGTTTCATTTGCGGCAAATTGTCCTGGTTGGGACAAAGGTTTAAATTCAGTCAATTGATAGCCTGCTCCAAACAAAATTTCAATATGCTCTTGAGTCAGGTGAATATGACGTGCGGAAACGCCGACAGGTACGATTTTACTCATCGTAAGGTCACTCCTTTTTCTCTATACAATACTTTACACACCTCTGCTATTATACTCTTATTTCGTCAAGAAAGAAAAGGAAAGGACACAAAGTTCCCTTTTTTGACAATAAGAGCATTCAAAAAGACCTTTTAGAGGGCAGATTGGTTTGCAAATAATGAAGCGCATGGCCTCCCAACCAGCCCGTGACCAGCTCCTCAGGATAATGCTTTAATAGCAATTCTGCAAACTCGGGATATTTCCCCGGATGCTCCAATCCCTGTACATGACGCTCGATACCATCAAAATCAGAGCCAAACATCATATGCCGTGCACCGCCCAAGGCACAAATATGCTCAATATGCGGTAGCAGATCCTCAGCAGTTACTGTACCCTGCTCCTTGATAAACATCGTGACAAAAGTCAAACCGATTCGTCCGTCACATGCGATCAACGCCCGAATCTGATCATCCCGCAAATTGCGTGGATGAGAACAAACGGCAAAAGCGTTCGAATGCGAAGCGATTGGCGGTAAAGTTGCCTCCTCCAGTACCTCCCAGAATCCTTGTACGGACAAATGCGATACATCCAGCAGCAGCCCCAGCTCATTGGAGCGCTTAACCAGTTCACGCCCTTTACGTGTCAGGCCGCCCCCCCTTGGCTCCATAATGCCATCAGCCGCCCAATTTGCATGATTCCACGTCAATCCAATGAGCCGTATTCCTATGGCATAGCACAGTTCCGCATACAACGGATTCCCTTCTAGCGCGTCTGCTCCCTCCAGTGAGAGAAGAGCCCAAGGCGAGTCGGTTTGATCCGCCCTATTACCATCCAAATGCTTCGGCTTTTCTGCCTGTTCGTCTTGTTCTGCCAAGTCTTCCCGCCATAGCAAGGGTCTCAGCCCACCTGAGGAAGATACCACATGCTGCCTGAACAGCTCAATTTGACGAACGATATGCTCAAATCTTGGCGTGCCCAATACCTGTGAAATATATATAGCAAACGTTTGCAGCCGCACATGACCTGCCAGCAAGCGCTCCTTTGTAACATCAAGCGATGGATGACTGAAATCTACCTTTGAATCAAGCTGCATTTTACACAGCACATCACAATGAAAGTCAACAACTGGCCGTTTTGCATTTAACTTACCGTTCATACACTTTACCTCCTTCATAGCTTGAAGCACGAAATGTATTTTAAAAATCATATCGTAACGAGCCACAAAGCAAAAAAGCCCGTTTACCAGCGTAAACAGGCTCAGACAAATATCATTTATTATCTTGGCTCTACTATCAATTTAATTGCAGTCCGATCTTCTCCATCAATAACAATGTCTGTAAAAGCAGGAATACAAATCAAATCCACTCCGCTTGGTGCGACAAATCCCCGGGCAATGGCTACCGCTTTAATGGCTTGGTTTAGTGCACCGGCTCCAATCGCCTGCAATTCTGCATTTCCGCGTTCACGCAGTACACCTGCAAGCGCGCCTGCAACTGAATTGGGATTGGATTTTGCTGATACTTTTAATACATCCATAGTAAGTACCTCCCCTGGGAATGATGATGGTTTGATTCCACTATTAGATGTTATTCGAGGGTCAGCAAAAAATTCCTGCTTTTTGGTGACAGTTTTCCATATTGTTTCCTTAAGTAGTTTGTAAAAAGGTTAATCCATCCGCCATTCATCTTCTTTAAGTCTGATTTTCTGAATTTTGCGGGCTTTTCCATTGTCATCATCCAACTCTACGCTGATGGCATGAAAGTGCCATTTGCCCATGTCCACTTGAAAACGTACCGGAAGCTGCGTCTTGAATTTCTGCAGCACAGCCTCTTTTTGCATACCAAGCACTCCCTCATAGGGACCCACCATTCCCGCATCTGTCTGATACGCAGTTCCTTGCGGCAAAATGGTATCATCATTACTCTGTACATGTGTGTGTGTGCCTACCACAATAGAAGCACGTCCATCCAGATGCCAGCCCATGGCGATCTTTTCCGAGGTAGCTTCAGCATGAAAATCGACCAGAATATGCTTGTGTTTTTTGCGCAGCTCATCTACAATTTCATCGGCTGCACGAAATGGGCAATCAATAGCTGGCAAAAAGGTTCTGCCCTGCAAATTAACGATTGCCAGCTCTTTTCCCCCACCCTTTACAACAGTGTAACCCCGTCCCGGTGTTCCCGGTGGAAAGTTGGCCGGGCGTATAATACGCGGCTCATCATCTATAAAATCAAATATTTCTTTATTGTCCCATGTATGATTTCCCATCGTAATCCCATGAACGCCCCAATCAAAAAACTCCCTGGCGATGGCTGGGGTAATTCCTCTTCCCGAAGCCGCATTTTCTCCATTGACAATAATAACATGCGGATTGTATTTTGACTTTAATGAAGGAAGATTTTCCCTCAATGCCTTTCTGCCTACACTGCCGACGATGTCTCCAATAAATAATACGTTGATAGAAAGCCCTCCCTAGTCTGCCCTACATAATGAAAAGTGGCCCTACAAGCAGCGGCCACTTTTCATTGAAATGCTTTTATTTTGCGTATTCTACCGCGCGCGTCTCGCGAATGACGGTAACCTTGATATGACCAGGATAGTCCAGTTCATTTTCAATCGTTTTCGTTATATCGCGGGCCAGTCGGAATGCTTCCGCATCATCAATTTTCTCTGGCTGTACCATAACACGAACTTCGCGTCCGGCTTGAATCGCGTATGATTTTTCAACGCCTTCAAAAGACTCGGAGATACGTTCCAGCTTCTCAAGACGACGGATGTACGTCTCTAGCGTTTCACGCCGCGCTCCCGGTCTTGCTGCTGACAGAGCATCTGCCGCCCCGACCAGCATGGCGATCACTGAAGTCGCTTCGCAGTCGCCGTGATGTGAAGCAATGCTGTTGATGACGACCGGGTGTTCCTTGTACTTCTTCGCTAGTTCCACGCCAATTTCAACGTGTGATCCTTCCACTTCGTGATCCAGCGCCTTCCCGATGTCATGCAGCAATCCTGCCCGTCTTGCCAGTACAACGTCCTCGCCCAGTTCCCCGGCCATCAGACCTGTCAAGTATGCAACTTCCATCGAGTGCTTCAACACGTTCTGTCCGTAGCTCGTACGGAACTTGAGACGTCCCAAAATTTTGATTAAGTCCGGATGCAGGCTATGCACACCCACCTCGAAGGTAGCCTGTTCGCCATACTCGCGGATTCGTTCGTCCACTTCTTTACGGGATTTTTCAACCATCTCTTCAATACGTGCCGGATGTATCCGTCCGTCCGCTACGAGCTTCTCAAGCGCAGTACGCGCAATCTCTCTACGAATCGGATCAAATCCGGACAAAATAACAGCTTCCGGCGTATCATCAATAATGAGGTCAATTCCCGTAAGGGTTTCAAGTGCACGGATATTACGGCCTTCGCGCCCGATAATCCGGCCCTTCATTTCTTCGTTTGGCAACGTGACAACAGAAACCGTCGTTTCTGCTACATGGTCTGCCGCACAGCGTTGGATGGCCAGTGTGATGATTTCACGAGACTTTTTGTCCGCCTCTTCTTTAGCCTGCTGTTCAATTTCCTTAATCATCTGAGCTGTTTCATGACGAACTTCCTGCTCTACGTTGGTCAGAATAATACTTCTTGCATCCTCCATCGTCAGATTGGAAATACGCTCCAGCTCAGTTACCTGACTCTTGTAAATCAAATCAATTTGCTGCTGGGTTTCATCGATTCGTTTCTCTTTGTTGGCCACTTGTTCTTCTTTACGTTCCAGCGATTCCAATTTTTTATCCAGCGATTCTTCTTTTTGCAGCAATCTTCGTTCCTGTCGTTGAATTTCATTGCGACGTTCACGAGTTTCTTTTTCAGCTTCGGCACGGATGCGGTGGATTTCATCTTTCGCTTCCAATACCGTTTCCTTCTTCAGTGCTTCCGCCTCTTTTTTCGCGTTCTCCACGATTTGCGCGGCAGCTTCTTCCGCACTGGAGATTTTAGCTTCTGCAATAGATTTGCGAATAAAATAACCAATCCAGAACCCAAAGAATAACGCGGCTACAGCAACGAGAACGAACCAGATCGCAGTCATCATACTGTTCACCTCCCCGTTGGTTCCTCCAAGGCATTCCTTGGGACTTTTTGCAGTTGTCATATTTACTTTAATCGTCAAACTAAGATAACGACACGAGGTCGTTTCATTTCATATGCACATGCTCTCACATGTACAATTCCGCCTGGCATAGCGGCATCACTTGTTATTTGGCGATGAGAACTTACCGTGGATTCCGCTTTTTTGGAAGGAAAAAGGGCATTCCACAAGTATCGTTTCATATATATTTTATTATTTGACAAATGGCATTGTCAAGGGAATGCAAACTTTAGTAGGCTATCGTGCAGTTTCCATGTAATAACCTGTTCGCCCTGCCCGATCAGATCACCAGCCAATAAATGACCGACATTTAACAACTATTCATCCCACTGCGATAATTCCTCATCATCATAAGCTCCGTTTTGCTCAGCCGCAGTGAGATGATTGACTACTCGGCGTGTCATGTCACCCGAGTATCCGCGTCTCATGAGAAAAGGATACGTTTTCCGTTTTTTCTCCATCACGTCACCGCGTACCTGTTCCCACTTCTTACGCCCGATTACCAAAGCACTTTCCCATTCCTCGTTATCAGTGATCTCTTCTAAAGCCTCCCCGATAGAGGCTTTAGAAATGCCCTTTTGACGAAGTTCCTGCCTAACCCACATCTTCCCCTTACGTTGGCTCGTTATACGCTGCCTTGCCCACTGGCGGGCGTACAAATCATCATCCACGAGTCGTTCCCTTTCCAGTCGCATCAACACTTCATCTATAACAGCCTGACCCAGTTCCTTTTGCACCAATCGCTGCGCAATTTCCTGACGTGTACGCGGCTTTCGCCCCAAATAGTAGAGCGCATACACGTAACCCTGCTGCTTTTCATCTGCCAGAACGATATCTTCCAGTTCTTTTTTGTCGAACAACGTTCCTTTAAGCATATTGTATTTGATCATTACATCTTCCAACACGGACAGTGAATACGGTCCGAAATGAATGATGTATCTTCCACGTTTGCGTCCCTGTCCCTGCTCCACCCTGGTAATCATCAATTCTTCGTTATCCGGAAAATGAGAAATCCCTTGCTGCTCATTTTCGTTCGGGATATTTTCATCCTCATTGTGCAAATGCAATGTGCTTCCCTCACTTTGAAATTCACGAAAGCAGGCTGAGAGCGCCTGCCACGCAATAGTTAGATTCCTGCTGACAGAACAGACCGTGTTCGATGCAAAAATGCCCTGCACAACTAACTGTGCAGGGCATCAGAATTATGCTATTCAAACGGACTGTGCCATAATCCTCAGGCCACAGTTCACATGACAGAACAGAAACCAAGATTCAGCCAAGCTTATTCAAGCTCTAGCAATTCCTGTTCTTCCTTGGCTTCCTGTGCCAACTCTTCTTCTGTCGGTGGCGCAACTGTCGTAATTAAATTACTGGCCAACCGAATTTTTTGCTCGATTGTACTAGCAATGTTCGGATTTTCCTTCAAAAATTGCTTCGCATTCTCGCGTCCCTGACCAAGGCGCTCACCTTCGTAAGAATACCAGGCTCCGCTCTTGTCGACAATATCATGCTCCGTACCGATGTCGATCAAGCTACCTTCTTTGGAAATGCCCTCACCGTACATAATGTCCACTTCGGCCTGACGGAAAGGAGGAGCCACTTTATTTTTCACGACTTTAATACGTGTGCGGTTACCCACGATGTCGTTCCCCATTTTCAAGCTTTCAACACGGCGAACATCCAGGCGTACCGTTGAGTAAAACTTCAATGCACGTCCACCTGGTGTAGTTTCAGGGTTGCCGAACATAACACCTACTTTTTCACGCAACTGGTTAATAAAGATAGCAATGGTTTTCGATTTATTAATGGCTCCAGACAGCTTGCGCAATGCCTGCGACATCAAGCGCGCTTGAAGACCAACGTGGGAATCCCCCATTTCACCTTCAATTTCTGCCTTCGGTACAAGTGCCGCTACAGAGTCAATGACAATAATGTCTACTGCTCCACTACGCACAAGAGCCTCGGCAATCTCAAGTGCCTGCTCTCCTGTATCTGGCTGCGATAGTAACAACTCATCAATATTGACGCCCAGCTTGCTCGCATACGACGGATCAAGCGCATGCTCGGCATCGATAAAGGCGGCTTGTCCGCCTGTTTTTTGCACCTCTGCGATAGCATGAAGAGCTACTGTCGTTTTACCGGATGATTCCGGTCCATATACTTCAATAATCCGGCCTCTTGGAAAGCCACCCGTTCCTAACGCAATATCCAAAGCAATCGAACCACTGGGAATCGTTTCCACCTGCATGTGAGTGGACTCACCCAACTTCATAATGGAACCTTTACCGAATTGCTTTTCTATTTGACGGAGCGCCATATCCAGCGCAGCACGACGATCTGACAATAAACTCACATCCTTCATTGTTTGTACTTTAATAATACCTTGTTTTGACACGCTTGCCAAGCATTTTTTCGAACATACATTCGTTTTTTTTGCTCAGTCGGTTCTCTACTATAATTGCATCTGTCTCTTAAAATAAAAAAAGAACCGTAGGCAAAAGGCTCTGCAACGGTTCTTCCGATAGGATCATTATATCATGAATAGTCTATCAAAAACAACTTTATGATTCGCACCCTCTACATCATGAAGAGAGCTTCTCGTTCTCCATCAATCTGCGCCACAATCTGTATAGGATTGCTTTGACAGATCGCAGGCGGATTGCTTCACGGTTTCCACTCAGATTCAGCTCATATACTTCCGTTTCCTTGTCGCGTTCAGCGATACCGATGTATACCAGGCCTACAGGCTTGCGTTCGGAAAATCCAGGTCCGGCCACACCTGTAACTGAAAGTCCGAAATCGCTGTCCATGACTATTCTTGCCTGCTCTGCAAGCACAAGGGCCACTTCCTTACTCACTGCGCCGGGCGCATGATCCCCTTCCAAATAATCATAAGGAACGTTGAGCAGCTTCATCTTCATTTCATTGGAATAACACACAATGCCACCTTGAAACATAACAGAACTCCCCGGTACGGCAGTAATGTGTTCCATCAGCATCCCGCCTGTGCAGCTTTCCGCAGCACTAACCGTTAGCCCCCGCTTGGACATTAGATCCACGATGACCTTCTCCAGCGTAACATCCTCGCTTGCATACATATGTTCGGAAAGACGTTGTTGAATTTCTGCTTCGGTAGCCGTCAGCTTGATTAACGCTTCACTTTCACTCGCAGCCTTGGTGGATATGCGGATCGTGACTTCCCCTTCCTTGGCATAAGGAGCAATAGTCGGGTCCGTCTGAGACTGAATCAGATCTAGAAGCCGGGTTTCCAGTGCGGACTCACCAATCCCTGCAAATTTTAGCATTTTCGAATAAATCGGCATTTCCTTACCGCTCAATGCCTGCTGAAGCAGCCAAGGCTTCGCTTGATTTTCAAACATCGGTTTAAGTTCCTTAGGAGGACCAGGTAAAACCACATAAAATTTACCATCCTGTGCAATGGCGTCCCCTATAGCCAATCCGGTCTCGTTTTCAAGCGGGGTAGCCCCTTCAATAGACAGCGCCTGACGGCGGTTATTCTCGGTCATTACTACCCCACGGTTGCGGAAAAACTGTTCGAGCTTGTCCATGGCAAGACGATCTATATGCAATTTCCGCCCCAGTACAGCAGCTATCGCATCTTTCGTCAAATCATCCTGAGTTGGTCCTAGACCACCGGAAAACAAAATAATATCTGCACGCTTCTGAGCCAGTCGTACCGCTTCCTGAAGCCGATCCATGTTATCGCCAACTACGGTCTGAAAATATACATCAATTCCGATTGCGGCCAACTCTTGTGACAAATATTGAGCATTTGTATTCACGATTTGTCCAAGCAATAATTCTGTTCCTACTGCGATGATTTCAGCCTTCATTGTCTTTTCCTCCTGTACTGCAAATGTTGTGGGAATTATGTAAAGAAACAGCAATAAGTATTGTCCCTATTGCTGTTTCCATTAAAATTTATCCTGTTAAACTTTGGAGGAACTCAGCAAATGAATATTCTTCACAAAGTAATCTATACCCGAATAAATAGTAACCAGCGCAGCCGCCCACATCGCTATTAAATCGAATGGAATACCCAGAAAAACAAATGGGAAATTATTAATGAGCAGCGCTACAATAGCAACAATCTGAATGATCGTCTTTAATTTGCCCCAATTGCTTGCAGCGACCACTGAACCGTCCAGCAAGGCAATCTGGCGCAGACCCGTAACCGCGAACTCACGGCTAACAATCACAACGACAATCCACGAATCAATCTTGCCCATTTCCACCAAAGAAACCAAAATAGCGGTTACCAAAAGCTTATCAGCAAGGGGGTCCAACAGCTTGCCCAAATTGGTGACCATGTTATTTTTGCGGGCCAAATATCCGTCAAGACCATCTGTGCTGGCTGCTATGAGGAAAATAATAGCCGCAATCAGCTGATTGTACGGCAACTTGAAAGCTCCGATCTCAATCGGCGGCGGATAAAAATCAAAGTCCACCAGCAAAGCCAGCATCATCACCGGAATTAGGCAAATCCGCGTAATTGTAATTCTGTTGGGTAAATTCACAACACACTCTCCCCTGATTATCGTACTTGATTACAAATGGCAGTTTTCGGATTGAATTCAATCCGATGTAAATCGCTTCCGACAAGCGCTATACACCTGCATTGTCTGCATTTTCGTTACAAGTATAATATGGTGCAAAACGCATGTCAAAATAGCCTGCCCACATCAAGCAACGTTTTATCCTACACAAAGCATGAGGGAAAACGGCTTTATTTCATATTCGTAAATTGGAGCTCCAATGGCAAATCAGCTTTACGCAGCAATTGAATGATCGCCTGTAAATCATCCCTGCTTTTTCCGGTTACGCGAATTTGATCACCTTGAATCTGGCTTTTCACTTTTAGCTTGGAGTCCCGAATAAGAATGTTGATTTTTTTGGCATTATCCTGATCAATCCCCTGCTTGAGCGTAAGGCGCTGGCGTACTGAACCTAAAGAAGCTGGTTCCAGCTTGCCAAACTCCACATTTTTAAGAGACAATCCTCGCTTGACCATTTTGGATTGTAAAATATCAATCACCGCATTCAGCTTGTATTCGTCTTCTGATGCAATCGTAAGAGCTTCTTTCTCAAGCTTTAGGCTGCTTTTACTCCCCTTAAAATCAAACCGTGTTTCAATTTCACGCTCCGTCTGATGAACTGCATTCGTTAACTCCTGCATATCCATTTTGGAGACGATATCAAATGAATTTTCTGAAGCCATCGTTTCACTTCCCTTTCCACAACAAAGTTCAATATCTAATTATAGGCTAGTCATTTACAAAAATCCAATAATCCGTTCATTAAAAAGGCGTTCCTGCCAGTTTCCCTGACAAAAACGCCTTATTTCAATTCTACGATTCAACATGTCTAATTGTAGATACGGGTTGGAGTTCGAAACATATCCAAAACTCCAAGCAAAATGTGAGCAAGACCAAAGCCCAGTATGCCATAGCCCCAAGCACTCGGTGTCAGATAATAGCCAAGCAAACTGACAATGATTCCGAGCCCTGTCACGATCCAGCTAACGGTCATAACGTGTACACCTCACTTTGCGGAAATAAAATGACTGGCATCCCAAGAATTACAGTCATTAGTATTTACTCGCACGAAGATGTTTATTCGCCGTTCGTAGTTGTAGAGTCTGCACCGCTTTGCGCAGAATCCGTATTACTGCCTGTCGTCGAATCTGTAGGTGAACCCGTCACCCCGGCACTTGTTCCGGTAGAAGAAGGTTCTCCTTGCTGTATCAGTACACGAGTAGTCGATTTGTTATCGGTTATCGGCTGGCCAGCTACAGAAATGTCTGTGGCAGAAGATCGTCCTGATTTGATATATAAGCCTTCCGGACCAATATCAAAGGACATGGCATCCCCGCTTTTAGTCATACCATAGCTCAGCTTTTCACCACGGGAGTTTTGTCCCTTGTATACCTCAAGCCAGCTTTCACCCGTTGCTTTAATATCAACCTTGACCGTGGCCCCAGTCGCACTGGAGACTTTGAAAATCGTTGTTTTGCCTTGCTTGCCGTCCTGTGCCACAGTTACACCTTGTTGTGGCGCAGTTGTATTCGGCTGCTGGCTATTGTCAGGTGAAGTTCCATCAGGAGTAACAGTTCCCGTACCACCTGGCTGAGTCTGTCCCGTTTGTCCTGTATCAGTGGTTTGCCCTCCACCACCGTTAGGAGTCGTCGTTTGGCTGTTATTATCCGGTTGGGCTGGTGTTGTGTCCTGTGGTTGCGGCGTAGTTCCACCCTTGGTAGTATCAGGAGCAGACGAGCTTGGTGTTGTGACCGGTGTTGTGTTTTCTGCTGTTTTTGGAGCTGAATGATTGTTGCTCACCCAATAAGCATAAATAACCCCAACAATGAGAACTAGAAAAAGCCACATTAACGCAGTAGGCAACCATTTGAGACTCCCAATTGTAGCGGGACGGCTAGAGCGTTTCTGTGTGACAGGCTCCATGACCGCTTCCGGTTCAGGTTCAGGTACATTGCTTTGATGTCCTTCCAAAATCTCATCGGGATTTAAACCGACCGTTTCGGCGTATGTTTTAATAAAAGCTCTGACATAAAAGCTTCCCGGCAGCACTTTGTAATCGCCCGTCTCAATGGCTTCCAGATAACGTTTGCGTATCTTCGTCATTTCCTGAACATCGTCAAGGCTCAATCCTTTTTGCAGCCGGGCCTCCTTTAATTGCTGACCCAGTTCTGACATGTCATCATCTCCTTGTATAATTACGCTTATTTAAAGCTCTTCTGTATAACTGGCTGTAAAGGTATCATAGATAATTTCCTCAGCCGGATTATTGCGAAGTTCAATAATAATATTAAAATCGTCAAAGCTGTATCCCGATTCACGCACAAATACGTCAGGATGCTCAATCACTTTGGTGCTTGGCATGCTCATAATTTCCTGAAGCAAGTGATAGTGTCTTTCATTGGATCGAATTGTACTCACAATCCCGTCAATAATAAACACGTTGTTCGGGTTCATTTCCTCCTCGGAAAGCTGACTGCGCACCGTCTGACGCAGAAGCGTCGAGGATACAAAAGTCCAGCGCTTCATGGCGCATACGCTACTGGCAATAATAGATTCCGTTTTACCTACACGTGGCATTCCGCGAAGGCCAATGACCTGATTGCCGTCCCTCTTTAATACTTCACCCAAAAAATCGACCAGCAACCCAAGCTCATCGCGAGTAAAGCGAAATGTTTTACGATCGTCCGAATCCCGGTCAATGTAACGACCATGTCTTACTGCCAATATATCGACCAGTCTCGGAGCACGCAAGGCCGTGACAGTAATGTTGCTGGCCTTTTTCAACGTATCTCCGAGAATGCGTATTTTCTCATCGTCATCCGTTTCCAGCAACATTCCCCGTCTTTCGCCTTCAACACCATTGATCGTTAATATATTAACCCCCAGAACACCAAGCATGGAAGCAATGTCCCCCAACAGTCCGGGCCGATTTTTATGTATCTTGTACTCCATGTACCACTGTTTCATTTCCTCCGTCACATTAGCACCTCATTCACATTCAAACCGCCAAAAATTCCAAATCAAAGCATTATTGTATCATAAAATACCATCATTCGACAAAACCAATTATTGAGACCTGAAAGGTCGTTATTGAGTTGTACGCTTCAATAATGATTCAATCACGTTTATGATATATAAATTACAATGGAATTACAAGAACAGGTCTGTAACCATTACAGAAAAGCCCCCCAAAAGGGAGCTTTTCATGTGAATTCCTGCTTATGTGCTGCTTTTGGCTAATTTGACCATTAGCCGGGCGATGGTGTGACGCTCACTTTCATCGGCAACTCCCCACAGTTCCTTCAGTGCACGGTTGGAATGGTTGGCTGGGTCGACCTTTTCATCCAGAAAATCACCGATTTCATAAGCAAGCTCTGAAATGGTGTCCTGACTAATGCCCAGCTTCTCCGCTTGCTCTACACGCTGACCGAGGAACTTTTTCCAAACATCAAAATCCTTAACGACTGTTGACATGCTTAAATCCTCCTTAGATGATTCAGATTTAAAATCAACAGTTGTAATATTCTCTTCTCAGACGCTTACTATACTGGTGGATTCCCCCAAGCATAGTTTCCCCTTAAGTTACCCATCCCCCATTAGGACTTATGACCTGACCGTTAATATAGCCTGACTCAGGAAGTGCGAGAAAATATACCAGGGACGAAATTTCATCAGGCCGAGCCAATCGCCCGGCAGGAATCGCTTCTTCCAAACTGGTAATTTCCCCCTCATCCAAATGATCCAGCATCGATGTATCCACCGCGCCCGGAGCTACAGCATTTACCGTCACACCGGAAGGTGCAACCTCTTGAGCCAGCGCTTTCGTGAAAGCGTTAATGCCTCCTTTGGTGGTGGAGTACAGCACCTCGCATGAAGCACCACATATCCCCCACACGGATGACACATTTACAATGCGGCCATAGCGTTGAGAAATCATATGGGGCATAAAAGCCTGCGAGCACAAAAAGGTTCCCTTAACGTTGACGGCCATCACTTCGTCCCATTCCTCTTCCGATACATCCGATAGCAGTCCATAATGAGATAATCCAGCATTATTCACTAGAATATCCGGCCTCATTCCGTGATTTTCAAGCTTTTCCCGCATACGCTCAATCTGCTCCTTGCTGCGCAGATCCGCAGACACGGTCATCACCTTGCCTGAATAAACCATACAACGACGGGCAACCTCATTCGCTTTTTCATGGGACTTCATGTAGTGGATGACTACATTCATCCCTACAGATGCAAACCGCTCGGCAATCGCCGCCCCAATCCCCCCACTCGCTCCTGTAATCAGTACGGTCGTATCGCCAATGGCTTTTAATGCACCGTTTTTGGTGGTTATCGGTTCCCTCTCCCTGGACATTATGGACTCACCACCAAAGATATTGCTAATTGATCCCACTGGATATGATCTTTCAGACGCCGATTTACATCCTCTAGTGTAATGCTTTCATAGATCGGCAACAGTTGGAAGAAATCACTGCCCCGAAAGCGATGCCTTGTAAATTCGTGCGCAATATTTTCGGGTGAGTTGAGAGTACGCAAGTAACCGCCGATTTTCTTTTTACGGGCTCTTTCAAAATGCTCTGCCGCAAAGCCCTGCTTCTGAACAGACTCTACCTCTTCACGTATTCGCGCCAGCAATCGATCCGGGTCTTTGGTATCCCCACCGATGGCAGAGAAGGCATACTGTGGCGTAGAGTTATACTCATGACCAAAGCTGTCCGAAATCAAATCCTCATCGTAAAGCTTTTGATACAGCTGTGTGCTGGAGCCAAAAAGAAGATCAAGCATCAGCTTGGTTTCCAGATCATGACGGAGCAATTCATCACCCGTCAGACCTACCTTGGCCTCCTTGAATCCGAACAGCAGCTTCGGCAGAGAGACCGCCAGCTTCACCTCACGGCGCGGTTCTGCAACCGTGGCAGGCTCCTCATCAAAAATCCGCTCGATCTCTCCCTGCGGCTTATAGTCCTTTTTCGCCTGATTATTACGCACCAGTTCTATTACTTCAGTCGGGTCCACCCCGCCGACCACAAAAAGAATCATGTTGCTCGGGTGATAAAAAGCTTCATAGCAGCTATACAGCGTTTCCTTTGTAATCGTGCTGATGGATTCGACCGTACCTGCAATGTCAATGTGCACCGGATGGACTTTGTATAGCGCTTCAATCAGACCAAAGTAGCTCCGCCAGTCCGGGTTATCCCCATACATATTGATTTCCTGGCCGATAATGCCTTTTTCCTTCTCTACATTTTCATCCGTAAAGTAAGGATGCTGCACAAAATTCACAAGGGTAGTCAAGTTTTCCTGAATGCGTTCGGTTGCAGAAAACAGATATACGGTCTGATCAAAGCTCGTAAATGCGTTTGCAGATGCCCCATTCGAAGAAAAGGTAGCAAAGATATCCCCCTCAGGCTCTTCAAACATTTTATGCTCCAAAAAATGGGCGATCCCATCCGGTACCTTGATCGGTTGTTGACCTTCCACACGGAAATGATTATCGACTGAGCCATATTTTGTTGCAAATGTGGCGTATGTCTTCTGAAAACCCGGTTTGGGCAACACATAGACGTGCAAGCCGTTATCCATCACTTCATAGTACAACGTTTCCTGCAGATGCTCATAAACGATGCGCTCCACCCGCTATTCCCCCTTCTGGTCTCTCAAGAAATAAATAGTGTCCAGTCGGAACGTCCGGGCGGCATCCTGAACATCCTGCACCTTGACAGCCTCCACCTGGCTCAGCAGCTCATCTACCGTCCGCTCTTTGCCGGAAAGCTGTCTGTTAAAATCGTAGGCAATCATTTCAAAAGCGGAATCCTGCATTTCCTTTAGCAAGTTGCGAATCATCGCCTGCGTTTGGGTCATTTCCAGCTCGGTAATCGCTCCATTTTGCGTATCTTCCAATTGCTTGCGAATAATAGTGACCGCTTTTTCGTAATTGGGAATTTCAATACCGGATTGAATCGTGCCAATGCCCTTATGACCGTCATACCGCGATGAGGCGTAATAGGCCAGGCTTTCCTTCTCACGCACATTGACGAACAGCTTGGAATGCGGATATCCGCCCAAAATTCCATTGTACATCAGCGCAGAAGCATAACGATCATCGCCATACGTAATGGGAGTACGCAGGCCCATATTCAGCTTACCCTGATTCACATCAAGACGCTCTACTATCGTTTGAACATCACGCTCCACCGACTTGGGCTGTTCGGGAACATACTCTGTTTCCGCTGAACGGTTTAACTGAAAATAACGATCAACATACTTCTCAACTTCATCCAGCGTTGTATCCCCGACAACGTATAAATCCATGCTGGCATGATTTAGCCATTGTCCATAAGCCTGATATAATCCCTGTGCATCTATGCTTTCCAAATCGGAGCGTTGGCCGAGGGGATGCAGACGATAAGGCTCATCTTTACACATTTCCTCCATGCAGCGCTCTGCGGCATAACGCATTTTATCGTTAACTATAGATTCCAGCTTCTTGCGAACATTTTCTCGTTCCTGCTGAACATATCCAGTTTGAAAAGCACCTTTTTCCAGAGCTGGTTTTGTTAACACTTCTCCGAGAAAAGCAAACGAACGATCCAGCAAGCTGTCCGAGCTGTTTACAAAGCTGTCATTGATCGTATCCATGCGAAATTGCACGATCTGATAATCTCCGCGCTTATAAACATCGAATCCAAAGCCCGCCCCATACAATTGCTCCAATTGTTCTCTGAATTGTGTAGTCTGCGGATATGATTCTGTTCCCCGCCGCAGTACGAATGGTGTCAGTCCCACTCGGGTTACGGTTTCCTCTCGTAGTGGAGTACCTACATACAATGATATGGCAAACGTCTTAAAGCGTTTGGTCGGCAGCACATGAATTCTTAATTGCCTGCGCGTGCCACGCTCGAAACCTGTTTTGTTCAAGTCCAAAACTCCTTTTGTGGCGTCAATTTCGTCCAGCCTTTGTTAGCATAGACCGTTGTGAATCATTCTCCTGTAAAGAGGTAAAGTGTGCCAATCTTTATTCTAACCATGCAAAAGCCAAGAAGCAACCGGAGACAAGTTTCCGGCTGCTTCGGCGGTTTACATGCAGAAAATATGCTCACCAATCGTCTTCACTTGCGGACGGCTCCAAATCCATTTGGAGGTGGCTGTTTTCGGATTAAAATAATAGAGACAACCTCCGCTTGGGTCCCAGCCGTTCAATGCCTGGCGCACTGCTTTCTGTGCAGTTTCATTCGGCGTGAGCCAGATTTGACCATCAGCTACAGCCGTAAAGGCTCCAGGTTGAAAAATTACCCCAGACGGTGTGTTTGGAAAACTGGGGGATTTGACCCGGTTTAAAATAACTGCCGCTACGGCAACTTGGCCTTCAAACGGCTCGCCACGGGATTCACCATAGACCGCATTGGCCATAATTTTAAGATCATTTTCAGATAGCCCCATCGTGTTGGCCGATCCCATCGTTTCATCATTTTGATCATCATTGGCCGCTGTCTGTCCTTGTGTGGAGCCTTGATTTTTACGGTGCAAAGGAGTTTCTGTCGGTTTCCAGTGAGGAGTAGCGTTGACCAGCTTCAGCTTTGTTTTCGCTCCGACCACTCCATCCGGTGTCATGCCAAATTCCTTTTGAAATCCTTTGACAGCCTTTAACGTGCTGTTGCCAAACTGACTGTCCACCTGCGCGCCGAAAAAACCGAGCAGCTTCAATCGTGATTGCAACTCATATACATCCTGACCGTAAGAACCAAAATTAATCGCTTCTGAGCTGAATGTCGGCTGGGAAGGCTGCGCCACTTGTACTTTCTGTTGCGTATTCAGCTGTTTTGCTTGCTGCTGTGCAGAGCCAATTTTTAAAAGCCCTGTGTACGTAATAGCCGAGGCTACGAGAATACCCGTGCAAATCCAGACCATTGTCTTTTTCATATGCTGTGATCTACCTTTCTTTTGTGGGATTAACAGGATGGCTACGTTTATTATGACAAGCTCTGCTTGAAGCTATTCACCCTTTTAATCTTCTTACAGCAGACAGCCGCAGCACCTGAAAAAACAGCACAAAAAAAACGCTGTGGTGTACGGATGAAGTTGCCATATTGAAGCAACCGTCCAAGCGTACAAACAGCGATTTCATGTAGTTCTGATAAAAGCTAATGATCAGGAGCTAACTTTATTTTGCTGATATTGCTCTATTGAGATAAGTACCTCCCGAGGCTTGCTGCCCTCGTAAGGGCCAATCACACCGCGAGCCTCCATGGAGTCAATCAGCCGGGCAGCACGTGTATAACCGATCCTCATCCGGCGCTGAAGGAGAGATACGGAGGCTTGCTTGGCTTCCAAAATGATGTTGACGGCTTGATCATACAGCTCATCCAGCATTTCATCCGCATCAGCCGATACCTCTTCCACCTCAGGCACCAGCGTTTCATCATACTGCGCTTCACCCTGTTCACGCACGTAGTTAACGATATTCTCCACTTCCTGATCACTCATAAACGCCCCCTGAACGCGAACCGGCTTGGAGGCTCCCATCGGCATGAACAGCATATCACCACGTCCAAGCAGCTTCTCGGCTCCCCCCATGTCCAGTATGGTACGGGAATCCACCTGCGAAGAAACACCGAAGGCAATACGTGAAGGAATGTTGGCTTTAATAACCCCAGTGATAACGTCAACCGAAGGTCTCTGCGTAGCAATGATCAGATGAATGCCTGCAGCACGCGCCATTTGGGCAAGCCGGGCAATCGCATCCTCCACATCTCCGGCAGCTACCATCATCAGATCCGCCAACTCGTCGACAATAACGACAATGTAAGGCAGAAATGCAGCCGGATTATCTTTCATCAGATTGTTATAGCCTTCAACATTGCGTGTTCCCGATTTGGAAAATAACTCGTAGCGTTTTTCCATTTCAACAACGATTTTTTTCAAAGCAAGCGAGGCACGCTTCGGATCGGTCACGACTGGAGCCAACAAATGCGGAATTCCGTTGTACACGTTCAACTCCACCATTTTTGGATCGACCATCAGGAATTTGACCTCATCTGGCTTCGCTTTATACAAGATGCTTGTAATAATCCCGTTAATACACACCGATTTACCTGAGCCCGTTGCTCCGGCTACAAGCAAATGGGGCATCTTGGCTAAATTACCGACAATCGTCTGACCTGCAATATCACGTCCGAATGCAATGGATAAATTGGAAGCTGACTCCTGGAAAACGGTTGTCTCCATGACCTCACGCATCGTTACGATGGAAACTTCATTATTCGGAACCTCAATTCCGATAGCAGATTTGCCAGGAATCGGAGCCTCCATACGGATATCTTTTGCAGCAAGCGCAAGCGCAATGTCATCCGTCAGACTCACAATACGGCTGACCTTCACACCAATGTCCGGCTGAATTTCATAACGCGTTACGGCAGGTCCACGGACAACCTCCAACACCTTTGCCCGCACACCAAAGCTTTCCAGCGTTGCCTCCAGCTTGCGTGCCGTTTGCATGTAATCCTTTTGTCCCATACCCTTGCCCGCGTTTTGCGGTTTGGCAAGCAAACGAAACGACGGAAGCTTATACGGTTTAGGAGGCGGTGGAGCAGGCATGGCTGCATCGGCACCTTCAGTCCCGACACCTGTAAATCCAGTTGCAGTCGTCTGAGCTTGTCCTTCAGTACCATCCGTTGTGCTACGAGACGCCGATGCATTATCCATATCTGTGTTTACCACGGCATCCGTGAAGTTATCATCCAGCGGCTCATCATAGACAGAATCCGAATGCTCCACCTCTGCCAGAGACTCCTCAGCTTCTGATCTTCTTTCCTCATGCTTCACCTGCTCAAAGAAATCCCGAATAATCGGCGACCTTTTCACTGGAGTTGAAGCTTCCTCCCCAGCGTGCTCGATCACATCAGACAGCTCTTCTTCCTGAGTTCCGTTTCGCCACTGGGACTCTGCAGCCTCAGGCTCATATGGAAGGTCATAATTATCCTCATCCACATGGTCAGAATGCTCTTCCTTATCCGATTTATCAGATTTTTTGAGACCAAACAACTGAAAGAAAATCGGCTGCTTGCGTGCCGGAGGCTGCATTTCTTCAAAGTCATCATCCATATCCTCCTCATAAGCAGGAATGGGCTCGGACTTGACTTTTCTATTGCCTTTGTCAGATGCCGAAAGTGGAGTCGCTTTACCAATCCACTTTTTTCGCACACTTCCCCCTGCTGTCAGTAGCTTGGTCCGTACAATCCGTACCAAATCCACATAAGACAGCTGGGTCAACAGCATGAAGCAAATAACAAACATGACAATCATAATCAGCTTGGCTCCTGTAATCCCGAACAGCCACAACAGAACGGTAAGCTGCAATGCGCCGACGTACCCGCCGCTAATATCCTTGTTCAGCATGGAGGTATGACCTACCTTGTCAGGCGACAGCAACTGCTCACGCATATCTATATGTATTTGGCTCATCACTCCGCCCGGTTGAAGCGCGTTAATCGGCCCCAAACGCTGCTCCATCGATGAAATAGAACTCATAAGTGTAAAGGCGAATACCAGTAACAGCAATCCCGTTTTACGTGAGTTCCACTGGTTCGGCCATTTACGATGAATCATCACCATCAGACCGTAATAAATGCCAATCAGCGGGATTGCAAAATAGAATTTTCCCAGTACAAGCCCGAACATCTTGGATAGCGACCGGCCAACCGCCGCTTCACCCGATAGCGCAATGACCGCCAATGTAATCAGCACAATGCCGTAAATTTCAAATTTTAGAACTCCGCCAAACACAGCCTTCTTTTTCTTTTTTCTTCTTCTGGACATACAAGGTCACCCCCCAGAAGAATATTATACCACGTCACCGGGTATCCGCACATATGTTCTTTTTCAGCAATAAACGACCTATTTTCGTGTTATTCGACACCTTCTACGACCACTCGATGACTTGCCCTGGCTCATAACGCGGATTCAGGTAGGCTTCCAGCGGGCAGTCCAACAATCGTACAATGATTCCCCGACGACTTTCGAGCTGTTGCACCTGCATAAGCAAACCGTCCACCCGAACCTCTGCAAACCCCTCTGGCTCCTTCCACATACCTTCCCACACCATTTCCATTGGCATTACCGTATATAAGGTCATTGGGGCAGCTCCCCGCTATGCTCACCTGAATGCGTCTCTGTAGGGCTACCAGTAGCATTGGGTGAAAAAGGAGCAAACGAAGCCTGCTGCTGATTCCCTGCCAGCCCGTTTTGCTGGCGACGTGTTTCAATGATGGTATTCAACTGTTTCAGCGCCTCTCCGATGCCACCAACTGCATCCATCAATCCATATTTTACTGCATCGGCTCCACCAACTGCTGTACCAATATCGCGGTTTAATTCACCCGTTTTGAACATCAGTTCCTTGAATTTCTCTTCAGTGATCCGGGAATGGGAAACAACAAAACGTACGACACGTTCCTGCATTTTCTCCATATATTCAAACGTTTGCGGGACTCCGATGACCAGACCGCTCATACGAATGGGGTGAATGGTCATTGTCGCACTCTCGGCAATATAGGAATAAGTGGATGATACAGCAATAGGGACACCGATACTATGCCCTCCGCCAATGACGATAGTCACTGTTGGTTTACTCATCGAAGCGATCATTTCAGCAATAGCCAGCCCAGCTTCTACATCA
This sequence comes from Paenibacillus kribbensis, assembly GCF_002240415.1. Taxonomy (NCBI): domain Bacteria; kingdom Bacillati; phylum Bacillota; class Bacilli; order Caryophanales; family Paenibacillaceae; genus Paenibacillus; species Paenibacillus kribbensis. Next base: position 3,402,695 of record NZ_CP020028.1, read on the forward strand.
CCACCAACTGTATTCAGCAATATCATTAATCCTTCGATTCGTGGGTTTTGCTCTGCCGCTACCAGTTGGGGAATGATGTGCTCATACTTGGTCGTTTTGTTTTGAGGCGGTAAAATGAGATGTCCTTCAATTTGGCCGATAATTGTCATGCAGAAAATATTGGATTCGCTTCCGGGCATGGAGGTTTGTCCCAGCTGCTGCAATGCCTCCATAGCAGGTAAAGCGGGTCTTTGTCCAACTTCTGGTTGATCCGGCGTTTCCGTTTCCTCGTTGCCAGATGATAGGTTGCTGTATTGTTCCATATAGGTGATCTTCCTTTCGCTTTACGCATCTATGTGACCCGTATTCACCCTCTAGTATGGGATGGGAATGGAATATTTTATACCCGTCCCCATGCCTTTCCTCAGTCGAAAAACTCAAAAAAGCCTCTCCGCCCGCGGAAACCGTCCAATATTTCCTGCGGGAGAGAGGCGACTGTGTGCCTGTGACTTAAGTTTTTAATTCAGGTTTTCCAACAAATTTCAATTGACTCACACTTCCATTATAATTGGCAGGATCATCGGTCTGCGACGAGTTTGCTCGTACAAGAAGCGACCCAGTGCATCCTTGACGTTTGTCTTGAGGGAAGCCCATTCATTTACATTTTCACTCATGAGCTTATGCAATGTACTTGAGACAATACGATTGGCTTCATCCAGCAAGCCTTCCGATTCGCGGACATATACGAAACCACGAGAAATGATATCCGGTCCCGATTTGATCGTACCGTCTTGCTTGCTCAGCGTTACAACAACCACCAGAATACCGTCCTGTGACAGCAACTTGCGGTCACGCAATACGATATTTCCTACATCCCCTACACCCAGTCCGTCGATTAGCACGTTCCCTGCTGTAACTTTACCAGCTCTGCGCGCCCCGCCGTTCTGAATTTCAATGACTTCACCGATGTCTGTGATGAAGATGTTTTCAGGCTCTACACCTACTCCTTCAGCAAGCAGAGCATGACGGCGTTGCATTCTAAACTCACCGTGAATTGGCAAGAAGAATTTGGGTTTCATCAGGTTCAACATCAGCTTGAGTTCTTCCTGGCTTCCGTGTCCAGAAACGTGGATCCCCGGATTAGCTGCGCTGTAGTATACATTGGCACCTAAACGGAACAATTCGTCAATCGTGCGACCCACATATTTTTCATTACCAGGTACCGGAGTAGCTGCGATAATGACCGAATCTCCCGGAAGAATATCCACTTTACGATGTGTGGAACGAGCCATTCTTGTCAAAGCGGACATTGGCTCGCCCTGACTGCCTGTGCAGAGAATAACTACGCGATCTGCTGACATTTTACCAACTTCTTCAGGCTCGATCAGCATTCCGTCTGGAATTTCCAAATAGCCCAGATCAGAAGCAATTCCTACGACATTCACCATGCTGCGACCGATAACCGTTACTTTGCGCCCTGTCGCTTCCGCAGCATTGATAACCTGCTGAATGCGGTGTACGTTGGAAGCAAAAGTTGCTACAACCACACGCTGTCTCGACTTACGGAAAATATCTTCCAGCACGATGCCGACGCTCTTTTCTGAAGGCGTAAAGCCCGGTTTTTCCGCATTGGTGCTGTCTGACAAAAGAGCCAGTACGCCACGTGCACCGATTTCAGCCATACGCTGTAAATCCGCATATTGTCCGTTAACCGGGGTATGATCAAACTTGAAGTCGCCAGTATGAACAACAGCACCTTCAGGAGTATCAATGCAGACACCTACAGAATCCGGAATACTATGGTTTGTTTTGAAGAATGTTACCTTCAGCGAGGAACCCAGCTTGATTTCGGAATCAGCATTGATTAAAATCCGTTTGGTTTCGCCAAGCAGATTCGCTTCCTTCAGCTTGTTCTCCACCAATCCCAGCGTCAATTTGGTACCATATACAGGTACATTCAAATGTTTCAGCACGTAAGGCAAACCACCGATATGGTCCTCGTGACCATGAGTCAGCACAATGCCTCTTACCTTGTCGCGGTTCTCTGTAAGGTAGGAAATATCAGGAATAACGATATCAATGCCGAGCATGTCCTCTTCCGGAAATTTCAAGCCGGAGTCCACCACGACAATGTCATTGCCGTATTGAACGACATACATATTTTTCCCGATTTCACCGACGCCGCCCAAAGCGAAAATCATCAATTTATCGTTGTTTGTTTTTTTAGACAAATGAATCTAAACCTCCTATGGTAGTTGGACGTCGTACCTTGATTTGTTTATTTAATTTTCAAAAAAATACCGCACCCAGTCACTTGACCCCATTATACATGATTAAAATACGAAAAAACAAGTCATCCAGTCCGTTACGCTAGGTTTCCCATTGCCGTCTAAAACCAAATCCAGTCCATTTATCCAGATGGATGGTTAAAAGCACGACAAAAAGGGCGTTCCATAAGAACGCCCTTCATGCCGAAAAATCTTGTCAGGCCATAAACTCTCACCGCGAGATCTTCAATTACCGAGTAAATAACTTCTTGATAAACTCCGCTTCCTCCTCGGTTGGAGAAATAAGCGGCAACCGAACCGAACCGACCTTAACATTCCGCAATTCCAATGCATACTTTACAGCGACCGGATTAGGCAGAGGATGAGGACATTCAAACAAGCCTTTGAAAACCGGGAACAACTGCTGATGCAGCTTCGCTGCCTCCTGCGCGTGCCCTTCAACAAGTGCATCGATCATCTGCTTCATTTCTGTGCCTACCACATGGCTGGCTACGCTGATAATACCATATGCGCCCACAGCCATAGCAGGCAATCCAGACGCGTCATCCCCTGAATAAACTACAAAGCCTTCTGGGGCTGCCGCTGCAATTTGTGTAACCTGCGCGAGTGATGCACATTCCTTGGTGCCCACAATATTCGGGATTTGTGCCAGACGCAGCGTCGTTTCAGCTGTCAGACTCGCTGCGGTACGGCTTGGAACATTATACAGTATAACTGGAAGGGAAGTGGAGTTCGCAATGCTTTCAAAATGCTGATACATCCCTTCCTGATTCGGTTTGTTATAATAAGGCACTACCAGTAGCACACCGTCTGCTCCTGCCTGCTCCGCAGCACGGGTCAAGTGAATAGAATGACGTGTATTATTGCTTCCGGTTCCGGCAATGATTTTACATCGTCCGGCTGCTTTTTCTACAACAAATGCAAATAGCTTGATTTTTTCCTCATCACTCAGAGTAGGGGATTCGCCTGTTGTCCCTGATACGACAAGTGACTCTGAATGTTGTTCTTCTATTAAATAATCAATCAACGAGGACAATGCAGCCCAGTCAATCTCTCCTTGCTGATCAAAAGGTGTCACCATTGCGGTAATCAGTCTGCCGAAGTTCACCATGCTGCCTCCTTTTTTTGCAAGTCCGAGCACGGACATGCGCCTACTGATGGAGTTCGAATTTATTATGCAATGCGCGTACAGCTTGCACCATATCATCTTTTTTTACAAGTACCCAGATAGTCGTGTTGGAATCTGCCGATTGAAGAATCTGTACATCTGATTCTGCCAATGCCTCTACAATCGTCGCCATAATGCCCGGTACCCCGTTGATACCGCCTCCTATGACTGAAACTTTAGCACACCCGGCCAGAATCTTAGCCTCTAGGCCCAAATTGTTCAACACATCAACTGCTTTGCTTCCATCATGATCGGACACCGTATAAACTGCCCCGGATGGAGTGACATTAATAAAATCAACGCTGATTCCGTGCTCCGCCATAGATTTGAATACATGCAGCTGCAAATGCTCCAAACCCGGCTTTAATTCTACGGTAATTTGAGTGACGTTGCCGACATACGCAATACCGGTCACGAAGCGGTCTACGATGTCTGCCTCTACGTCCTTGAAGCCTTCTGGATTTGTAACCAGCGTACCTTCTCCATCAGAGAAGGTGGAGCGAACACGAACCGGAATATTCGCCTGCATAGCGATTTCAACAGCACGCGGATGGATAACCTTTGCTCCCTGATGAGCCATATTACAAATTTCTGTATAGCTAACATGCGAAAGCGGCTTGGCATTTTCTACAATGCGCGGATCTGCAGTCAATATGCCGTTCACATCCGTATAAATGTCAACCATATCCGCATGTAGTGCAGCACCTAGCGCAGTCGCCGATGTATCACTGCCGCCCCGGCCCAGTGTAGTCATATCACCGTTTGCCGTCTGTCCCTGAAAACCTGTCACAATAACGACCCGGCCCTGATTTAGCTCTTCCACAATACGATCCGGCTTTATATCCAAAATACGAGCATTGCCGTATTGATCATCCGTAATAAAGCCTGCCTGTGCACCAGTTAGCACCGTAGCAGGAATACCTTCCTTCTCCATCAGGCTGCATAATGTAGCGGCAGAAATGATTTCACCACAGCACAGCAGTAAATCCCGTTCGCGCTTCGGAAGACTGTCGCCGTTAGACGCCGCCCAATCGAGCAGCGTGTCCGTCGCATAAGGCTCTCCTTTCCTCCCCATGGCTGACACAACAACAACCAGTTGAACATTTTGTTCCAGCTCTCGCTTCACATGTCCCAGCACCAGTTGACGCGCTTCAGGTGTGGACAGCGAAGTTCCCCCAAATTTTTGCACTAAAATACCCATCATTCTTCCCCCATCTTACTCCCTGCTTCGGGAACGTTACTCCGCATTTGCAGCAATAATTTCCGCGATTTGTACCGCGTTCCATGCCGCTCCCTTGAGCAGATTGTCGGATACGACCCACAAATTTAATCCACGGCTATTGCCCAAATCACGGCGTACACGTCCTACGAATACATCCGGTTTTCCTGCGGCTTCGGATGCCAGCGGATAGAGCTGAGCAGCAGGATCGTCCACCAGCGTTACTCCTGGTGCCGAAGCAAGCAGATTGCGGATTTCCTCTAAATCATAATCTTCTTTAAGCTCTACATAGACAGATTCCGAGTGACCGTATACGACAGGAATCCGTACGCATGTTGCCGTTACTTCTACGGATTCGTCACCCAGTATTTTTTTCGTTTCACGTACCATTTTCATTTCTTCCAGTGTATAACCGTTGTCCTGAAATTTATCGATTTGCGGGATAGCATTGAAAGCAATCTGATGCTTCACTGGCAATGAGCCTACCGGCAACAGATCGGGCTGAGCATCTTCACCGTTAAGGATCGCTGCACTTTGACGATTTAACTCATCAATGGCACGACTTCCAGCTCCGGACACTGCCTGATATGTGGATACAATAATACGAGAAATGCCATATTTATCATATAATGGTTTCAAAGCAGCTACCATCTGGATGGTGGAGCAGTTCGGGTTGGCAATGATACCCTGATGCTCGGCAATTTTGTCACTGTTCACCTCAGGAACTACAAGAGGAGCTGTCGGTTCCATTCGGAATGCGTTCGTGTTGTCAATGCAAACTGCACCATGACGAACAGCATGTGGTGCCAATTCCTTACTTACGTCTCCGCCTGCACTAAACAAGGCAATGTCGATTCCTTCAAAGCTGTCGGGGGTAGCGATCTCTACTGGAATTTGCTGACCTTTAAAGCTAATTAACGTGCCGGCAGAACGAGGCGACGAAAGAAATTTAACTTTGTCCACAGGAAAATCTCTTTTTTCCAGCAGATTTACGATTTGTTCTCCTACAGCGCCCGTCGCTCCAACGACAGCTACATTAAACTTTCTATTGCTCATCTGGCTTATCTCCCCTTCTCGACTAAAAAAACCATTTTTTATTCTGAAAGCATCCACCGCCAACAAGAAATTAGACCCGATGCATGATCGAATCATCTTCTAGGCGAGGGATGCTCAGCAGTCAACTATAGTACTTCATAGGGTCTTGCGTTCCACAATCATCGGCTGAAGCTGTTTGCCCTGTATTGCTTCGTAAGCTGCCTCCGGAATCAGCTCCATGTTAGCCACAAGCGAGTTTGGCTTTTTAAGTGGATTGTCCTGTCCAAACGGCACAAAAAAGATGTTTTTAGCTACTAGTAACTTGGCGATATTGGCAGCATTCAGACCCAGACCATCATTCGTAGATATGGCCAAAAGAAGTGGACGACCATTGCGTAATTGCGCCTTGGCAGCCATTAAAACCGGACTGTCTGTCATCGCATTCGCCAACTTGCTCATTGAATTCCCCGTCAAAGGTGCAATCACCAGCACATCGAGCATTTGGGAGGGTCCCAGTGGTTCAGCCTCCACAATTGTAGAAATGATATCATTCCCTGTTATATCTTTCAACTGTTTTTGCCAACTTTGCGAAGTACCAAAGCGAGTATCCGTTGTTAGTACCGCATTGGATATAATGGGAATGACCTTAGCACCCTCATCAACAAAGCGCTGTATAACAGGCATTACCTCTTCAAATGTGCAATGTGAGCCTGTAATGGCATAACCTACTGTTTTCCCTTGCCAACTCATTGTGCATCCCCCCGCTCAGGATTATCTTCCATTAACAACTGCACCAGTGTATTCGCTATAATGGTACCAGCAGTTTTGGGAGCAACAATACCGGGAAGGCCGGGGGCAAGCACAGCCGTGATTCCACGTTTTTCCGCATAACGGAAGTCACATCCGCCCGGGGCGGAGGCAAGATCAATAATCACGGTGCTCAGTGGCAACTTAGACAGGATTTGCGCTGTGATTATCATAGAGGGTATCGTATTAAAAATCAAGTCAACTCCCTGTGTCTCACACGCTAGATCCCTTGTCATAAAAGGGCTCCACCCCATTCCCACCGCTCTCGCCGCTTCCTCTGCCCGCCGTACTCCAACCTTCACCTTGGCTCCCAAACCCTGCAGTACCCTTGCCATGGTAAATCCAGTCCGCCCCATGCCCAGAACCATGCAATCGGCACCATGAATCGTAAAATCTGTATGCTGAATGGCCATCATCAATGCGCCTTCGGCCGTAGGTATGGAGTTGTATATGGCTACATCATCTCTATCCAGCAGCTCCACTAGCTTCAAATCGTGCCTGTTACAAATATCTTTTAAGTATGTCCTCGCCATTCCTGTGTACACAACGCAATGCGGTGGAAGAGCAGCAGCATGCTCATTCAAAAATTGGAGCTTTTGCGCTCCAAAAAGTGCAGTCACGTTCCCTTCCTCATCGCATCCCACAACCGGCAGAATTAGCGCGTCTGACGATTCCAGCAGCTTGACAGACAATGGCTCTAGTGATACTCCTTTGAGTGGCGCTTCAAGCTTATCAAAACCAACCACGCTGACCGTAGCATCCATGTCCACACATTTGCGGATGACTTCAAGCTGCCTTGCATCGCCACCCAAAATAAGGATGCGTATTCCTGTTAGCATCCAGATCACTCCTTTCCGAGACACGATCATGTTTTTATTCTATGCATGCGCCCGGAAAGGGGTGAAAAGCAAAAAAGGCTGCCCCTTTATGGGACAGCCTTTATGTGTATTTATATTCATAAGCAGGCCATTTGAATACATGCCAAGAGCGATTTCAACTCGGTAATATATAGAGCGAAACGCATTAATTCGTTTACATGTTGTGCTGCCGAGCCATGAAAAATGAATAAGGAAATTTATAGATAAACCATATACTCAGCGTCCTGTATGACCAAAGCCCCCAGCACCACGCACTGTCTCAGACAACTGGTCTACTTGCTTCAATTCCACCTCAGGTACAGCCTGAAATACCATTTGCGCAATTCGCTCATTACGTGTAATCGTGAACGGTTCCTCGCCCAAATTAATAAGCAGTACCTTTATTTCCCCACGATAATCCGCATCTATCGTCCCCGGTGTGTTGAGACAGGTAATACCATGCTTGAGAGCCAGTCCACTACGTGGACGGATTTGTGCTTCCAGTCCGGCTGGCATCGCTATTGCAAATCCGGTTGGAACGAGGCAACGTTTGCCCGGCTCCAGCACCAGTTCCTCCTGCACCGCTGCATACAGGTCAAACCCGGATGCCAGCTCTGACATTTTACGAGGTAACTCAATATCTTCATTGCCCTCAAGTCTGTTAATTTCAACGTAAGTTAACAAAATAGTCCCTCCTCATATCCTTAACCGCTGAATCACTTGCTCCGACCATCGACAGAGCAAACGGCTCCGAGAACATCTGATTCAGCACCTTGTTCACATCATCAGCCGTCACTTGCTCAATATGTTCGATCATTTGATCCAGCGTATAATGCTGACCCAGCATCAACTCATTTTTTCCAAGACGGTTCATCCGGCTGCCTGTACCTTCAAGACTTAAAATCAAGCTTCCTTTTAATTGCTCCTTGCCTTTATGAAGCTCATTAGCGTCCAATCCGTTGATAGCCACATCCTGCAGCAGCTCCAGCGTCAAATCCAGCACGTCCTTCGTCTGCTTAGGGGCCGTCCCTGCATAGATTGTGAACAAGCCGCTATCTGCATGAGAGCTATGATAGGAATAAACCGAATAAGCCAGTCCGCGCTTTTCCCGAATTTCTTGAAACAAACGTGAGCTCATGCCGCCGCCGATCGCATTATTCAGCAAGACCATAGCATACTGTAGTTCGTCGCCAGTTGCAAATCCGGGCAGGGACAAGCAAATGTGATTCTGCTCCGTCGCTTTCTCATGATACAGCAGCTCACCGTTAAACGCAGGCACTGTCAGCGGCGAAGCGGTACCATGATTATCAAAATGTCCAAAATGTTGCTCCAGCAATTCGATCAGTCGATCGTCCACATTGCCAGCCACACTGATAACTGTATTATCAATGGTATAATGCTCCTTCATATAGTGGCTGAGATGTGAGCTATCCATAGCAAGCAGATGCCCTTCGGTTCCGAGAATTGGAAAAGCCAGTGGATGTCCACCATAAGCTGCCCGAGATACAAGATCATGTACCATATCATCCGGTGTGTCCTCATACATGGAGATTTCCTCAAGAATCACATTTTTCTCTCTTGCTAGTTCATCACGATCCAATTTGGAATGAAAGAACATATCAGACAACACATCGACCGCGATTGGCAGATGCTCATCCAGCACTTTTGCATAATAGCAGGTATATTCCTTGGAAGTGAACGCATTCACATTTCCCCCGATAGCGTCGAATTGCTCGGCAATTTCCTTGGCATTAAAGCGCTCTGTTCCTTTGAAAAGCATGTGTTCAATAAAATGAGAAATACCGCTATTGCTCGATGTTTCATTCCGGGAGCCGGTTTTTACCCAGATACCAAAAGAAACTGAACGCACGGTTGGAATTTTTTCAATGACCACTCTTAGGCCGTTTTTGAGTTGAATTCTTTCCACGATTGGCCCTCCTAAACTGAATTGCATACTTAGCCATAATGTTCAATCCTAACAGAAAAAGGACGTTCACTCAACCGGAGCAGGTAGCTGCCGATCGGGGGAAAGCGTCTGACTGACAGTTCCGAGCACGAGTCCCTTACTCCGAATGGCATGAATCATGCCCTTGAGAGCCGCCGCTGAGGAATCCGTAGGGTGCATTAATATCAGGGAGCCTGATTCAACCTGACTGCTGATTTTGTTAACCACCGATTCTGGCGACGGATGCCTCCAGTCTACGGTGTCCAATGTCCACAGCACGGTTTTGAGTCCAAGTTCTGCGGCCAGATCAACGGTTTGCTGATTAAAATCACCTGACGGCGGGGCAAACCAGCTGTTTTTCACACCCAAGATTTCTTGAAGAAGCACTTCCGTCTTCTGTATTTCTTGTGTGGCCCTTTCCCGACTCAGACGACTCATATCGGGATGGGAGTAGGCATGATTCGAAAGCTCATGTCCTCTTTTTTGAATCTCCTTGGCGAGTTCAGGATTTTTTTTCAACCAGCTTCCATCCAGAAAAAACGTAGCCTTGACCTTTTCCTGATCCAGCGTATTCAGTATCGGTACGATATACTCGTTTCCCCAAGCCACATTGATCATGAAGGAGACCATCGGCTTCTCAGGATTCCCTTTGTAGATCGGCACATTACCCAGCTGGTTCAAATGTACTTTGGGTGCCAATTGCCGATACACATACTGGATTGGGCGGTCTGGAGCTTTAATCGCTTTGCGATAGGTGGCATCCAGATCGACCTCCAGTCCGTTATAGCCCGGGATAGCCTTCCATACTCTGTCGATCTTGGCATCAACCGGTTCCCGCCGCTGACGGGCTGCTTCAGCACGTAGTCGCTGCATAAGCGCATTATCAGGTAAAGCTGCAACTCCCATTGTTGTTACAGCCTCTGGCTCGTTACCCCCTGTGCCTTGTCCGTTACGTAATTGACCAATGTATTCACGAACCCCGCTAAACTGTCCGATAATCAGCGTGATGGCCAAACTGGCTACAACCCACACTGCTCTCTTTGCACTTCTCATGATCCCTTCATCCTCCCACGCGTTTGTCCACATTGTATGCGGGGAGGACAAGAACTATGACGCAGTAAGCTTCTAGAAGCCCAGTTCAGCACAGCTTGTGCGTATGTATGAAAAAAGAGCCAGAAACGTAGCTCTGCCTCTTTCCAAAAGCTTAAATCATGCTATTCAATCCCGTGTTCTGTAAAACGGATAGGCTTCCTCTTGCTGTGGTCCGCGGTACCAATACCTAGGACTTTGCAGGAGCTTCAGCCGTCAGAACCGCCTTACGGGACAAATTGACACGACCTTGCTGATCGATTTCAGTTACTTTCACCGTAATCGTATCTCCAATAGCAACCACATCCTCAACTTTGGCTACACGTTCAGTAGACAGTTGAGAAATATGAACCAGACCGTCCTTGCCCGGTAAAATCTCGACGAATGCACCGAATTTTTCAATCCGCTTCACTGTACCAATGTAAATTTCACCGACCACAACTTCTTTAACGATACCTTCAATAATGGAGCGCGCCTTTTCATTCATCTCTTGGTTTGTGGAAGCGATGAACACACGACCATCCTGCTCAATATCAATTTTTACGCCGGTTTCTTCGATAATTTTGTTAATGATTTTACCACCTGCACCAATAACATCACGGATTTTATCCGGATTAATATGCATCGTCATAATTTTTGGAGCGTACGGAGACAACTGCTCACGCGGCTTTTGGATGGCTTCCATCATCTTGCCAAGAATGAACAAACGTCCTTCTCTAGCTTGCTTGAGCGCATCCTGCAAAATTTCACGGTCAATACCGTCAATTTTAATGTCCATTTGGATGGCAGTTACACCTTCTGCTGTACCAGCCACTTTAAAGTCCATATCGCCCAGATGGTCTTCCATACCTTGGATATCCGTCAGCACCGAAACATGATCTCCGTCCTTGATCAATCCCATAGCTACACCTGCAACCGGAGCCTTGATCGGTACACCCGCATCCATCATAGCGAGCGTACTAGCGCAAATACTAGCTTGTGAGGTTGAACCGTTCGATTCCAGAACCTCGGAAACCAGACGGATGGTATATGGAAATTCAGTTTCGGAAGGAATTACTTTGGAAAGCGCACGCTCACCAAGCGCACCATGTCCAATTTCACGTCGACCCGGTGCACGCAAAGGACGAGCCTCACCTACGCTGAATGGAGGGAAATTGTAATGATGCATGAAACGTTTCGTTTCTTCCAGATCAATACCGTCCAGAATTTGTACGTCACCCAATGCGCCAAGTGTACAAACGCTAAGCGCTTGCGTTTGACCGCGTGTAAACAAGCCCGAGCCATGCGTACGCGGCAAAATGCTCGTGTCGCTTTCGATCGGACGAATTTCATTAAGCTTTCGACCGTCAGGGCGCACTTTATCATGCGTAATCAGACGACGAACTTCCTCTTTCACGATATCATAGAGAACTTCGCTCACGTCTTTCAAAAGCTCAGGCGTCTCTATGTATTGCGCTTCAAAGTGGGCAACTGTCTCTTCGTTGATTGCATCAATCGCCTCTTGACGGGCATGTTTTTCTGCAATTTTTACAGCTTCCACCAAACGGTCACCTGCATAAGCACGTACTTCACTGTTCACTTTGTCATCAACAGCATGCAGCTTAACCTGCATTTTCTCTTTTCCTGCGACTTGAACCAATTGTTCAATGACTGCCACAATGTTCTTAATCTCGTCATGACCGAACATAATCGCTTCCAGCATGACTTCCTCTGGAATTTCATCGCCTTCTGCTTCTACCATCATGATGGCATCTTTCGTTCCGGCTACAACCAGGTACAAATCGCTGGTTTTCTGCTGCGCAATGTCCGGGTTAATCACGAATTGTCCGTTGACACGGCCTACAGCAACTCCACCAATCGGCCCGTTAAAAGGCACATCCGAAATGCTAAGTGCCGCCGAGGTTCCGATCATCGCTGCAATTTCCGGTTCGCAATCCTGATCAACACTCATCACCAGGTTCAACACCTGTACATCATTCCGGAAGCCTTCCGGGAACAATGGGCGAATTGGACGGTCTGTCAAACGGCTGGACAAAATCGCTTTTTGACTTGGGCGTCCTTCACGTTTAATAAATCCACCTGGAATTTTCCCGACAGCATACAATCTTTCCTCATAGTTCACGGTCAGTGGAAAAAAGTCCAGATCTTTCGGTTCACGGGAAGCAGTCACGGTACAAAGCACAACTGTTTCTCCGTAGCTTACTTTAACTGCCGCATTAGCCTGTTTCGCAAGACGTCCTGTTTCCAGCACCAGCTTTCTTCCGCCGAGCTGCATTTCTACACGTTGCTCCATGGTATCCCTCCATTTCATTTCATTGTAAAAGTTCTATACATATCCAGTATTTCCTGCGCAGGTCTTATTCATAAGAAATTCACATTCAAATACGATATGTAATTTCAAAAAAAGATTCTGCTTTCAAAAAAGATTCCCATTTCAAAAAAGAACCCGGCTGCTGTCCGCCGTCGCCTTAGCAGGGACAAGCGGTGAACAACCAGGCTTCTTTTCACATTACATGTCTGAAAATTAACGACGCAGTCCGAGACGCTCGATCAACGCACTGTAACGTTTAACATCAGTCTTCTTCAGGTAAGCCAAAAGTTTACGACGCTGACCGACCATTTTCAACAACCCGCGGCGGGAGTGATGGTCTTTCTTGTGCGAACGAAAGTGACTTTGCAAGTTGACGATGTTTTCAGTAAGGATAGCGATTTGTACCTCAGGTGATCCTGTATCGGATTCATGAGTTTTGTACTCCTCGATCAATTGCTGTTTACGCTCTTGAGTCAATGCCATCCTGTTCACCTCCTTCATTATAATCGCCACTAGCCTCGTAGCCGCCGGTGAAAGCGGACAACCAAGCTAAGGTTCATCGTTGTTTACACAACATAAGTCAGTATAACACAGCGCCTGTCTTATGTAAATAATTTAGCCTAACAGCTTTTTAGCCGTCTGTGCGTCATTGCCAATTTGACTGATCAGCTCGTCTACAGAAGAGAATTTACGTTCAGGACGGATGTAATGATGAAGCTCAACCACCACAGACTCCCCATAAATCTGCTGATTAAAATCAAACAGATGCACCTCAAACGACGGATTCAGCACGCCTTCATGAAAGGTAGGCTTAACTCCTACATTCATGACACCGCTTATCCAATGATTGCCTACGAGTGCCCGTACAGCATATACACCCTTGACCGGAATTACGTAGGTATCATCCAGTTTGAGATTAGCGGTCGGAAATCCGATCGTGCGCCCCCGCTTCTCTCCATCCATTACAGTCCCCCGTATACGGTAGGGACGTCCCAACCAGCGAGACGCTTGGGTCAGATCCCCGGTCTGCAAAGCACGGCGGATATCAGAACTGCTCACCTTTTCCCCATCCAGCTCAAACGGGGGTACGGTGTGAACAGCCATCTGCTCTCCACCAAGCTTGCGAAGCGTATCCTCATGCCCCGCACCTCGGTAGCCAAACCGAAAATCAAAGCCCACTACTGCCGTTTGGATTTGCAATGGAAGCAGTACATCTGTCATGAACGCCTCAGGGCTGACCTTGGAAAAATCTTCGTTAAAGCTCATAATATAAAGAACATCCACACCCATGTCGGCCAAAATAGCCTGCTTGTCCGCAAGCGGTGTTAGATAACCTTCATAGTCACCTTTTTTCATGACTTCCTTCGGGTGAGGATGAAAAGTCATGACAGATGCCGACACTTTCTGTTCCCGAGCCAACGAAACGGCTTGGTGTATGACGCTTGCGTGTCCCAGATGAAGACCGTCGAACTGACCAATCGCCGTGACCTGTGGACGCCCCCATTGCTGTAAAAGCTCATCACTCAATGGATAAGATAATGAAACGGTAATCATATTCATTCACCTGCATTTCACATCATTTGACTAACTTCGTCAAAATTATAGCACAATTCAAGGTAAGAAAAACGTCTATCGACACACTTTCACAGCAGCCAGACCGCGCCTAGTGGAAGTTTTTCTTGCGATTATAGAATTGTTCAGCTCCGCTGAAAATTTATAAATTCTATAATTTTAAAAAAACTTTAATTGGAGCGATCGCACCTGATTCATCTCGTCCATATATGCCTAAAAACGTTTGATCCTCTTTATACAAACGAAAGGGCTGGCTATCGGTCACAGGTGGTGAAATCATATTCAGCGACAAACGTTGACCTTGCAAAGCTGCAGCTGCCTTTGCTTCGGCCACCGTATGCTCAGGCATATAGTCAATCGCCTGATCGGTTGCAATGAGCCGCTCACCCAGACTGCCATCCGCTACGCAGCGCTCTATCTCATCGAACGTCAGGCAACGTTCCGCGGATATTCCCGCAGACATGGTTCGCTCCAGCTTGACCATCGTTGAAGGATATCCCAACGCACGGCCAATATCAACACATAGTGTACGGATATACGTCCCTTTGGAGCATAGGGCACGGAAGGAAATATCCACATACGATCCTGTCTGCTCGAATCCTGTCATCTCCAGCTCGTAAATGTCTACTTCGCGGCTTTTGCGCTCCACGGTTTTTCCTTCCCTGGCCAGTTCATATAGACGTTTGCCATTCACTTTGAGCGCAGAATACATCGGCGGCACCTGAGAGATCGTACCAACAAATCGCTCCAGCGTCGCTTTGGCTTCTACTTCCGTCACCTCTACTGGGCGTTCACTTTCTTCAGTAACTGTCCCTGTAAGATCTTCGGTATCGGTCGCTATGCCTAATCTCAACGTGGCCTGATACTCCTTGGGCCGCTCCTGCATGTATTCAACGACTCGGGTAGCCCGCCCCAGACACAAGGGCAGCACACCGGTTACCTGCGGATCAAGCGTTCCGGTGTGTCCAATCCGTTTCATCCCCAGTAGACGGCGAGCCTTTGCCACCACATCATGAGAGGTAAATCCAGCGGGTTTAAGGACGGGCAAAATACCTTCCCAACTTGCCTGTTCCTTCTTCATTGGGTTCATAGCTCGTCCTTCACCCGCCCTACAACCGTCTCAATAATATCCTCCAGTTTACCTTCCAGCCGGCAGCCCGCAGCACGAACATGTCCTCCGCCCCCAAACGACTGGGCTAACGCAGCTACGTTAACACGGCCTGCTGATCTCATGCTGGCTTTAACCGCTTGTTCATTGATGACTTTAAAGAAAATGCCGACTTCAACGCCACGAATATTTCTTGGATAGTTAACAATCCCTTCCAAGTCCTCGTTAACAGCTCCGCACTCCTCCATATCGTCAGGTGTAACAACCACCCAGGCGACTTTACCATCCTCCGACATCGTGAGCGTCTGTAATGCCTTGGTCAGCACCTTCATCTGCGGAAATGTCATTTCTTCCAGCAAATTTTCAGACAAAGATGGACCGTCTACACCGTAAGTGAGCAACTGAGACACAATAGACATCACCTTTGGCGAAGTGTTGGAATACCGGAAGCCTCCTGTATCCGTAAGCAGTCCTGTATACACAGAAGTCGCTACTTCAACGTCCCACTTCACTGCAAATATTTCCAGTAAATCAAAAAGGATTTCCGCTGTTGCCGCTGCATCCGGCTTAATTACATTCACCGTACCATACGCATCATTCGTTGGATGATGATCAATATTCAGGATAACGGCATCTTCCGCAAAAAACTGTTCTGTCAGACCAACACGACGGTAGTCTGCACAATCCACGCAAATAATCCGGCTGTATTTCCGTTCTGGCGGTTGCTGGCTCATATCCATAATCTCATCGGCATGCCATAAAAAATCCATGCGTTTGGGAATAGCTCCCTCGTTCAGCATGGTAAATTTCTTCCCCAGACATGAGAGAAGCCAGCCCACCGTTACGGTGGAGCTGACTGCGTCTCCGTCCGGCTGTACATGCGATACGATCAGGTAATCATCATGCTCCAGAATAAATTCCTTCGCTAGTTGAAGCGCCTGTTCATAGGTATGCATTGCCGTCTCCTTTACATTCAGTTCATGGTTTCTTCGGATCAAGAGGATTTCCTATTTTTCGTCCTTGTCGATATCACTCAACAGCTTTTCAATTCGGCTGCCGTAAGCAATAGATTCGTCAATTTTGAAAATCAGCTCAGGAATATGGCGGAGCCGTATCCGTTTGCCAAGCTCAGAACGAAGATAACCGTTCGCTTTGTCCAACGCCTTCAGGGAAGAAGTCTTTTGTTCGTCATCCCCAAGTACGCTCAAGTATACTTTCGCTTGGGACAAATCGTTTGTGACATCGACACCCGTCACCGTAATAAAACCGATACGAGGGTCCTTTAATTCGGTTTGTATGAGTAGGCTTAGCTCCTTCTTAATCTGCTCGCCAACTCGACCTGTACGTATTTTAGCCATGGATGCTCACCTCTCTGCCGTTAGCGCTCCACTGTTTCCATGACGAACGCTTCAATAATGTCGGATTCCTTAACATCATTATAGCCATCAAGGGTGATACCACATTCATAACCTTGGGCAACTTCTTTTGCGTCGTCCTTAAAGCGTTTCAGTGAGTCGATTTTACCTTCAAAAATGACGATGCCGTCACGAATCAGGCGTGCTTCTGCTGAACGGGTAATTTTACCGGACGTCACCATACAACCAGCGATCGTACCGACTTTAGTAACTTTGAATACGTTACGAACTTCAGCGTGTCCGATCACATTTTCCTTATATTCAGGGTCCAGCATGCCTTTCATAGCCTGCTCGATTTCTTCAATGACATTGTAAATGACGCGATGCAGACGAATGTCCACTTTTTCAGCTTCCGCTGTAGATTTCGCCTGATTATCAGGACGAACGTTAAAACCAATGACAATGGCATTGGAAGCCGCAGCCAAAATAATATCGGATTCGGTGATTGCACCTGCACCACTGTGAAGAATTTTGACGCGTACACCTTCAACTTCAATCTTGTTCAAGGAGCCTTTCAGCGCTTCGACAGAACCTTGTACATCACCTTTGATAATGACGTTCAGATCCTTCATCTCACCATCCTTGATATGTTGGAACAGATCATCCAGCGTTACGCGGGTGTTGCTGCCCAGATCGGACTGACGCTGCGTGATCGCACGTTTATCCGCGATAGCACGGGCTTTGCGCTCATCCTCAAACACCATGAACGGATCGCCAGCGAGTGGAACTTCTGTCAAACCAGTAATTTCAACTGGTGTGGAAGGCCCAGCTTCCTTGAGACGACGACCTTTATCGTTGACCATGGCACGTACACGTCCGAAGCAGTTCCCCGCTACGAAGGCATCCCCGACTTTCAGAGTACCGTTCTGCACAAGCACACGAGCTACAGAACCGCGGCCCTTATCCAACTCAGCCTCAATGATAGTACCGCGTGCCCGTTTGTCCGGGTTCGCTTTGTATTCGTTCACTTCAGCTACCAGCAGAATCATTTCGAGCAGATCTTCCAGACCCATTCTTTGTTTCGCTGAGACGTTGACGAAAATGGTATCTCCGCCCCACTCTTCAGGTACCAACTCATATTCAGTCAGTTCCTGCTTCACTTTATCCGGGTTCGCATCCGGTTTGTCAATCTTGTTCACAGCCACGATAATAGGCAAACCTGCCGCTTTCGCATGGTTGATGGCTTCGACCGTCTGTGGCATAACACCGTCGTCAGCTGCAACCACGATAATCGTCATATCTGTAACTTGAGCACCACGAGCACGCATTGCAGTAAAGGCCTCGTGACCCGGTGTATCCAAGAAAGTGATTTTTTTACCGTTAATTTCAACCTGGTATGCACCGATATGCTGTGTAATACCACCGGCTTCGCCACCTGTTACATTCGTGGAGCGAATAGCATCCAGCAAAGTGGTTTTACCATGATCGACGTGACCCATGATTGTTACAACTGGTGGACGTGTTTTCAAATCCGCTGGATCATCATTTTCTTCCACCGTTTCAAAACGATCTTCTTCGACCGGAATCTTCACTTCGACTTCAACGCCAAAATCACCAGCCAGTAAAAGAATGGTATCCATATCCAGTTCCTGATTGATTGTCGCCATTGTTCCGAGCATAATCAGCTTTTTGATAACTTCTGACGCATCCTTGTGAAGCAGCTTCGCTGTTTCGCCTACGGTCATCTCGCCACGTACAATAATTTTCTTAGGCGTATTGTCGATTTTCTCACGGCGCTCCTGCGGTTGGCCTTTACCACGGTTGTTAAATTTCCCGCCACGATTGTTACCACCGCGATTATTGCCACCACGGCCACCGCCGTTACCACCACGTCCTCCGCCTTGACGGTTATCGTCGAAACGACCTTGACCGGAACGGTTATTTCCGTTACTGAAGTTACTGCCTGTACGATTGCCACCACCATTACGGTTGGCATTGCCGCTTCCCGTAGATGAAGATGTTCTTACTGCCGTTCCACCTTGGCTACTCCCTTGAGAACGCGTACCTGTGTTGCTAGCGGAACGCTGTTGTCCCCCTTGTTGTTGACCATTACTGCGGTTCTGGCTGCCCTGCTGGCCACTTGGTTTATTCGCACTTTGCTGACTGCGGTTTTGACCGCCCTGCTGACTACCTTGCGCTTTTGGAGCGCTGCTTCGACTACTGTTTTGGTTGTTATTTGTCCTATTCATACTTACCTGCTTTTCCTGTTGATTTTTGGTTTGCTCAGTTGAATGATTACTGTTCTGATTTGAACCGGTCTGACTTGAACCAGTCCGACTTGAACCGTTCTGGCTTGAGCCAGCCTGATTCGAGCTCACTTGCGCCGTGTCTGCTCCACCTTGCTTGGCCGCAGCATTGGATTTGATATTCTTAAAAAAATTTTCCACTTTGCCTACGGCATCATGTTCCATGACGCTCATATGGTTGTTTACGGGAATATCCAGCCGTTTAAGAATGGTGATAATTTCTTTGCTGCTCATGTTCAACGATTTGGCGTATTCGTATACCCGCACTTTGTCTTTGCTTTCTTGTTTACTCAATATACTCCACCTCCGACATTATCCCCGCATGTTTCATGATCAATTTCGCGAATCCTTGATCCGTCACAGCCAGCACAACCCGTTCAGGTTTGCCGATACTGCTTCCCAAGCTTTCCCGGTCAAATCCTATCAATAAGGGGATTTTGTACGTCCCGCATTTGTCGCGGAATTTCTTTTGAGTATTCATTGAAGCATCTTTTGCAAGAATGACCAGCTTGGCTTCTGAAGACCTGATCGCTTTATAAACGGTCTCATCACCTGTTAGCAGCTTGCCAGCTCTCATGGCAAGACCCAATCCAGACAGCGCCTTATTCATCCTGCACGCTGCCTTGTGCCGCCAGGAATTCTTCCTCGACGGCAGCAAAATCACGACTTAGCTGCTCATAGATGTCAGGATGAACCGAGTGCTTCAATGCTCGATCCAGTGCTTTGCTTTTTTGAGCCAGCTTGAAGCAGGCGGCTTTGCCGCACAAGTAAGCACCGCGTCCTGACTTTTTACCAGTCAAGTCAATCAGCACTTCGTCTTCAGGGGTTTTAACGACACGGATCAACTGCTTCTTTGGCATCATTTCATGACAGGCCACACATTTGCGCAAAGGTATCTTTCTCTGTTTCATGCATTAACCCCCCTACACTCCGCTTAGTCTACAGAAACGGAATCCTGATGCATTTCATCGGTGGATGTTCTTGGTCTGCCAAGCTCTTCCTCCGCCTGTGTTTCACTCTTAATATCAATTTTCCAGCCAGTAAGCTTAGCAGCAAGACGAGCATTCTGCCCTTTAATGCCAATAGCCAGAGAAAGCTGATAATCCGGCACAATGACGCGCGCCATCTTTTCTTCTTCAAATACCTGTACCTCAAGTACTTTAGAAGGGCTTAACGCATTAGCAACGTATTCGTCAACGTTATCGGAATAGCGCACGATGTCAATTTTTTCGCCACGCAGCTCATTCACAATGGTTTGTACCCGTGTTCCTCTAGGTCCTACACAGGAGCCTACCGGATCAACCTCTTCATTGCGGGAATGAACCGCGATTTTAGAACGGAAGCCTGCTTCACGCGCTACAGAACGAATCTCTACCACACCGTCAAAAATTTCAGGCACTTCGAGTTCAAACAAACGCTTAAGCAGACCGGGATGTGAGCGGGACAGCATAATTTGCGGCCCTTTAGTTGTGTTCTCCACCTTGGTAATATAGGCCTTAATCCGATCCAGATGGTTGAATTTCTCATTTGGCATCAGCTCGCTCAACGGCAGAACCGCTTCTACCTTGCCCAAATCAATATAAATATTGCGTGGGTCTTGGCGCTGTACAGTTCCTGTTACAATATCTTCTTCCTTGTCCACAAACTTGTTGTAGATCAAGCCCCGTTCCGCTTCGCGGATACGCTGGGTCACAACCTGCTTCGCTGTTTGTGCAGCAATCCGTCCAAAATCACGTGGTGTAACTTCAATTTCAGCGATATCCTCCAACTGAAAATGCGGATTAATTTCACGAGCTGCTGGCAACGAAATCTCGGTGCGAGGGTCCAATACCTCCTCAACAATCAGCTTGCGCGCATATACCTTAATGACTCCCGAGTTGCGGTTCATATCAACACGGACGTTCTGTGCGGTATTGAAATTCCGTTTGTAGCTGGAAATCAAGGCTGCTTCAATGGCCTCAAACAGCACATCCTTGCTGATCCCCTTTTCTCTTTCCAACTCGTTCATTGCTTCAATAAAATCCATACTCATGGATTACTGCTCCCCCTTTCAAATGATGGCACCTGTGTCCTGGTCAGCACACGAGGTATAAAACATGAAGTCATGTCAAACAGCAACAGTCAAATCCAAATTAAAATATGATCGCGAGCCTTGCACCAGCTACCTTTTCATAAGGTATGGCATGCTTCTTTTGTCCGCTTTGAACGGTGAGCTCCCCATCTTCAAAAGAAAGCAGACGACCTTCAAATTCCTTCAGGCCGTTGATCGGCTCGTATGTAGTAACAAATACATTTTTGCCTACCGCTTTAGTTACGTCCTCCGCTTTTTTCAGCGGTCTCTCGGCACCTGGTGAGGATACTTCCAGAAAATATGCTGTAGAAACCGGATCATTCTCATCCAGCTTTTGGCTCAGATATTCACTGATCATACTACAGTCGTCCAGATCAATTCCTCCGTCTTTGTCCACAAAAACGCGAAGAAACCAGTTGCTGCCCTCTTTGACATACTCGACATCGACCAGTTCAAAGCCATGCTCATCAAAATAAGGTTGGGCCATTTCTTCTACTGCTGACTTGATCTTTGGTGTGCTCAAAGATTATAACCTCCAAAAGTAAACTTTCCTGTGGTGAAAAAAGACGCCCCATTACGATGGACAATGCTTCTTCATCACCGGCATTTTCCATTTTTATTTGATGTAATGTTCATTTCGGGCTCACTGCAAATAAACCGGCTTACCGGTTTTGGCCCAAAAATAACGTTTTCACGTTGTAACTGTATATCAAACAGTAAAGAGTGGGTTTCCCCACTCTTTTAGCAACGGTTTTATCTCCATGATTACCAAAAAAATTATATCATAACCGTAGTTATGTGACAAGTGCCAGAGCTTGACTACTGTGGTTCGGATTAAAACAGAGACAGCTGATTACTCTCTGGCAGACCTCGAAAGCACCCCATCTGGGACAGCATTTCGACAATGGTTTTACTGGCCTTCGACTTTTGCTGAAAATCCTCGACAGACAAAAATTCACCCTGTTCACGGGCAGCCGCGATGTTACGCGCCGCGTTTTCACCAATCCCCTGAAGGGCTCCAAACGGCGGAATGAGCGAATCTCCATCCACTTTGAAGCGTGTAGCTTCGGAACGGTACAAATCAATCGATTTGAAACTGAAGCCGCGAGCTGTCATTTCCAAAGCCATTTCCAGGATTGGCAGCATCCCTTTTTCCTTTTGCGAGGCCTGGAAGCCAAGCTGCTCGATCTCGACAATTTTCTTTCCAATTGCATCATATCCCTGACAACACAGTTCAATATCAAAATCGGCTGCACGTACGGAGAAGTAAGTCGCATAATATTCTATCGGATGATACAGCTTGAAATACGCTGTACGCACCGCTGAAATAACATAGGCTGCGGCATGCGCCTTCGGAAACATGTACTGGATTTTCAGACAGGAATCAATGTACCACTGCGGCACCTTGCATTTTTTCATTTCCTCAATCCATTCGGCACTAAGACCCTTACCTTTACGCACGCTCTCCGTAATTTTAAAGGCCAGACCTGCGTCCATCCCCGCCTTGTAAATCAAAAACAGCATGATATCATCCCGGCAACCAATTACAGTCTTGATGTTGCAGGTATTATTTTTGATTAACTCCTGCGCGTTCCCCAGCCATACGCCCGTACCGTGAGACAAACCGGAGATTTGCAGTAAATCGGCAAAAGAGCTCGGCTGCGACTCTACCAGCATTTGGCGTACAAACTTCGTCCCCATCTCTGGTACACCATAGGTTGCGACAGGTGTGCGGATTTGCTGTGGTGTTACACCGAGTGCCTCCGTGGAGTTGAACATGCTCATCACTTTGGGATCATTCATGGGGATCGTCGTCGGGTCAACCCCGGTCAAATCCTGAAGCATCCTCATCATGGTCGGATCATCATGGCCCAGAATATCGAGCTTGAGCAAGTTCGCATCAAAAGCGTGATAATCAAAATGCGTCGTTTTCCATTCCGAGCTCGTATCATCAGCCGGGTACTGCACCGGCGTAATGTCCTCGACCTCAATATAATCGGGAACAACCACAATCCCGCCCGGATGCTGTCCGGTACTGCGTTTTACACCTGTACAACCGGAAGCCAGCCTGTTCAGCTCGGCTCCGCGCCATTTTTTATGATGTGCCTCTTCATATTTTTTGGCAAATCCAAACGCCGTTTTCTCAGCAACCGTACCGATGGTTCCTGCACGGAAAACACTTTTTTCACCAAACAGCACTTTCGTATAGTTATGCGCGACAGGCTGATATTCTCCGGAGAAGTTCAAGTCAATATCGGGAACTTTATCTCCTTTAAAGCCGAGGAACGTTTCAAATGGTATATCCTGTCCCTCACCCTTAAGCTTGCCACCGCAATTCGGACAGTTCTTGTCTGGCAAGTCAAACCCGCTCGGCACACTTCCATCCAAAAACCATTCACTGTGTCTGCATTCAGGATTAACGCAAATATAATGAGCAGGCAATGGATTAACCTCGGAAATACCGAGGAAAGTAGCTACCACAGAAGAACCGACAGAGCCCCGTGAACCTACCAGGTATCCATCCTGATTAGACTTTTTAACCAGACGCTCGGAAATGAGATAGTTAGCGGAGAACCCGTATTTGATAATAGGCTCCAATTCTTTTTCAAGACGAGCTACAACGACCTCGGGCAAGGATTCGCCATAGATGGATTGAGCCGTCTCATAGCATGTATTACGGATCTCCTCATCTGCTCCGTCCAGCAATGGCGTAAACAGCTTGTCAGGGAACAATTCCAGTTCCTCAAACCGCTCCGCCAGCTCGCTTGTGTTGGTCACAACAACCTCATAAGCTTTTTCCTCACCCAAAAACTCAAACTCTGCCAGCATTTCATCCGTTGTCCGCAAATGAGCATCCGGCTTACGGATATCTTTTAACGGGCTAAACCCGGTAATGCCGTGTATGGTGATATCACGATACAGCTTATCGCGAGTCTCCAAATAGTGAACATTGCCTGTAGCAATAACCGGCTTATCAAGCCGCTTTCCTATTTCGCATACTTTGCGTATGGCCGTTTTGAGAGCGTCAGGTCCGCTTACCAGCTGCTTTTCCACCAGATGCATATACATTGTTAAAGGTTGAATCTCCAACACATCATAAAACTGTGCAACTTCCTCGGCTTCTTCCTCGGATTTATTCAACACAGCCTCGAAAAACTCTCCCTTTTCGCAGCCGGAAATAATAAGCAATCCCTCTCTCATTTCCGACAATTTAGATTTAGGAATACAAGGCACACGCTTGAAATATTCGGTATGAGACATTGAAACCAGCTTGTACAGATTTTTTTTACCTATCGGATTCAGGGCATAAATGCAGCAGTGGAAGGGACGAGCGGTTGATAAATCCTTCCCAACATAGTCATTCAAGCGATCGAGCATTTGCAAACCCTTAATTTGTTCCGCATCATTGAGCAATCCGTTCAACACTTCTGCCAACGCAACGGTATCATCAATAGCCCGGTGATGGCTTTCGAGCGCAACCTTATACTTAGCCGTCAGCGTATTTAATCGGTGATTTTTCAGCGTCGGAAACAGCAAGCGGGCCAGTTCCAGCGTATCCAGCACCGGATTGGTCATTTCAGGCAACCCCATCTTTCGAAGCATTGCCTGGATGAAGCCAACATCAAATCGCGCATTATGGGCAACCAGCACGGCATCGCCAACAAAATCGACGAACTCTTTCATAACCGGTTCCACATCCGGTGCATCCTTGACCATTTCATCGTTAATGTTGGTCAGTTGCTGGATATTGTAGGGAATACGCTCATGCGGATTCACAAAGGTCGCATAACGGTCAATTTCCTTGCCTTCATACATTTTGACAGCCGCTATCTCAATGATTTTATTTTGCGTGACGGACAAACCGGTGGTTTCAATATCAAAAACGACATAGGTCGCTGTTTTCAAATTTAACGACTGCGCCTGCATCACAACCTCAACTGCGTCATTAACCACATTGGCCTCAATGCCGTAGATCATTTTAATTCCGTTTTTCTTGGCTGCCTTAGCGGCATCAGGATAGCATTGCACTCCACCATGATCGGTGACCGCAATCGCTTTGTGCCCCCACTTAGCGGCTGTTTTGACATATTGATCAATCGAGGCTACAGCATCCATTGCGCTCATCTTTGTATGCAGATGGAATTCAACCCGCTTTTCCTCTGCGTTATCCTTACGTGTAGGCGGAGCCTGTACTTCAATCAGATCGGAAGGAATCATAACCAGCTCGGGAATTTGCATAAAACGATCGTATTCTACCCGCCCACGGACTTTGACCCATTTTCCGTTAGCCAGCAGGCTGAGCACTTTTAGATCTTCTTTTGTTTTAGCAAACATTTTCATCTGCAAGGAATCACTAAAGTCTGTCAAATAGAACGTAAACAACGTACTGCCATTGCGCAGCTCTTTACTATCCAGACCGAAGATCGTCCCCTGCAAAGTAACTTTCTTCTCTTCGTCCTGAATATCCTGCATCGGAACAGGCGGTTCTTTGATTTCATAACCAAATTGAAGCCGGACATCTCCCTCTTCCTCTTCTACAGGCGGCATTTCAGCTTCCATACTTTCCATCATTTTCTGAATAACTTCGCGTTCTTCCTGCATCTTCTTCTCTTGGAACTGTTGCAAAGCCTCCTGATTACTTTCACCGACCTGAATTTTAACGCGCATGGAGAGTCCAAAATATTTGTCGTAAAATTTGATAATAGCTTGGTCAATCTGTTTTTTACGCGCCAGCTCCAGCGACATGCTATCGCTCATCGTCAGTATGAACAGCCCATCTTCCCACTCATGCACAGCCCGATTCATCCAACCGTTTACAGAGGGAATTTCACGATGTACCCACTCCAGAAAAAGCTTCCAGTATTCACCGATAATATCACCAGGTTGAACCTGATCACCATAATGAAATCGAAACGTTATTTTGGCGATATGATTCATCTTTTCCTGTACCTGAATGCAGAACGTACGATATACCTGAGCGGGAACCAGTGTCTCCTTGACAAGAATGATATTCCAGTCCTTATTGGTACGGCTAATTTCCACCTGATCAATCCAACCGTCCAAGAAATAAGGTTCAACCACTCCCGCAGGCATCACAACCTGTTTCATCAGCAGTTCCAGCCGCCTTCTCTTTTCTTCAGCTCCGCCCATGGCTCTCCCCCCCATTTCCTAATAATTCTATCTTAGCTGTCTTTAAAGTGTACAGCGGTCTCCTCATCTTCAACTTTCATTCCGAAAACATGAAAAGCTTCTGCGTCAAAAACATCTCCGACCGCAAAAGCTTTTCGTAGCCCTCCTCACCCCTCCAACGCGACAATATAAATCCTACGGGGCATTGCCACGTACAGTTATACTGTTGGCAGAGAAAATGAAGTGAGTATAATGGGTTTGCTTTACTTCTTTATTAGTACGCCCGTGCGAACACTACAGTATGCTTGGCCGGTTTGCCACAGCACAGACATGTGGTCTTTTGCTCGGTTGTTTTAAACGGTATGTTGCGGCTTGTAGCGCCTGTCACTTCTTTGACCTTGTCTTCACATTCCTCAGATCCACACCAGCCTGCCAAAGTAAAGCCGCGTTTTTCTTCCATGAGCGCCTTCATTTCATCCAGCGTATCGACGGAATAGAAGTTTTCTTCCATAAAATTCTTCGCACGAACATACATTTCCTGTTGTACCTGTGCAAGCATTGCCTGGACTTCCTCTACCAAGTTGTCCTGCTGTACAATTTTTTTCTCGCCGCTAATACGGGATACGAGTACACAGACACCGTTTTCCATATCACGAGGTCCGATTTCCAAACGTACTGGTACACCGCGCATTTCATATTCGTTAAATTTCCAGCCTGGACTCACATCGCTGCGGTCGTCCATTTTCACACGTACACCTGATTGCTTCAACTGAGCGAACAGTTCATCTGCGCGCGCGATCACAGCATCACGCTTCTTAGGCGGTCCGATTGGAACCATAACGACTTGTGTAGGTGCAACTTTAGGAGGCAAAGCCAAACCGCGATCATCTCCATGGACCATAATCAGTGCACCAATCAAGCGTGTACTTGTTCCCCATGAAGTTGTATGTGCGAACTCCAGATTATTTTCACGGCTCAAATATTTAATATCAAATGCAACCGCAAAATTGGTCCCCATATAGTGGGAGGTCCCAGCTTGTACCGCACGCCCATCCTTCATCATCGCTTCCAGTGAGAATGTTTCCTTCGCACCTGCAAATTTTTCAGATGGTGTCTTTTGTCCAGTAATAACTGGAATAGCCAGAACTTCTTCGATAACCTCACGGTACACTTCCAGCATTTTCATCGTTTCTTCGCGTGCTTCTTCCTCTGTTTCATGAGCCGTGTGACCTTCCTGCCACAAAAATTCACTTGTACGCAAGAAAGGTAGTGTCCGTTTTTCCCAACGCACCACGTTAGCCCATTGGTTAATAAGCACAGGCAGATCTCGATAGGACTGAATCCATTTGGAGTACATATGTCCAATCATGGTTTCTGAAGTCGGTCGGATTGCAAGGCGCTCTTCCAGCTTTTCCCCGCCAGCCTCGGTTACCCAAGGAAGCTCAGGATTAAATCCTTCCACGTGCTCTTTCTCCTTTTGGAAAAAGCTTTCGGGGATAAACATTGGAAAATAAGCATTGCGGTGACCCGTTTCTCTGAAACGCACGTCCATCGCTTCCTTGATATGCTCCCAAATTTCAAAACCGTCCGGGCGAAATACAATACACCCGCGAACCGGGGAATAATCCATCAGCTCTGCTTTTTTAATTACATCAATGTACCATCGGGAAAAATCTTCGCTCTGTGGCGTAATTTCCTCGACAAACTGTTTATCGTTCGACATAGAAATGCATGTCCTCCCATACAGACCGTTTTTATAAAGTCCGCCTCTAATTAACCGTTAATTAAGCGTAAAATATCGTTGTACGTGACTGCGATCATAAGCAGGAATAGCATAGCAAAACCAACAAAATGGACCATTCCTTCTCTGCCCGGATCAATGGGACGTCCTCTTACCGCCTCTACACCGAGGAACACAAGTCTGCTACCATCCAGCGCCGGGATAGGCAACAAATTAAATATCCCCAGATAGAGA
Organism: Paenibacillus kribbensis; assembly: GCF_002240415.1. NCBI lineage: Bacteria > Bacillati > Bacillota > Bacilli > Caryophanales > Paenibacillaceae > Paenibacillus > Paenibacillus kribbensis. The sequence continues at coordinate 3,430,910 of NZ_CP020028.1, forward strand.
CTCATAATAGCCGTCCAATACGTTAACTGCTCAATGCCCTGCTTGGCAATTTGTCCCGTCACTTCAAAAGTACGTACAGGACCGCCCAGATCATTAATAGAAAAGCGTTGAATGAGCTGGCTAAATCCCTGGAAAATAATATCGGTCGTTCTTACCATGGATTGTCCGGCAAATTTAAAGGTCTCTCCAACCCCTGCTTGGCGCTTTGGAAGTTCAGGCACGATACCTACTTTGCCGCCCTTTTGCCCCTCCATTGCACGAGGTGTGATGGTAAGATCAAATGTTTGATTATCGCGGCGAACCTTCCACTTCATCGGCTTGTCTTGAGAATCGGCAATCAGCTTGATCAAATTTTCAACATTCGCACCAATTGCAGTACCATTCACCGATTCAATGATATCTCCCTTATGCAAATCAGCCTCGGCAGCAGGCATCCCCGCTGTAATTTCACTAATTTGAACATAAGTGGGGTTCTCCACTTGTATCCCGACCATCTGGATATGCAGACCAAACAGAATAAAGGCAAGAATAAAATTCATCAGTGGTCCAGCAAAAATAGCCAGCGCGCGCTGTCCCACCGTTTTGCTGCCATACTGCCGATCCTTCGGAGCAATTTGAATGGATTGTCCTTTGGTTACCATCATCGCTTGCGGGTGTACAGTGTATTGCTGATCTTCACCATCCACATCCAATTTTACAGTCAGCGCCTCTTCCAGATCAATATCCAAAACTTCGCCACGGACCACATTTTTACGGTTATCCAATTGATCCAGATAAATGGTTTTAACGACGCCGTCCGTTACGCGTACAGCAATCGTTTGTCCGGCTTCAATTTCATTAACCTCCGGATCTTCTCCCGCCATGCGGGCGAAACCACCGAAAGGCAACAAACGTAGCGTAAATCGCGTCTCGTTTCTTTTATAAGAAAACAGTTTCGGACCGAAACCGATCGCAAACTCCCGTACCAGAATCCCGGCGCGTTTGGCAAAATAATAATGCCCCCATTCATGCACCGTCACTATGACGAAAAACATGAGCACCGTCATCAACACTATTTGAATCGTTTCCAATCGTTTCCGTTCCCCTTTCAATGAGATCGAGTTTGTCTTCCTAGATTATCATTATTCTCCAATCCTGCACAAGAGAATCACATTTAGCTTCTCCAACCCCAAATCAGCCCTATAGCCCGCCAGCTATGCTGCGAGTCTCAGTATCACAAGCTTCAATCGTAGACAGATCAGGGTTAGCCACATTGACATGTCGCTCCAGCACACGCTCAATAATAGCTTCAATTTGCAGAAAAGGAATCTCTCCGCGCAGAAAACGGGCAACAGCAATCTCATTAGCTGCATTAAATGCGGTTGGTGCTGTTCCACCCATTTTACCACATTCGAAGGCAAGCCTTAAACAAGGAAAACGATAAAAGTCCATTTCCTTAAAATGGAGTTTGCCGACCTCAGCCAGCGACAGCGGTTTCGCCGGGGACTTCATTCGTTCAGGGTAAGTCAAAGCATATTGAATGGGTACTCTCATGTCCGGATTCCCCAGTTGGGCAACGATGCTCGTATCCTGAAACTCCACATAGGAATGAATGATGCTTTCCGGATGAAGCAATACGTGAATTTGCTCATAATCAAGCCCAAACAGCCAGTGGGCTTCTATGACCTCCAGCCCTTTGTTTACCATCGTTGCTGAATCAATCGTAATTTTGGCGCCCATCGACCAATTGGGATGTTTAAGTGCATCTTCCACCGTAACTTCACGAAGCTGTTCTCTTGTCAGATCCCTGAAAGAACCTCCCGATGCCGTGAGGGTGATATGCGCCACATCTTTCATGCGCTCACCGTTCAAGCATTGGAAAATAGCTGAGTGCTCACTGTCAATCGGCAGCAACGGTACGCCTTTCGCCCGAGCCCGCTCTGTGACCAGATGACCGGCAGTAACCAGTGTTTCCTTATTGGCCAAACCGATCTGCTTCCCAGCCTCAATCGCGGCCAGCGTGGAGTGCAATCCGACACTGCCCATTACAGCCGTCACAACCATATCTGCCTCTGTGTTTGCAGCCAGCTCAACGAGTCCTTCATTTCCCCAATGCAGTTCCATGCCAGGTGGCAGTAAAGGCCGAATTTCTTCCGCCAGCTGCCTGGTGCCGACAGACACTTTTTTAGGTTGATAAAGATGCGCCTGTTCAGCAAGCAGCTTTATGTTAGAACCACCTGCTAAAGCCTCAACAGCAAACTGATCCGGGTGCATAGATACCACATCCAGCGTTTGTGTTCCAATAGATCCGGTTGAACCGAGTACCGTAATTCTTTTCATGATGCACCTTCCTATCCTGAAAATCACTTTTATCCAGGAGCTCATTGTTTGTTATTCAGGGCAGCTATGCTATTGGTTTCATCCTTCTTATGAAGCGGTGTGAGCAGCATAGAGATTAATCCTGAGCATAAACTGTAATCACCAGGTAAGTTTCATGGAAGCAGCATCAGCATATGTACAAATGGAAAAACGACAATCCAGCTGTCGCAGCGGTCTAAAATACCACCGTGCCCTGGCAGCAGATTACCGGAATCTTTAATGCCGTACACTCGTTTGTATGCAGATTGCACCAAATCGCCCAGTTGCCCCACAACCGCACAGGCCAAGCCAATACCGAAGGCTTTGGACCACGGCAGCAGTCCTCCTGACAAACCGGCGAATAGCAGAGCTATAACCAACGCTAAAATAATCCCACCGATGGACCCTTCGACCGTTTTGTTTGGACTAATCGCAGGCCATAGCTTTGTTTTTCCTGCCATTTTACCTACAAAATAGGCCCCAGCATCACTTGCCCAAATACAAGCAAGCAATAAAAAAGTCCATAACAGCCCATGTTCCATATGACGTGATTCCGCAATATACGAAAATCCAAAACCTATATAAACGGTACCAAGGAATAGCATAGCTACCGTTTGAATAGGGATTTTGTTTTTCGTGCCCACTGTAATGACCATAAAAGCTATCATTATCAGCCAAAGCATGCTGGCAAAGGGTAGTGGTGAATGCAAGCCCAAAGGTTGATAAGGGAATACAAAAGCTAATATGCTTACGTACCCGAGCATTGCCGTACCCCCAAAAGGAGATACCTGTGTCATTCGTGCGAACTCATAAAATCCGATCAGGGCCATCACCAAAATAAGCAAATGGTAGGCCAAGCCGCCCCACAGGACCATCGCCAAAAAGAATACGCCTGCCAGAATACCGGTAATTAATCTCTGTCTCAACGGCTTTCATCCTCCATTTACTTCAGTCCGCCATACCGTCGTGATCTTTGCTGATATTCGACCACTGCTTCGTATAAGTGTTCTTTCTTAAATTCAGGCCAATAAATATCCGTAAACCATAACTCACTGTAAGCAAGCTGCCATAGCATGAAATTACTGAGTCTAAGCTCACCACTTGTCCGAATCAGTAAATCAGGGTCTGGCATATCACTGGAAAGCAACGTGTTTCCGATCATATCAGGTGTTATATCTTCTGATTTGAGTTTCCCGCTCTCAATTTGACGACCCAACGTTTGCATGCATTCTGTGATTTCCAGCCGACTTCCATAATTTAATGCAAAATTAAGAACAAGTCCGGTATTATGTTCGGTTCGCCGAATCGCTTCAGTCAACGCTTCAACGGTATGAGAAGGTAAAAGCTCCTTGTTTCCCATCATACGTACCTGCACATTTTTTTCAATCAGCTCATCCAGCTCAATAGCCAGAAATTCCTGTGGCAATCGCATTAGAAAATCAACCTCGTCCTTTGGACGCGTCCAATTTTCAGTCGAAAAAGCAAACATAGTCAAATACTTAATGCCCAGTTCGTCCGCCGCAATTGCCGTGCGTTTCACTGCCTTCATTCCATTTTGATGCCCTACAATCCGCGGCATTCCAATCCGTTTGGCCCATCTGCCGTTTCCATCCATGATGACAGCAACATGCTGCGGAATATTGTCTTTTGAAATGGCCGGTGTTTGCTGATTTTGTTCCCTGTTCCACCAAGACCGAACCCGTTTGATCATTCCAGTTCCTCCAGCATTCTCTGAAAATGTGCCTCAGGCTTGAAAAGAGACAAACCCCACCGTAAGGGAGGGGCTGCCATTCTTTTAGACTTCCATAATTTCTTTTTCTTTTGCAGCTAGAACTCTATCCACTTCAGCGATAAATTTATCGGTTGTTTTCTGGATATCTTCCTGATGTTTACGAGATTCGTCCTCGGAAATATCACTTTTCTCCATTTTTTTGATATCATCATTTGCATCACGGCGGATGTTACGAATAGCAATCTTCGCCTCTTCACCGTTCTTTTTCGTCATCTTCACCAGTTCAGTTCTGCGTTCCTCTGTCAAAGCAGGAATGCTCAGACGGATGGTGTTTCCATCATTCGAAGGTGTCAAACCGAGATCCGATTTTTGGATAGCGCGCTCGATGTCGGCCAAGGAGGATTTGTCCCAAGGCTGAATCATCAAGGTTCGACTGTCAGGTGTGTTTACGTTCGCCAGTTGGTTGACCGGAGTCATTGCGCCGTAATACTCAACCTGCACACGGTCCAGTAAAGCTGGTGTCGCCCGCCCTGCACGCAAAGATGAAAGATCACGTTGCAAGGCCTGAATTGCTTTTTGCATGCGCTCTTCAGCGCTTTTTTTCACGGATTGTGGCATTAATTTACACTCCCTTTGACGATCGTACCAATTTTCTCACCCAGCACGACACGTTTAATGTTACCTTGCTCTGTAATAGCAAAGACAATTAACGGAATATTGTTATCCATGCACAGCGAGGAAGCTGTAGAATCCATGACACCGAGGTTTTTATTGAGCACATCCAAATACGTGAGCTGCTCATATTTCTCAGCAGTGCTGTCTTTAAACGGATCGGCTGAATATACACCGTCCACTTTATTTTTAGCCATCAGAATCACTTCGGCTTCAATCTCAGCAGCTCGCAAAGCAGCAGTAGTGTCAGTCGAGAAGAACGGATTCCCTGTACCTGCCGCAAAGATAACGACCCGGCCTTTTTCCAGATGGCGGATAGCTCTACGACGGATATAAGGTTCTGCAATTTGTTGCATCGCGATGGATGTCTGCACACGTGTAGGTACTTCAATTTGCTCCAAAGCATCCTGCAAAGCCAGTGAGTTCATCACCGTTGCCAGCATACCCATGTAATCCGCCGTCGCCCGGTCAATCCCATTGGCGCTTCCAGCGATACCACGCCAGATATTGCCGCCTCCACATACGATGGCAACTTCCACACCCAGTTCCACAACGTCTTTGACTTGCTGAGCAATCGAAGCAATCGTATCTGCATCAATACCGTAACCGTTCGATCCTGACAGCGACTCTCCACTAACCTTCAGGACTACACGCTTAAACACAGGTTTTTCCAAATGATCACCCTCCAATATCATTTATATTTTATGTAACAGGATAAGTGTCCTGTTGCAAGAAAAGGAACACCGATGTGTTCCATTTCCGCTTTTCCATATTCAATTACCGCTCGTTGGTAATTATTGTTTCACTTGAGACATAACTTCTTCGTAGAAGTTGTCTTCTTTTTTCTCCAGACCTTCACCCAGCTCAAAACGAACAAAGCGACGTACGGAGATGTTTTCACCAATCGTACTGATTTTCTCGTTGATCAGTGTGGAGATTGTTTTGTCTGGATCTTTGATGAAAGATTGCTCCAGCAAGCAGAATTCTTCGTAGTATTTACCGATGCGGCCTTCAACCATTTTTTCAACGATTTTTTCTGGTTTGCCTTCGTTCAAAGCTTGTGCTTTCAGGATTTCTTTTTCTTTTTCAATCTCTTCTTGTGGCACTTCTTCGCGACGAACATAACGAGGGTTCGATGCAGCGATATGCATTGCAATGTCACGTACAAAATCTTTGAACTGGTCTGTTTTCGCTACGAAGTCTGTTTCGCAGTTTACTTCTACCAGTACGCCGATACGGCCGCCAGCATGAATGTAGGATTCAACAACGCCTTCAGTAGCAATACGACCTGCTTTGTTGGCTGCAGCTGCAAGTCCTTTTTCACGCAGAACTTCAACCGCTTTTGTCAAATCACCATTTGCTTCTTCAAGCGCTTTTTTACAATCCAGCATTCCTGCGCCTGTTTTTTCACGAAGCTCTTTTACTGCGCTAGCATTAACTGCCATATTATTTCCCTCCAAATTTGATTTTCAGTGGTATATACGAGCTTTATTCCTTAAAAAAAGGGTAGTGAGAGGTTATCCACCTGCCAACCACCCTTTTCATTTAATTCGTATAGGTATTTCCTATCGGAAATATTATGCTGTAGTTTCTTCGCCTTGGTTTGCTTCCATAACTGCATCAGCCATTTTACCAGTCAGCAATTTAACAGCGCGAATCGCATCGTCATTACCTGGGATAACATAGTCGATTTCGTCTGGATCGCAGTTAGTATCAACGATACCAACGATTGGGATACCCAATTTACGAGCTTCAGCAACCGCGATACGTTCTTTGCGTGGATCAATGATGAACAGAGCGCTTGGAAGGCCCTTCATGTTTTTGATACCGCCCAAGAATTTTTCAAGACGATCTTTTTCTTTGCGAAGAATGATAACTTCTTTTTTAGGAAGAACTGCGAATGTGCCGTCCTCTTCCCAAGATTCCAACTGTTTCAAACGATCAATACGTTTTTGAATAGTTTGGAAGTTAGTCAATGTTCCACCCAACCAACGTTGGTTAATGTAGAATTGACCAGCGCGTTCTGCTTCTTCCTTAACGGAATCTTGCGCTTGTTTCTTTGTGCCTACGAACAGGATTGTACCATTCTCAGCTGCAATGCTTTTTACGAAGTTGTAAGCTTCCTCAACCTTTTTCACTGTCTTTTGCAAGTCAATGATGTAAATACCGTTTCTTTCAGTGAAGATATAACGATCCATTTTCGGGTTCCAGCGACGTGTTTGGTGACCAAAGTGAACCCCAGCTTCCAAAAGCTGTTTCATGGAGATTACTGCCATCTTCACACACCTCCTAAGTTTGGTTTTTTGTGTGTCCTCCGCCGACATCATTTTTCATAAAGACTTTCTGTTGAAAGCACCCTTCACGAAATTAACCGACGTGCGTTTTTAACACCGTCAATTAATATACCATAACACTTGTATCGTTGCAACCAACTTTTCGACAATCATTGAATCCGTGCCCAAAGTAACTGGGTGCTTCCGTCTGTCGAGCTTTTAAGAAAAGATAAAAGCCATCCACTTCCCGTACTGGTCAGTTGGACGGCTTCTTTGTAATTTTAGTAATGATAGAACCGAAATCCTCACCTTTGACAAACTGATAGGTGCCGGTACGAATTTTAGTATTGATTTTTTGAGCATTAGCCGCTGCCTCAAACGCATTGGCATCTGAAACAACGCCCGCCTTCTCCAAGCCGGATGCTACACTTCTCAAATTACTTCCCGATGCAATGCTATATTGCACTTGCGGAGCAGCAGGCTGCTTAGGGATAGCTGGAGTAGTCTCAGTACCAGATTCTTTCGCTTGCGGTTTATCCGGTCTTTTCGGTATAGACGTGCTGGCCGCAGGCTTGGAAGCAGTCGAAGGTGTGCTGTTCGCGGGTGCCTTTGGTGTTGATGGCGTTTGGGCTGGTTTTGCCTTTTGAGGTGCAGTCGGTGTTTTGCTGCCTTCCTTAATCACCTTATTCCGCCATTCCTCTTCTGTCATCTTCGGATCAGAAGGGTCACTGATCTGAAGATTTAATCCAGCTGCTGCCTTCTCCAATTGCTCACGGGTCATGTTTTTCGGGTCTATTGAGGATGGCTGGGATTGTCCTTGACCGATCATTGCCAGTTGCAGCAGCAATGCGCCTGTTACAAGTCCGGTACCCATGCCTAGCATAAATGAACGATTTTTGATCAATTTAGATCCTCCCGTTCTGCCAGTTGCAATATGAGCTGTACCTCGCCCCGCTGGATACCTGATTGCTTGGCTATATAATCCACCGACTTCCCCTGCTCATAGAGCGTGAACAGCTCTTGATAACGATCACGGATGGATTCTGTCAACTGTTTGGTTTCAGGCTCTTGCAATGCTGGCTGCTCATCCCCAGCTACGTTGAGAGCGTCCGAAACAGGATGCCCTTCTTGTAAGGGCATTGCAGACTGCGGTCTGTGAAACTGGTCATAAGCAGCCGCTGCCTGTTGAGAAATACCTGTATAGCGTATTCCCCCAGATGTAGTCTCCACTTGTGCAGAGGCCGCAACAAGCACAGCCTGTCGCTCAAGCTCGACGATACGGTTTCGCAGCTCAGCCACCTGCTCCTGTAATGCCGCCTGCTTAACTGCGTGTTCCTGCTTCATACCAGATACGAGTTCAATCAGCTCGTCATTATCGCTTTCAATATCGGCCATGTATTGCTCCAGTGTGGCCTCGACCTTTTGGACGACGGCCTCTTCTGTTCCCCGATCCGGCTGACGCTTAGGCAGCAGCCAGGCGTAGACAACAGCTGCAACGCCCAGCAGAACAATATAAATCCATGGTTGGTCCACTGCCCATCGTCTCCTTTAATTATGCTCCTCCACCTGTTGTAATCAGAGCGAAAAATCAATATGGTGTCCCTTATACGGATGCTCTGCTGGATGCTCTTTGGGCAGCTCGTTCTCACCAGATTGGGAACGGCCCTGCTGCGAAGATTCCCTGCCCTGAGCTCCTGTTTGCCGTTCATCGACAAATGCTTCTGCAGACTCATCTACCGCACTGCTTCGCTGACGCAAGTTCTCCGTCTCCAGCGCGTTCTTTTGTCCTAGCAGTGCCTGGTCATTCATCGGCCGCTGCTGGAAATCACTTTGGTATCTACCTGCTTCACTGGTACGAGGTACGGCAATTTGCAATTCAACAGCTTTCAAGCTCATTGGACCACGCCCTTTCCGATTGAGCATCCGTGTATGTCTTCCGAGGAATACAATGTCAAGTTAGAATCCGTATACCAAATTATACATAAGAGGACATGCTGATGTCTCCCTCATGATAATAAAACGCCATTCTTTCCACTGAATCTTTAATAAATTTCGTATATCTGCCGATAACTATTTTAGAGCCGCCGTAAATTATATTTTTTACTTCTACCCGTGCACGGCTCGTATCTTCCAATGTTCGTTCAATTTCCAGCATCCTGGACTTGGTTTCCAAAAGCTCATGCTCATTAGATTTTTTAGTAGATGTCAGCTTGATTCGCATGGCCATTCTTTCCGGTGCAAGCTGTCCAGTGGCAGCTAGCTGATCCAATATAGTGAGAGCCTTATTGGTTTTATCCTGACTGTCTGTCTGTTGCTTCAAACGTGCGCGCAGCTCTGTCAGCTCATTACGCAGTTCTGGAAGCACGCCCACTTCGATAATGGTAGCTGTGGACATCGTGTTACCGATAGTACGCGCCACTACCTTTTCACCTGCTTGTACATTGCCACCCACGATGAGTCCTTTTGTCCCCTCGCAGATCACATTTTTGCTCGCTTTAATCTGGGAATGCATAATGCTTTGGGATACGAGAATATCGCCTCCCGCAATGACGTTACCATCCTGTATAAAGGAGCATTTCACATTTTGTGCTGCTTTCACATAGCCCTTATGGTATCCAATAATGCCGCCACTGATTTCCACCGAACCTTCCGCTTCCAGTTCAGCACCTTCCACACCACCGATAACACGGATGTCGCCAGCAGCCCGAATACGAAAACCTGTCAATACATTTCCACGAATGACGACGGTTCCAACAAAATCAATGTTACCAACACTATAATCCACGTCTCCGTTTACTTCATATACAGGGAATACATTAAGCTTGCCCTTTTCAGTTGTAGTCACCAATCCATCAATAGCCGCATACATCGCAATGCCTTCCGGATGAACCACTACATTTTTTCCAATCTTAAAGCGGGCCTCTCTACCCGGAAGAAAAGGAATCTCCTCCCCAGTTACAGCAATACCCGGTACACCCGGCATAGGCTCAACTCGTTCGGCAATCAGCTGTCCACGCTTTACATTTCGCAAACGAGTTAATTCTTTATAGTCCACCCTGCCGTCAGCGGTTTCGAGCGGCTTATGTGAATAATCTCCGGTCACGATTTCGGCCAGATTAATTTTTCCGTCTTTGCCATGGATCGGCTGCTGTCCCTGAGCAATCAATAATTTGGTGAAGAAATGATCTTCTGGACGTGCCACAAATGTATGGATCGCATCAGTAATTAAACCATAAGATATTTTCTGGCTGCTCAGAAAACGCTCTAGTTCCTCGACAGAACAGTTAAAGCCTTCTTCACGTTTCGCAAACTCCAAATAGGCGGTTTGTTTGTCAGGTGAGACAACCACTTTTAAAAACTGGTCCAAAGCATATTGCTTCTCCACAAGGGTGCTCCTTCCGTTTAACTGTTACTGTAACCTCCCGTACGTTAATCTTTACGCATTAACAAATCCCGTTGTTTGTCCAATGTCGCTCTCAGGCGTAATATTGCCTTGGAATGCAACTGTGAAATTCTCGAAGGAGAGAGCGACATGACCTCAGCAATTTCACTGAGCGACAAATCCTCGTAATACAATAAAGAAACAACGATACGCTCTTTTTCAGTCAATTTGTCAATGCCTTGTGCAAGGGCATCACGAAGTGTAAATTCATTGACTTTATGATCCGGATTTTTCGCCTTCTCGTCCACCAAAAGGGAAAGTCGTGTTTCCGACTCTTCTTCGCGGATCGGGTCCTCCAGTGAGACGATCGACATAACAGCAACTTCCTGAATCATATTTTGAAACTCTTTCTCGGAGACGTCCAAATAATGGCTCATCTCTTCATCGCTAACTGTACGCAAATATCTCTGTTCCAAATGCTGGTAGGCATCTTCAATTTTTTTCGCTTTTTCCCTAACTGAACGAGGAACCCAATCCCCTTGACGAAGACCATCCAAAATCGCTCCACGAACACGCCAAGAAGCATAAGTCTCAAACTGTAAACCACGTCCATAGTCAAATTTCTCCAAAGCATCAATCAAGCCCATGACCCCGTTACTCGCCAAGTCGTCTTTGGATACATTTTTAGGTAAGCCTACTGCAAGCCGACCCGACACATACTCCACAATATGAAGATACTTTTCAATTAACTGCTTTTTTGCTTCCTTGTCACCGTGTTCTTTCCATTGCTCCCACAGCTCGGAATGGTTTAAATGAGCGGCTTTTCGCTCGTTCATCGGCTTCACCCTCCTTATTTGTCTGTCAGGTGACGAACGGCCTTGGCCAATTCTTCAGGGTTCTTGTTGGAAACCAGCTTAGGCGGGTTTAAAGGTGCGAAACCATGATCTCCCCCGTCCGTCTGCTCTGGCTTCGGCTTTAGCAATTCATTCAGATTTTCATTTTCGTCTGGTGTCATCAGGTCCAGATTCTCACCTACGCCATCTACCTGAGAGCTTGCCCGGCTTTGGGCATTCCCCAGATCTGGCCGCGCTACAACACCAAGTGTCCAGCGCAGCACAAATGCAAGTAGGAACCAAAAAACGAAGGCGATCAAGCCACGAATTAAGCTCGTGGTCAGCAGATTGCTGCCAACGGACAACACAAAAGTCAGAAAAAATCCGACTACTCCAGACCAAAGATTAATGCGTAAGCTGCCAAATAACATAATTATAATTCCTTTACACCTTTTTGTACGCTTCGAATGTTCAAAACGCCGGTTTCACAGTCCAACTCAATCGTTCGTCCATAATTACCGCCAGTATCCTCCGCAATTAAAGGAATACCAAGATCTACGAGCATTTCCTTACATGATTCTACGTTGCGCGGACCAATCCGCATGGTATCTCCACTACCGGCAAAGGCGAACATCTGCGCTCCGCCTGCCATTTTGGCAATCAGTCTGCGGCGTTCGGCTCCCAATTTCAGCATCCGCTCAAATAGCTCCGGCAGTGCTGTATCCGCGTATTTGGCAATGTTCAATTGCCCTTCACGTGCAATATCCGAGGACGGTAGCATCACGTGTGCCATGCCTGCCAGTTTCAAATGAGGGTCGTAGAGGGTCAATCCGACGCAGGAGCCAAGTCCTGTCGTGCGAATCGAATTCGGATTGCTGGTTACATTTAAGTCTGCCATGCCGACTTTAATGATGCTTTTCTCCTCAATCATCGTTCATCGGGACTCCTAACGACCTAAAAATTTTCCCGAACGATTCTGGATCAGGAATAAGGAAAAATTGACCCTCAATCTGATTCTGACCTTCCAGAAACGATGTGTCAATCAATAAAGCCGCATCCCCCATTTGCCCAAATTGGAGCAGCCCGTAGCTGAGAATTGCTCCCGCCATATCCAATGCCAGCGCAGGGACTGTCGGATACATAGACAAACGTGTGAAATCCGCCAGCGAGGACAGGTATGAGCCCGCTAAAATATTTCCAATCTCGGAGAGGGCTGAATGCTCCATTTCGTTAAAGCTGTCTTCGTCATCTGAAGGAATGTTCGCCAGACGGGACAGCAGACTTTTGGCCGCCTGAGGCTGCAATATAAAAAATAGATTACCTGGCGCTTCCCCTTCGACCCTAAAAAACACGGCAACAACAAGTTGCTCATCTCCACCGACTTTATCGGCAATTTCCTCAAAGGGCAGCATCTGTACTTTGGGCACACCCATATCAATCGGTTTATTGAGAAGCCGGGAGAGCGCTGTAGCAGCGTTCCCCGAACCAATGTTGCCAACCTCTTTCAAAACATCCAACTTGAAGTCTTCGAGATTCCTAAGATTCTCCATATATTAGTCCTCTAAACCTTCCAGTTGGTTCATTTCACTTCGATTCAGAACTTCGGACAAGTTCAGCATGATCAACAGACGTTCTTCACCGATTTTAGCAACTCCACGCAGGTATTTAGCCTTGACTCCGCCAATCACTTCTGGTGGTGTCTCGATGTTGTCGGTATTCAGGTCGATAACGTCATTCGCCGAATCAACGATAAAGCCGACTTGCATCTCACCTACTGCAACGATAATGATACGGGTTTGATCCGTATATTCAGCTTCAGGCAATCCAAAGCGGCCACGAAGATCAATAACTGGGATGACTACGCCTCTCATGTTGAATACGCCTTTAACAAAATCGTATGTTCTCGGAACCCGTGTAATCGGCACCATGCGTTCAATAGATTGGACTTTTTCTACTTCGACACCGTATTCCTCTTCACCAAGCTTAAATACGATAACTTTAATTTCTTCTCCCATGTCTAAAAACCCTCCTTATTGATGTCAGCAATCTCACATTTCTTTCATTTTTAATGAAGACATTATTTAATGAAAACATTCGGGTCAATGATCAAAGCAACCTGACCGTCACCCAAAATCGTGGCGCCTGAAATTCCTTGAATGTTTGGAAGGTACTTGCCCAAATTTTTAAGGACAATTTCACTTTGCCCCAAAAAGTCCTGCACAGAAAGTGCTGCCAGACGGTCTCCCTTGCGGATTACCACGACCTCAGTCTCTTCTTCCTCATCTTCATTGAAGTCCGGTACCTCAAACAGCTGACTCAAGGAGATAAGCGGGATATGGGAATCGCGGAAAGCGATCATTTTATTGCCATGTACCGAACGAATTTGTGTCCGTTTGACGATCGCGGTCTCCACAATGGATGACAAAGGAATTGCATATTTTTCAGAGCCAATCTGTATCATCATCGCTGCAATAATGGACAAGGTCAGTGGCAATTGTACAGAGAAGTTGGTGCCTTTCCCCAAGGTAGAGTGAACGGTAACATTGCCACCCAAAGCCGTAATTTTGGATTTAACAACATCCAGACCAACACCTCGTCCTGAGACGTCGGAAATAACCGCCGCTGTACTAAAGCCTGGAGCAAACAGTACCTGATAGGCTTCCTCGTCGGTCATGACGGCTGCCTGCTCTTCTGTCAAAATCCCTTTGGAAATAGCGCTGTTCAGTACCTTCTCACGATTAATGCCGTTCCCGTCATCCTCGATCTCGATAAATACGTTGTTTCCGCTATGGAAGGCACGCAATTGCACCGTTCCTGTCTCTGGTTTGCCAGCGGCAATACGGTCGGCTACTGACTCAATTCCATGATCCACGGAGTTACGGAGCAAATGCACCAGAGGATCGCCAATTTCGTCGATAACGGTGCGATCCATTTCAGTTTCTGCACCAGTAATAACCAGATCCAGTTTTTTATCAAGTGATTTGGCCAGATCGCGTACCATGCGTGGAAAACGGTTGAAAACAGTATCGACCGGAACCATCCGCAATTTAAGCACAACGTTTTGCAAATCGCTGCTCACACGACTCATGTGCTCTACCGTTTCTGTCAATGCCGGATTGGAAGCTTCACTTGCCAGCTGCTCCAACCGTACCCGATCAATGAGCAGCTCGCTGAATAAATTCATCAGTACGTCCAGACGTTCAATATCGACACGAATAGTACGGTTATGTGTAGGTGCAGCTGCCTTGGCTGCTGGTGCTTTAGCTGCAGCTGGCTTAGCAACAGAGGCCGCAGCTGGAGACTGCGGCTGGGATGGAGCGGATTGTTGTACGGCAACAGCCTCCTGCACCGCAGCAGCCTCTGCCACTCCGGCAGTAACTTCGCTCATTTGTTTAAGAGATTCCTGATCCAGCTGTACTACGGAGACAGTTTCGATTTCGGAAATACTCGCGATTTCCTTTTCCAGCTCCCCGACTTCTTTCTGCGTTATGTAATATAACGAGAAGCTTTGTTCAAATTTCTCCTGCTCAATATCCTGTACGGACGGATAAGCTTTCACGATTTCACCGGAGTTTTCCAGCGTGTTAAATACCATAAAAGCACGTGCCGCCTTCAGCTGGCTATCTGAGCTGATTGTCACTTGAATATAGTGAACACGATGCCCCTCGGAAATAGATTGCTCCAGTACAGAATACTGAAATTGATCCAGAACAAGCCCAGCACTATCGCTACGTTCCACTTTTTGGGCTGGAGAATCCACAGAAACAGCACCCGTACCGGACTTTTGGAAATCACCGCTCACAATGGATTGCAGTGAAGCTACAATGGAGGAAACATCCGCTTTTCCATCGCCGCCCTCTGTAATGTTCTGCACCATGGACTCCAGAGCATCCAATCCCTTGAACAAGGTATCGAATATAAATTCATGCATCGCCAGCTTGTTGTTGCGTACCAGATCAAGAACGTTTTCCATTTGGTGAGTGAGCGATGCCAGATCTTCAAACCCCATCGTAGCGGCCATTCCTTTGAGGGTATGGGCAGAACGGAAAATCACCTGAACGATGCCTAGATCTGTAGGGTTGCTTTCCAGTTGAAGCATATTTTCGTTAAGAGATTGCAGATGATCATTCGACTCATCAATAAACATGTTTAAATATTGGTTCATGTCCATTGTGAGACACCTCCTCCATGAGTTACACTCCGATTATTTCACAACTTGTACAAGCTTGGGGGCGATCTCCTGCATAGGCAGAAGGTGACGCACACATTTTAACTCTACTGCTGAGCGGGGCATTCCGTACACGACACAAGTTTCTTCATTTTCAGCAAATGTGGACTGTACCCCAGCATCATAAAGCTTTTTCATCATTTTAGCTCCGTCGCTTCCCATGCCAGTCAACAACACTAGATGCCGTTCCAGCGAGGTTAACGGGAGCAAGGATTCGAACATCGTATCTACAGAAGGACGGTGACCATTACGAGCTTCTTCCGTCTTCAGTGAAACGGTGTATTTACCGCCCGCTCCTGGCACAATTCTTAACTGATATCCTCCTGGAGCGATGTAGGCGGTACCGGTCTCCAGCGTCATTCCCTGCTCTGCCTCCACTACTCGGAGAGGGCTCAACGTGTTCAGACGTTGTGCCAGCGAGCGAGTAAAGTTAGGAGGCATATGTTGAACGATGACGATGGGGGCAGGAAAATCCCCAGGAATGCGCTCCAGCAACGTCTTCAGCGCCCGCGGGCCACCTGTAGAGCATCCGACCGCTACCAGCTTGCGAAAGTTGGATGTATGCACACCTTTTTTAAAAGACAGCCCCTTAGGTGGAGTCGGAATTGCAGGTGCCGTTACCGAAGGCGTAGCCGTTGAAGGAGTGGAAGAAGCCGATGAAGTTACGGTCTTCCGCTGCTCCGGCTTAACCAGTCCTGCCTTGTCCGTCCCCTGCAGCGATTTGGCAGCAGCCGTACCGGAAATATCCAGTTTCCTATTCTTTCGTTCCGTACCATTGGACGGTTCCTGCTTCGGCTGCGCAGCAGGTGCTTTCGCTGGCTTGCTCGGCTGAGCCGAGGATTGACCTTTGCGCTCACCAGTCACAGATGTTTCTGACTGCTTCCGTTTTGTTTCTGGCTTGGCAGCAGCCTGGACGGGTTTGCCAGCAACTCGCTTCGGCTGCGCCGATATAGCAGGTGGAGAAACTGGAGGAGTAATACGGGTCTTCTCTGTTGGTGCTTCCACTCGTTTCTCTGTCACAGCCTGTCCCTCTGGAGGGTTTTCCAGTGGCGTTTTATTTTCTTGCTCCAGTGCTGCTTTGCGCTCATTCGCTTCCTTCCGCTCCATACGGCTGCGCACTGCTTGCATAGCGGTATGCATCTGCTCCAGCAGCGCCTTGCTCACCTGCCCAATGTCTTGCGCATGAGATATGGATGGCTTTCTTATAAAATCGAAAGCTCCTGCCTCCAGAGCCATGATGGTCTCCTTCATGCCCTGCTCATTAATGCCAGACAACATAATGACAGGCAACGGATGGGCTGCCATAATCAGTGGCAATGCTTCAAGCCCATTCATTTCAGGCATTTCGACATCCAGAGTAACCAGATCCGGCTGTAACTCCTTTACCTTCTCTACAGCCTCTTTGCCGTTGGCAGCTGTACCTACGATGGTGAACGACTCATCCCTTACAATTAAATCTGAAATAATTTTGCGCATAAAGGCCGAATCATCTACAACCAGCACCCGGTAAGCACACATGTTAAACACCTCTGTTTCCTCTCATCAAAATCAATGTACAGAACGTCGCAGCCATTTTTGCATAAAACCTTTAATTCCGCTCAATGTGCTAGATTGCGGAGCCTGCGGCATTGCTGCAAAACGGTGAGCCAGATTCAATACATCTCTGGAGGCCGCACATCCCGGAAAGGCAACCCAGAAAGGTACTTGCCTTTTGACTGCCTGTATGACATGTGTATCATCACTGATATGTCCAAGCAACGGGATATCGATCTCCAAAAAACGTCTTGCAACAAGTGCAATCTTATCGGCAACTTGACGGGCCTCATTATCGTTATCGGCACGATTGACTATAATTTTGAATACCGTATCCTTTTGCAAGCCGCTCACGACCTTGATTAGCGCATAAGCATCTGTTAAGGACGTCGGTTCCGGTGTGGTTACAACTATACATTCGTCAGCTGAAGTGATGAATTTAAGGTTTTCCTTGGACAAACCCGCACCGGTGTCAAACAAAATATAATCCATATTTGCTGCCATTTTTTCTACTTCATCGGCAAAATAATTCAGATCATCATCTGATAGCGCAAACAGCTCGCTCAAGCCCGATCCTCCGGCAATATAAGGCAGACCACCTACACCCGTTTGAATAATTTCATCCATTGATTTTTCACGTTTTAGCAGGTGAAGAAGATTGTATTGTGAGTTGGCCCCCATCAACACATCAATGTTGGCCATACCAATATCAGCGTCAAATACAAGTACCCTTCGACCAAGGGATTGCAGGGCCAAAGCAAAGTTGAGCGTGAAATTGGATTTGCCTACCCCGCCTTTACCACTGGTGACCGTTACAATTTTCGCCTGGCGATCACGTGGGGGCAATCGGAATTTATCCAAGGCTGAAGCCATCTGTCTAAGTGATTGGGCTTGGTCGCTCATATCAAATCTCCGCTATCTCCTGATAATGCTTTGGCTCCGAGCAGCATGCTTGTCACCATTTCTGTATCTGGATGAAGAAGATCATCAGGAACATTTTGTCCGTTAGTGATATAGGCTAGTTGCATCGGAAAATGATGCAATAGATTAAACATTCCTCCGCAGCTTCCCGTCTCATCCATCTTCGTAAATACAACCTTGCCAAGGCCGAACTTACTGAAATGGCCGGTGATATTGAGCATATCCTTGCTTTTGGACGTCATGCTGAGCACCAGATACGTCTCACTTTCCTTAATAGGTGAAAGCAGGCTTTGCAATTCGGAAACCAGCAGCTCATTCCGATAGTTTCGTCCCGCAGTATCCATGAGGATCAGGTCACAATGCTCCAGACGCTGAATGGCTCTGTGAACATCCCCGGGAGATTGCACAACCTCAAGCGGTACATTCAAAATCGTAGCATATGTACGCAGTTGCTCAACGGCCGAAATACGATACGTATCAGAAGTAATAAATCCAACCTTGCGTTGATGCTTAAACAACTGCTCTGCTGCCAGCTTGGCAATGGTCGTCGTTTTCCCTACCCCCGTTGGGCCTGCCACATACACAATTTTGGTATCTTTTGAGATGCCTTTGTCCAGTCTTGTCCGAATAAATTCGGCTACTTCTTCACGAAGGGCTTGTTCCCAATCAAAAGACTCTGGAGCAAAAAGGTGCTCACTACGTCGCTCATATACTCGTTCGAGCCAATACTCCAGCAGATCACGCTCCACTTCCTGTTCCAACAATCGTTCACAAATCTCTTGCAATGGCTCCGGCCAAGTACTTTCCAGCGAGGAGTTGCGGGAAAAGCGAGTCATCATAGCTTTCATTTCCCGTAATTCATTGAGCAGAGCCTTATTTTCCGCTGCGCCGCTCTTGTCTGGAACCCTTGGTTCCATTGGTTGCTTCAATAGTTCACTGGACGTTTCCATGTTCGAAAATAAGGCTTCATTCGTCAGGAGTTGAGCTATTGTTTCCGGACTATGATCAGACCCTGCAGATGAATGCTCCGAGGCTGATGCCGTTTGTTCCGAGCCGGCTGTTAAATCAGCCATTCCCTCTCTGGAACCGCCCGTCATCTGCGTTACACGCCGGTAAGCTTCTGGAGCGGCTTGTCTGGGAACTACAGGCGCCGATGGCACCTCCGGCTGTTCAGGTTCCTTTGCTATAGGAAAAGACTGTTGTCGTGGGGTTCCAATCCGCTGAGGCTTTTGAGGTTGCTTCTCCTCTACTGCAGCGACCACTTCGATTTTCTTTTTACTGAACATCCCCATAAAACCGCCGGCCTTGATTTCCTTCGTGCTTAAAATGACGGCATCCGTTCCTAAGTCACCCCTGATTTGCAGCATGGCTTCCGGCATGGTATCCACCACATATCGTTTCACTCTCATAAGTTCACCACCCCGACACTTTGAATTTCAACGTTCGGCTCCAGTTCACTATACGACAGCACCGGGACATCCTGCATTGTCCGTTCCATCACTTGCCGCAAATACATACGAATCGTCGGTGACGTTAATACGATCGGCTGCTGTCCGGATTGAATGAGACGATTGATTTGCTCCATCATCTTCTGGTACACGGTTTGCGTTGACACCGGATCAAGGGCCAAATAGCTTCCTTGCTCCGACTGTTGCACACTTTCAGCAATTTTCTTCTCCAGTCCCGGTCCTACGGTAATGACACGCAACGTCTCGCCTTGCTGAGCAAACTGCTGGGTAATCTGACGGGACAACGCCTGACGTACATATTCAGTCAGCACATCGGGATCTTTTGTGTAAGTACCGTAATCAGCCAGTGTCTCGAAAATAGTAACCATATCCCGTATTGAAATTTTTTCCTTCAACAGCTTGGCCAATACTTTTTGTACATCTCCAATTGCCAGCACGGAAGGAATAAGGTCGTCCACCAGCACTGGATAATTTTCCTTGAGATTGTCGACCAACGAACGTGTTTCCTGTCTGCCAAGCAACTCATGAGCATGTTTCTTGATCGTTTCCGTCAAGTGAGTAGCTACGACTGAAGGTGGATCAACTACGGTATAGCCTGATAGTTCCGCAACATCCTTGGTGTTCTCATCAATCCAGAGCGCAGGCAATCCGAAGGCCGGTTCTGTCGTTTCGATCCCTGTAATGGAATCGTCGTCGTATCCCGGGCTCATAGCCAGATAATGATTCAACAGCAGTTCTCCGCCACCTACCGTATTGCCTTTAATTTTAATTACATATTCGTTAGGCTTGAGCTGAATGTTATCCCGTATACGAATGACCGGTACAACCAAACCCAGCTCCAAGGCGCATTGACGGCGAATCATGATAATCCGATCCAGCAAATCCCCACCCTGCTGTGTATCGGCCAGTGGAATCAGCCCGTACCCGAACTCAAACTCAATCGGATCAACCTGAAGCAAATTAATGACACTTTCCGGACTACGTACCTCTTCAATTTGTTGTTCCTCTTCCAGCTGTTCATCGGCTATCTGCTTGCGTTCCATATTGCCCTGCATCCTGCGGGCCGCGAAAAATAGCAGAACGGCCAGCGGGAGAGTTGTAATGATATGGATTGGCGTGAAAAAGCCCAATAATGCAATCGTGACAGCCACAATGTAGATCAATTTTGGATAAGAGAAAAGCTGTCCTGTCAAGTCCTCTGCCAGGTTTCCATCCGATGTAGCTCGCGTAACAATCAAACCTGACGCTGTGGATATGAGCAGTGCAGGAATCTGGCTAACCAGTCCATCACCGATGGTGAGAACAGAATAAGTCGACAGTGCCTCTGCAAATCCCTTTCCTTGAACGGCCATACCAATGATAAAACCGCCAACCAGGTTAATAATCAAAATGATAATACTGGCGATGGCATCACCTTTAACGAATTTACTCGCACCATCCATCGCTCCGTAAAAATCCGCTTCACGTTCGATTTTGCTGCGCCGCTCACGGGCTTGCTGCTCGTTGATCAGACCCGCATTGAGGTCAGCATCAATACTCATTTGTTTACCCGGCATCGCATCCAATGTAAAGCGTGCGCCCACCTCAGCAACCCGCTCAGAGCCCTTGGTGATAACGATAAACTGTACGACCACGAGAATCAGGAAGACCACAAAACCGACCGCAATTTGTCCGCCTGCAATCCAGCTACCAAATGTAGCCACGACTTCCCCTGCATGTCCCTCACCTAAAATGAGTTTGGTCGTGGAAATGTTAAGCGCCAAACGGAACAATGTGGTGATAAGCAGCAATGAAGGAAAAATAGAGAATTGTAAAGCTTCCTTCGTGTTCATAGAAACAAGTAGAATCATCAAAGCAATAGATATATTGATGACGAGTAAAATATCAAGCAGCCATGAAGGGATCGGGAGAATCATCATTAGAACGATGCCGATGACGCCTGCAAGGACAGTTATTTCTTTCATTTTCATGGGTCTCTAGGCCTCCGATCCCTTTATTTCACTTTACCTTTTAATTTATATACATACGCCAGCACTTCGGCAACGGCCTGAAACAGGTCAGCTGGTATCGCATCCCCGATTTCGGCTCTTTGAAACAGCGCCCGCGCCAGCGGCTTGTTTTCCATCGTTATAACGCCGTTTTGCTTGGCAATTTCCTTAATTCGGAGTGCTACGTAATCTTGCCCTTTCGCAATAATCTGAGGGGCTTCCATCTCCGAACCGTCATATTTCAAAGCCACAGCAAAGTGCGTAGGGTTGGTGATGATGACATCTGCATTAGGAACTTCCTGCATCATACGCTGCATGGCCATACGGCGCTGCCGTTCGCGGATTTTCCCTTTGATCAGCGGGTCACCCTCCATTTTCTTGTACTCATCCTTGATGTCCTGTTTGGACATTCTCAGGTTTTTCTCATGTTCATAGCGTTGGTACATATAATCCAATACCGCTAAAATGAACAGCACCACGCCAATTTTAAGCCCCAGTTCCATCGTTAATGAAGCCGTGAAGCTCAACATTTGATCACCGGACATTTCAGCCAGTTTGGGTAGGTCTGCCTTTGTTTTCCAAAGTACGCTGTACACCAGATAACCAATCACGGTCATCTTTAAAACTGATTTCAGGAATTCGACCAATGACCTCATAGAAAAAATATTTTTGAATCCTTTAATCGGATCAATCTTGCTAAACTTGGGCGTAATGCCCTCTCCGGTTAATAAAAAACCGATCTGCATGTAATTCGCCGCTATCCCGATGACAATAGCCCCAATAAAAATAGGAGCCAGCATAATGATGATTTGCACGCCATACTCACCCATCATCAGCAGCGTTGTGTTTGGTGTTACCTCCATATTGAGGCGATTCATAAATATATCCCGAAACAAGCGAACCGCATGATCCTTAAAATACCCGCCGAACATCATAAGGCAAAAAAACGTAGCCAGCAAAACACCGGAGGCGGGCAACTCCATGCTTTTGGCAACCTGCCCTTTTTGTCTTGCATCCTGTTTCTTTTTGGGTGTAGCTTTTTCCGTTTTTTCCCCTGAGAACAACTGCAGGTTCATAGCATATTTAAATGACAAACTACGTTCCTCCAGACCAGACATTAAGGGCGGGTGCCCATAATATCCAATAAGTTGCGCATGGATTCGAACATCACAGAAAACAATTTTTCGAATATAAAAGCAAAACTTGGCATGAGAAGCAGCAACATGAACAATCCCACAATAATTTTAAGCGGTACACCAATGACAAAAATGTTAAACTGAGGCGCTGTTTTTGCTAAAAAGCCAAGGCCCACATCCGTCAGAAAAGTAGCCACTACAATGGGAGCAGCAATTTGGAAGGCCAGCAAAAAGGATTCCGCAAAGGTGCGTACCAGGAATTCAGTTACACTGCCGCCATACAGTTTCACAAAAAAATCATTTGTCAGCGGTACCCAATCATAGCTATATAAGATTGCATTCAGCAGGTGATGGTGCCCATTGATACTTAAAAAGAACAACACAGCTATGGCAAACTTGAAATTCCCTGTTAAAGGCGTTGAAGCGCCTGTCATGGGATCGAACACGCTGGCCATCCCAAAACCTACCTGTAGATCAATAAATGAACCGGCGGTCTGGATCGCTGTCATAAACAAATATGCAGTAAACCCCAACAGCAACCCAATCAGCACTTCACGACCTACTAACAGCACATATACAACATCGGTTGGTACCTGTTGATGTGTACCGTAGGTAAGATACACGACCAAAGCCAGAAATCCTGAAATTCCAACCTTATAGATATTAGGTACTCCTCGGGTTGAAAAGATAGGTGCTACTACAAAAAACGAGGCAATCCGACAAAAAATCAGCAGAAAAACAGGAAAACTCTGTAACACCATGTTCATAGCTTTCAGCCTAACCTATATATTTGTACAAATTGTCCAGAATGTTATACGTAAAGTCCACTAAAGTGGTCAATATCCAAGGTCCGAACAAAAGCAACGCCAGCAATACGGCGACAATCTTCGGAACAAAGGCCAGTGTCTGCTCCTGAATTTGGGTTGTCGCCTGAAAAATGCTGATAATCAAACCCACGACTAGCCCCAAAATCAGCATCGGAGCGCTCACCTTGAGTACAATGTACACCGCTTGTCCAGCCAGGGAAATAATAAACTCCGAAGTCATTGCCGTCCTCCTTGATTGCTGTCCTTGCAGGAAATATTCATGTGTTAAAACTCAGAAGCAATGATTTGACGACCAAATACCAGCCATCTACAAGCACAAAAAGCAGTATCTTAAAAGGAAGTGAAATCATTACAGGCGGCAGCATCATCATCCCCATAGCCATGAGTGTACTCGACACCACAATGTCTATGACTAAAAATGGTATGAAAATCATAAAACCCATCTGAAATGCCGTTTTCAACTCACTGATTGCATAAGCCGGGACCATCACTGTTAATGGAATTTCCTGATAATTTTTTGGTTTTTCCATCTTGGTGTACTTCATAAAGAGCAGTAGATCCTTCTCACGCGTATGAGAGAACATAAAAGTCTTGATCGGTACCGATGCCTTGTCCAGCGCCTGGGACTGTGTTATATCCCCCTTCAGATATGGCTGAAGCGCAGTTTCGTTCATAGCCGAGAACGTCGGGGCCATAATGAATAAAGTGAGAAACAAAGCCAGTCCGACAAGCACCTGATTGGGCGGCATCTGCTGTGTCCCCAGCGAGGTTCGCACAAATCCGAGCACAATCACAATTCGCGTAAAACTTGTCATAAGCATGAGCAACGCCGGCGCTACACTAATGACCGTTATAAGTAAAATAATAGACAGCGAGGTGGCACCGGGCTGTCCTTTGTCCGAATTGCCGACTTGAATATCAATGTTCGGAATCGGTTCTGCAGAGGCCGCCGTCACCGAAATGAAGCTGAACAAGACAAGCAGCAAACATGCTAGTATAATCTTTTTTCTCATGAATCTCCCGACCGATCTGTAGTATTCTCCTCATTGCGCAGCTTTTCAAGTTTATCCTTGCGATTTGGCATCTGCCGAAGCTTGGCTTCAAACATCTCGTGAAACGACGTTTCTTCTTCAGGCTGCTGCTGTACCGCGTTGTTCCGACGAAGCTTGTCCGCGATTTTAGCGAACAGCGGGGCAATTGGGCCGCGCTGCAGAGAAGCTTCCTGCTCCAGTGCGGCCAAAATTTGCTCCACTTCTTCAGGATCGGATACTTTGTCAACAAGCCGGATATCTTCTCCTACACCAATGAGGTACACACTGCTACCAACTTCAACAAGCTGAAGGGATTTATTGGGGCCCAGCCCCACGCCTCCCAGTATGCGAACGGAGCGGTTGCTGAACCAGCTCTGATTTCTTTTACTCAAAAACCGTATCAAGTACACGATCAGTACGATGATCAAGATTAGCACAAAAAGGACCCAGGCGATGTTGCCTATATTGCTGGATGTACTCAATGCGTCAGAGGCACCCTGTTTTGTATCCATACCGGGTGCGCCTTAGATACCCAGTGTTTTGTTAATGGCTTCGATAACCCGATCCGATTGGAAAGGCTTAACGATAAAATCTTTTGCACCAGCTTGAATGGCATCAATAACCATGGCTTGCTGTCCCATCGCAGAACACATAATAACCTTTGCGTTGGCGTCAATTTGTTTGATTTCCTTCAGAGCGGCAATGCCGTCCATTTCGGGCATCGTAATATCCATCGTAATCAGGTCCGGACGAAGCTCCTTGAATTTTTCAATCGCCTGTGATCCGTCCTGGGCCTCTCCTACTACTTCAAATCCATTTTTGGACAGGATGTCCCGAATCATCATTCTCATAAATGCAGCATCGTCCACGATCAAAATACGGTTTGCCATCTGAAATAAATCCTCCCTAAATTATGCTATTATTGTAATTTTTGAATACGGTCCCATTGGCTTACAATATCTGTTACACGCACGCCAAAGTTCTCGTCGATCACGACAACCTCGCCCTTAGCAATCAATTTGTTGTTAACTAGGATGTCGACCGGCTCCCCGGCAAGTTTGTCCAGTTCAATAATTGAACCTTGTGAGAGCTCCAGAATATCTTTAATTTGCTTTTGGGTCCTTCCTAATTCTACGGTGACTCTAAGGGGAATGTCCATCAATAAATTTAAATTGTTTTCATCGACTTGCGCAAATGCACCAGACTGTAGGTTAGAAAATTGTACAGGCTGCACATTTACATTACGTCCCGGTACTGCACCGTAGTGATGAGGTGTCCCATAAGGAGCTTGCGGCGGTACACCAGCCGACATTCCATAACCCGGTGCTCCATAGCCTGAAGCTGCTGGCTGTCCATATCCCGGGTCTTGAGGATATGCTGGCGGCTGCTGTCCGTGGCCTGCATTCTGTGGCGCCTGAGCGGCTACAGGCGGCTGCTGCGGAGCCTTGGCTTGTTGCGGCACTTCCGGAGCCGCTGTTGCAGCTGTCTGCTGTGCTGAGGTTTGCGGCTGCTCTTCGTCCTCTCCGCCATTCATCAGGATGCTTACCATCCTTTTGGCGAAGTTTACAGGTAACAGCTGCATCAATGTAGAGTCAATGAGTTCACCGATCAATAGACGGAAGGATACTGTGACAAGCGTCTCTTCATCTGGCAAGCTGGATACTCCATCTCCGTGCATCGGGTCTAAAATATCAATCCCCGGTGGAGAGATATTCACAAAACGGTTAAACATGGTAGACATCGAGGTTGCCGACGAGCCCATCATCTGGTTCATCGCTTCCTGCACAGCGCTGATATGAATTTCATTTAATTCTTCATCTGCCGGATTTCCTTCACCACCAAGCATTAAGTCCGCAATAACCTGCGCATCGCGCTTTTTGATTACGAGCGAGTTAATACCTTCAAATCCATCGACGTAATTCACATGTACTGCTACGTGCGGCTTTGGAAATGCCGTTTCAAATTCAGAACGGGTAATAATTGAAACCTTTGGTGTCGTAATGTCCACCTTCTGACCCAGCAGTGTGGAAAGAGCCGTCGCTGCGCTGCCGAACGTTATATTACCGATTTCCCCGAGAGCATCCTGCTCCAGAGAAGTCAGAAAATCGTCAACGGTCTTGCCTGCGGGAGTAGAATCCGTCCCCGCTTCAGACTGTTTCAGCAAGGCATCAATTTCCTCCTGGGACAAATAGTCTTTACTCGTCAATTTCTTCAACTCCTTCGTTGACAACTTCGTCAATTTGTACGGCAACACGATCTCTCACCATGCCGGGACTTCCCATAAACTTCAATTTCTCGCCTATCCGGATGGACAGTCCTTCCTTGACAGGTTTGTTCAATGAAATGACATCCCCAACCGAAAGGCCTAGAAACTCAGCCACATTTATCCGGGACTCACCTAGCTCGGCAACAATAGGAAGCTCTGCCTTGGTGACCCGTAATCTCAAGGCGTCAATCTCTTCAGGCGCCCTTGATTTCTTTTGGGATGTAAACCACTGGTGCGTGGACAGTCTAGCCATAATGGGCTCTAATACCACGTGCGGGATACAGAGGTTAATCATCCCCGTGGTATCACCAATTTTGGTACTGAGCGAAATCAGAGCAATCGTTTCATTCGGCGAAACAATCTGCATAAACTGCGGATTGGTTTCCATCGCCTCCAGACGCGGTTCAATGTCCAATACCGTTTTCCAAGCCTCTTGCAGGCTGTCAAAGGTACGACTGAAGATCCGCTCCATGATTGTCGTCTCGATTTCCGTCAACGCGCTAACCTTGGGCGGCGCTGAGCCTGTTCCTCCGAGAAGCCTGTCCAGCATGGCATAAGCTACATTCGGGTGAACCTCAAGCACCATTCGGCCTTCCAACGGTTCAGCTTCAAAAATGTTCAGAATGGTCATTTTCGGAATGGAGCGAATGAATTCATCATAAGGAAGCTGCTCCACCTGAACGACATTAATTTGGACAAATGTACGAAGCTGAGCTGAAAAATAAGTGGTCAGATACCGAGCAAAATTTTCGTGTATCCGCGTCAGACTCCGAATATGATCCTTGGAAAAACGAAGCGCCCTTTTGAAATCATAAGCGCGAACTTTCTTTTGGGTATCTTCCTTTTTAAGTTCTTCCGCATCCATTTCACCGGACGAAAGAGCTGCTAAAAGGGCATCAATTTCCCCTTGTGACAGTACATCCACCAATGTTATTCACCCCCTTACGTGTTCCTGACAAGTTCACCTGGAATCATATGGCTGCCAGTAAAAAGTCTGTAATTTTGGCGTTCCCCAGGTGACCTTCAGGGAGCGACTTGTTGATGAGATCCGTCAGCTTGTCACTGAATTGGCTACGGCCTTTAGCCGTTCTGAGCTCATCAGGCTTGGTGTCTGCAAGTAATTGAATAACAATAGGCTTAATACTAATGTCTTTGATTTTTTCAAAAGCTTCTTTTGCTTTGGCATCGTTCAATTGGAAAGAAAGATTCATCTGTACAATGTAATCGGCGTCCGCTAAATTCGTTTTGATACCGGTAATTTCAGAACTCACTTCCACCAGTTCATCTGCTGACAATCTTGGAAGCTGTTCTGCTTGGGTGGCTTGCACATTCGGAGTGACTTCCGACTTCTTCCCGCTAAGCGCTGGTATAAGTACAAAGGCCGCGCCTGCAATCAAAGTAATCGCGAGTAAAATTGTAATGAGCCATGGCAGCATCTTCTTCATTCGTCTTCCTCCATTTGTTGCACTTTTATCGTGGCGGCATGGATGCCGATTTCACGGCTGTAATCCTTGATCAAGGAGACGACATCTGCCGCTTTTTCCAATACAATCAACCGTTTCCCCGTCACCAAAGTGACGTATGTATCCGGTGTTTCCTCCACAGTCTCAATGAGCAGCGCATTAAGCCACATAGGCGAGCCGTTCAGCCGCGTCAACGGGATCATCGTAACACCAACCTCCTGATAGGTGCGGAGGAGACTCTACTCCTCCGCGTTTAAATGAGATTATCGTTTCAAGTTTACAACTTCCTGAAGCACTTCATCCGAGGTCGTAATGATACGCGAGTTCGCTTGGAACCCACGCTGAGCCACGATCATTTCGGTAAACTCACCAGTCAGATCAACGTTGGACATCTCCAGTTGGCCCGCAATGATAGCTCCCAGACCATTAGCATTTGCTGCACCCGGCTCAATTGCATCAATGTTGGAGTTTACAGTAGTACGGTACAAGCTCCCGCCGATTTTCTCCAAACCTTCCGGGTTAGTAACTCTAGCCACACCAATTTGAGTACCGTTATCAGTCGTACCATCATCCAATTGCTGTACAATCGTACCGTCCTG
The DNA here is from genome assembly GCF_002240415.1 of Paenibacillus kribbensis. Taxonomy (NCBI): domain Bacteria; kingdom Bacillati; phylum Bacillota; class Bacilli; order Caryophanales; family Paenibacillaceae; genus Paenibacillus; species Paenibacillus kribbensis. The sequence continues at coordinate 3,459,600 of NZ_CP020028.1, forward strand.
CGAGACAGAGAACGCAGTAACGTTGTCTGCAAGTGTGATTGGAGTTCCGCCTGTATCTACTACGAAAAATCCATCAGAGGTAACCAGATTTCGGTTCGCGTCTACGTGAAAATCACCCGCACGGGTCAGATAAGGGACCTCTTGTGCGTCATTCATTTTCACCAAGAAAAATCCGTCGCCGTTAATCCGCAAATCTGTCGGATTATTGGTGGTCATTGCGCTACCTGGAAGATGCAGTGTGTCAATCGAGCTGACGGATACCCCTAGACCAACCTGCTTGGCATTTAGACCTGCAGTTGTCGTACCATCCGGTGCGCTTGCCCCCGAACTTGTTTGGCTCAAAATATCCTTGAACATGACCCGGCTGGATTTGAAACCTGTTGTGTTTACGTTGGCAATGTTGTTACCGATAACGTCCAGCTTTGTTTGAAAGCCCTTCATGCCCGATACACCTGAATACATTGATCTCAACATTGAGTGTAAATCCTCCTCTGTTTGGTTGCTTCGTTAACCGCATCAGTCGATCCGCGGCTTTTTCATGGCTTTCCTGTTCGGGCCAGCCACTTCGTATACCATTTTTATGAAATAATTACGGCACTGTCTATTTGCGTAAATACGTTATCCTCCATGGACTGCTTGTCCATTGCTGTAACTACTGTCCGATTAGGCACACTTACAATCAAAGCCATATCCTGCATTAAAATCAATGATTCCTTGGCACCTTTGGCAGCCGCCTTATCGACAGCGGAGTTAATCTTTTCCATCTGATCGCTTCTCAACTCTATTCCTCGCTGCTCCAGCCGCTTGGCCGCATGATTGCTCAGCTTGACAACCTGTTCCTGCAGTACCTGATCGAATGGTTTGGCATTCTTCGGCACTGGATTAGTCCGGTTTTGCGGAATCGCTGCCGGAGGAACATTGGCGGGAAAAAGGCGTCCAACCGTTATTCTGTCATTCATGAGTTCTCACCGCTTCCAGTAGAGGAAGAAGGTGTAGTATCTGACGTTGCTGTTGCAGGAGCTGTTGAGTTAGGCTGGCCTACCGATGTAACATCTTTTAATGCTACCTCGGACGATCCCATTTTGGCATACTGCACACCGTCGCGAATAACGATAGAATCTACGATTCCGCTTTTCGTCGTACCTGCGGCTGTTTCACCCGTCAGGGGATCTTTTTTACCTGCCTCAATCCAGCTAACTTCCTTCCCTATCAATCCGGAAGCTGTGCCCAAAGACTGTCCCAATGCAGTCAACTGCGTAGAAATGTTCATCAGTTGCTCCACCGAAGAAAACTGGGCCATTTGAGCGATAAATTCTTTATCCTCCAAAGGCTGCATCGGGTCCTGATTTTGCAGCTGGGTGATCAAAATTTTCAAAAATTGATCCTTACCCATCGTTTTGGTATCCTTGGCACTTGCTGTTTTGACATTATTCACATTGTAATTCGGCCAGACGTTACTGGTGGATACATTGTTGTCTGTAGTCGTCATAGTGTTCTCACCTCCATCATTACGCTTGTGCTGTAAAGGAACCTGTCCGATTCACATCATCTGCGCGTTGTTCTGCTGTCCAGTTGCGCAGCTCTTCTGCCATTTCGGCTACCTTCAAAGCATCCTCGTTCTCTTCTCTACTTTGAGCTTTGGAACGCTGGTTGGATTGCTGTTGTTGATTAGCACCGGAGCCGCGGCCATCCTGATACATATGGGAGGAAAGTGATTCATTATGTGTTACTTCCACCTTATCAACCTGAATGCCCTGGCTTTGCAGGCTGGTACGCAGCTGCGACATTTGCTGTTCCAGCAAATCTTTCGCTCCGCTATGCTCTGTCATGAATTGGGCGACCAGATGACCATTCTGCATCGTCAGCTTAACTTCCAGCTGACCCAGATGTTCCGGACGAAGCATGATCGTAGCTTCCGTTAAACCGGAATGCTTTACAATATCAAGCTTCTGCACTACAAATTCAGTCATTTCCTTGGCAAATTGTCGTACATGCACAACAGGTTGGGCCGGAGCCGAAGGTGCTGTTCCTTGCGTCTGTACCGAAAGCTGTCCTGCAGTCGTGATCACTGGAGTCTGATTGTCAGTTACTGCCGGGTCTGCTTGCTCAGTTGCATCTACGAATGTACTAGATTCATCCGTTGCAGTCGCTTTAACTGCAGATTGAACATGCAGATTAGTGGATGAACGTTGTCCTTCTGAGCCTTGTTGACTCGTTCCACCTTGACTCGCTTGCTGCTCAGGAGCAACAACCTGTTTGTCAGTAGAAGCTACTGTCAATGTCTGAGTACCATTAGCACGATTTGCAGAAGGCTGAGCAGCTTGTGAATCTCCAGCATCAGCGAGTTCCACAGCTTTCATCACACCATTCCACTGCTCATCGGAAATAGTTCCCGTACCAGCTGTCACGCTTTGAAGCGATTGTAGCAGCTGTGTCACCTGGGACTTTTGTTCTCCTGAAGCCTGCTCTGCTACATTAGCAAGCTGTGACAAAGCGTCCTGCAATGCAAATCGAAGAGTAGCCGGATTAGCTGCCAAAGCCGTTAAGCCTGTTGCCTCTGTCGTTTCTCCACCATCTGTCTGTTGGTTAGCTCCGCCGCCTTGCAAAAACTGTTGAACTTGCTGAATCCATGATTGCAGAGCTGCAAGCAAAGCAGGATCAGAAGCTACCTGATCATCCAGCTGCTCAAGATTTTGCAGCAAAGGAGCCAATGTTTCGACAAGCGGCTCGGATGGAGCTTCCAGAGATTCTCCAGCTGCAATAAGTGGAAGTACCATAACTAATGGAGAACCGTTAGCATCTGCCCCGGCTGAGCCCGTTTGCCCGCCTGTCATCATTTGCGTAAGTGTTTGATTAAACGCACCGTTTGCTGCTCCAGCTGCTGCTGTATTCGTTGTTGATGCTGACGTCGTGCTACCCGCTGTCTGACTGGAACCAAGAGATACACTTTGAGAAATAAGGGTCATTTATTTTTCACCTCCTTTCATGTACATTACTTGCTGCCCATCAGCTTGTTCAAAATTTTTGCGGTCTGTCCTGCATCCTTGGCAGACATATTTTGCAGTAAAGAAGCACGTGTTGAATCATCTACTGTATTTAATATGTTTAACGCCTTGTCCGGACTGATTTTATAAGTTTGTAAAATAAGTTCAGCACCGCTTTTCTTGTCCATGGAAGCAAATGTGCTGCTGATTTGAGTGTTTTGCAAGCTTTTACTCGTCGATCCCGCTGTACTGCTTTGATCCTTTTTCAGACGGGACTGCAACGCAGCTACTGACAAATCCGTGGATGGTGTAATATTTTTCAGAGCCATGGTAATATCGGCTGCCTTTTTGGCATCCATCTTTTGCAGGATTTTCGCACTGTTTGCAGGGTCCATGTAGCTTAACAGTTGTACAGTTTCTTCCGTAGTCAGGTTTTCCATGATCGGTGCCGCCTTGCTTGCTGTCATTCCTTCATACATGGAAGCGAGATCCTTCGCCTGCTTTACATATGGATCTTCATTCGCTGTTCCGCTAGCAGTAGCACCTGCGGCTTGCGTGCCTGTCTGTCCCTGCTGACCGGCCTGTGTCTGTTGCATTTGCAGCGAATTGACTTGATTCTGCAGTTCTGTAACCTTTTTATCCTGGGCCGTTTTGGCAGCGGAAGCCTTTTTAAGCTCCTCCGTCTGTTTGGCCAAATCTGTCTTTAACTGCTGTATGGTTGCTTCAGAACTTTCAGACTGGGCCTTCTGATCTGCCTCTTTCGTCTGAGCAGCCTTATCTTTTGATTCAGGAAGCCAATTTTTCACAATTGGAATTTTGTTCCCCAATGAAATCATTTCGCTTCTGAAATCCATATTGAACAGTGTAAGCAGGACCCCGACCAGAACGATTGTGAAAACAATCGGAATCAGGAAAAACATAAACCGTTCAAATCCCCCGCCTGATTCTTTTTCTAAATCCATATCCAGTTCATTATCTGCTAACTTCTGTGCCATCGTCTTCCTCCTCAGGCAGCTGATATGCTTATCCTGTGACTTTCCGCTTACCGGGCTTTCATGGCAAATCGCACGGAAGCCATTTCATCCAGCTCGTTCTGCTCGCGCAGGAGCATTTCCTGTTGGAATTTCACGTTGGCCTTCTCTCTCGCTTTCAGCCAAACCTGTTCATCCAGCATTTTATCGGTCAAAACGGTTTGTTTGCTTTGCACATTTTGCTGCGCATATTGAACGTCTTTATGCTTGCGTGTAATACATTGGTCCAGATGATTAACATAAGCTTGTAATTCCTGAATAGTAGAGAGTGGCGCGCAATCCTCGGCAGCCTTTTGAATGGCTGATATGACCCGATTCCTTTCGCCTACAAGCTGTAACAACGTCTGCTCTTCAGCCTGCAATTGTCCAACAGCACTGGAAAGCAACCATTCGGCCTGTGACTTTTCGTTCGTTTTCAAGTCTACAACTTTCTGAAAGGAATACTGAAATCTCATCGTTCAACCTTCATCTCCTCGTAAATTCAGAAATCAAACGTTCCCGTACCTCATCCAGCTCAGTCTTTTCATCTGTTCTTTGTCTTGTAAAATCCCATATATCCCGTATGCGCTCTATGGATTCGTCAATTTCTGCATTTGAACCCTGCTGATAGGCCCCAATGTTAATCAGGTCCTCCGAATTTTTGTAAATGGCCATCAAACGCTTAATGTTCTCGGCAGCTTCAATCTGATCACGCGGTGAAATGTCCTTCATGACCCGACTTATGCTCGCTAACACATCAATTGCAGGAAAATGCCCTTTGTGAGCAATCCCCCGGTTCAATACAATATGTCCATCCAAAATTCCGCGCACCGCATCCGCGATGGGCTCGTTCATGTCGTCACCATCGACCAGCACTGTATAAAAGGCAGTTATGGAGCCGGTAGGCCCCGTTCCTGCACGCTCCAACAGCTTCGGTAAGCTGGCAAACACGGAAGGGGTGTAACCTCTCATTGCTGGCGGCTCCCCTATGGCCAGTCCTACTTCACGCTGAGCCATAGCATACCGGGTAACGGAGTCCATCATCAGCATGACGTTCAACCCGCGATCCCGAAAATACTCTGCGATCGTCGTCGCAATGAGTGCACCCTTAATGCGAATCAATGCAGGCTGGTCGGAAGTAGCCACAATGACTACAGAACGTTCGAGACCCTCCGGGCCCAAGTCCCGTTCGATAAAGTCCAGTACCTCGCGTCCACGTTCTCCGATCAGCGCAATTACGTTGACATCGGCCTCCGTATTACGTGCAATCATTCCCATCAGGGTACTCTTGCCTACACCAGATCCTGCAAAAATACCAACCCGTTGTCCTTTACCAATGGTTAGCAATCCATCGATAGCCCGCACTCCGATGCTGATCGGTTCCTGCACACGCGGACGATTCAGCGGATTGGAAGGAATATTGAAGGTCGAATATCTCGCCATTCTCGAAGGAATCAACGAACCATCCAGCGGCTGACCCAGACCGTCCAGCACTTTGCCTAACAGCTCTGATCCTACCTGCACATTGAGTGGTTTCCCGGTTCCTACGACATCACAACCGGGACCAATGGATTGTAATTCTCCCAGCGGCATCAGAAGTACCTTGTTGTCTCTGAAGCCCACAACCTCCGCCTGCAGTGGTTTGGCCGTTTTGCCCGGATAAATGTAACAAACGTCCCCAATGCTGGCATCCGGACCTTCCGATTCCACCATCAAACCGATAACCTGTGTAACCTTGCCGTTTACCCGAACCGGGTCCAGCTGTCGCAAATGATCCATGTAGCGCTGTGCATTAAGCCCCTTCATGTCTTCGCTCCTCATTCTCATGTGCCAGACGCAGCAGTTCTTTTTTGATTTCCGCTAATTGCGTATCAACTCGTGCATCCACGCTTCCAAAGGAAGAACGGATCACACAACCGCGATCTTTCACGGTACCATCAGGAATAATTTGCAGTTCTGCCTGTGAATCAACAGTTAATGACAGTTCTTCGCGCGCGCCTTGCACAAATGCGAAATGCTGAGGCGACACACACAACGTGATAGTTCCTTTTTCCCGCTTGCGAGCCAAATTTTTGCGAATGAGCTCGATCGTATATTCCGGCTCAAGACTAAGCTGCTTTTCAATGACTTTCTCAGCAATAGCGCTACTCAATTCGACCAAAAACGGCTCAGCTTCCTGAATCAGCTGCTCTTTAATCTCATAAGCCTGACGCAGAATTTCCTGTGCTTCTTCCATCATCTGCTCCGATTTTGTCTGGAGCTCTGCCTCAGCCAGCTTCTGACCTTCTTCATAGCCTTGCTGGAAGCCATCGGCTTTTAACGACTGGGTTAATTGATCGTCATTCTCACGTCGTTCCTGCCACCAGTCTTCAATCTGCTGCTGTGCTTCCTGAAGCATCCGTTCCGCTTCTTCAGCCGCCTCACGAACCTGCCGTTCGGCAAAATCCTTGGCATCATTCAGCATTTCATCCCGGAGCCGCTCAGCCTCATAATCTCTTTGGGGCTCCGGCTCCATATATTCAGTTGTGACTTCCTCGTCCGTCGTTTCTGGCGCATATGCATGTGCCACATCAATCGTTTTCAAAGCCTCTACAGGCACATATTGGAAAGATTTGATCAAGTTAGACAATGATGTCATCTCCTCCGCCGCGTGCGATTATAATCTCACCGGCCTCTTCCAATCTGCGGATCGTGGATACGATACGTGTCTGTGCTTCTTCCACATCACGCAGCCGCACCGGTCCCATGTACTCCATTTCCTCTTTGAAGGTCTCTGCCATACGTTTCGACATATTTCGGAAAATCACATCGCGTACTTCTTCACTGGATACTTTAAGCGCCAACTGCAAATCCGAGTTGTCGATATCGCGGATAATGCGTTGAATGGAACGATTGTCGATATTGACAATATCCTCGAATACGAACATTCTCTTCTTGATTTCCTCAGCCAGTTCAGGGTCCTGAATTTCAAGCGAGTCGAGAATGGTACGCTCGGTTCCGCGGTCTACGCCATTCAGAATTTGAACAATGGACTCGATACCGCCTGCATTCGTGTAATCCTGTGTTACGGTTGCTGACAGCTTTTGTTCCAGCACACGTTCCACTTGTGAAATAACTTCCGGAGATGTGCTATCCATGACAGCAACACGCCGGGCCACATCTGCCTGCTTCTCCTGTGGCAGGGACGACAGAATAACCGCCGCCTGCTCGAATTGCAAGTACGAAAGCACGAGAGCAATCGTCTGTGGATTCTCATTTTGTATAAAATTCAAAATCTGGTTTGGATCAGCTTTGCGGGCAAAATCGAATGGTCTTACCTGTAGCGTTGCCGTCAGGCGGTTAATGACTTCGACCGCTTTTTGCGATCCGAGCGCTTTTTCCAATATTTCTTTCGCGTAATTGATACCGCCTTGGGAAATGTACTCCTGAGCCAGACAAATTTGATGAAATTCGGCCATAATGGAGTCTTTTTCAACGGCATCGACCTTTCGCACATTGGCAATTTCCAATGTAAGTTGCTCGATCTCCTCATCACGCAAATGTTTGAATATTTGAGCAGATACTTCTGGCCCCATTGTGATCAGAAGAATAGCTGCTTTCTGTCTTCCCGTTAAACCTTGACTGCTTGCCTTTGCCAATGAACTCACCTCTATTCGTCAGCCAGCCATGTACGAAGCAGATTGACGAATTCGTCGGGTTTCTTTTTCGCCAGACTTTCAAGCTGTTTACGCACTTGGCTTTCATTTGTCACACTTTCCATGGTAATAGACGGGAACTCCGTCGGCGTTGGCATGAGTTCCAAATCTTCCTCTAGATCTTCTTCCTGTTTACGACGACGACGCACGATCAGGAAGATTGCACCCGCCAACAATGCCAGGACTGCAGCTCCGATGCCCCAAACCCACGGATTGGAAGCCGAGAAGAATGTGTTGGTGTTCGCTGGCGCCGGGACAGTTTGAGAGAAAACTGAAACCTTTTTGGCCAAATCAGCGTCTGTAAAGGTAGTACCGGAATTCGCCAACGAAGCTCTTACAATATTAACCAAGATATTTTGAATTGCTGTCTGAGTTGCAGTATCCAACGTTTGTTGTCCTGTTGGTGGTTCAACCGCCACATTAATGGTTAAATCTTTTACAACGTACGGACTTTGGATAATATCTCTCGCAATTCGGTTAACTTCGTAGTTAATTGTACTCGAGCTCTTATCTGAGCTGGTGTTGCCGGAATTGGCTCCTCCAGGGTAACCTGGAATATCCTGCGTTCCTGTTCCTGCAACTCCTCCGGTTTGTCCACTGCTGCCCGTATAGCTTTCCTGAATTTGTTGAGCACTGATTTCAATGCCCTTCATTTTCGCCTGGTCAACAGGTGTGACCATTTGTTCCTTAGATGTTACTTTGTCAAAATTCAGCTGGGACATGACCAGTACATTCACCTTGTCATCCCCAACAATTTTCGACAAAAATTGTTGAACATTATTCCTTACATCGCTCTCAAACTTCTTCTGTAGAGCCATGTTTTCCTGAACACCACTAGTGAGTCCTCCTTGGCCGCCCTTGGCTGTTGGAATCAACTCATATTCCTTATTGGTGATTGTAATGTTCTCCACTGGCAAATTCGGCACAGCCGTTTTCACCAGATTAAAGTAGCCATCAATGGCTTGTTGATTTGGCGTGAAGCCAGGTTCAAATTCCATTTGCACTGAAGCAGAGGCTTTGTCCTTCTCTTCAAGGCCGGCAAAAATGTTTTCCTTCGGCATATTAATGACAACTTTAGAGCTTTGGACACCATCCATCCGTTCCAACAGCTGCTGTACTTCGCCATTCAATGCGTTATTATACTTCACATTGAACTCGTTCTCCGTCATACCAATTGCCGAGGAAGACTGGTCAAAAGCACTCATGCCGATTGAGCCCTTTTGAATCAGGCCTTGAGACCCAACGTCTACCTTTGCCTTATCCGCACTTGCAGTTGGGACTGAGATTTGCGTCCCACCAGCGTTGAGCTGATACGGTATACCCGCTGAATCGAGATATTTAATGACTCCGGCAGCATCGTTTGCATTCAAGTCCCGGAAAGCCACTTCATACTCGGTTTTAGTAAACTGCATCGTTAGCACTACAATTGCAATAATAATGAATGCTAATGTCGAAACAAGTAGTATCTTCTGTTTTTTGCTGAAATTATTCCAATACCCGGCAATTTTATCCCGATATTGGGCGATTCTCTCGTTCACTCCGTCACCCCATCCGAAACTTTGCTAGACCCTCTTTACATCTGTGTACGCATGATCTCCTGATAGGCTTCGATCGCTTTGTTTCGGACCTGTGTCGTAAGCTGCAGGGAAAGCAGTGCTTGCTGAGAAGTGATCATGACTTGATCCACATCAACTTTGCCTGCCATGAATTGGTCGGACATCTGGTGTGTAGCGGCTTCCTGCTGCCCTACTTCATTGAGAGCATCCTTCAGGAAAGAACCAAAATCCTTTAAGGATTCGGAAGGTGTCGCTTTCGTCAACTCATTGTTAGGCGATTGAATCTGCTGTATTACCGGTGTCTGTACATTAAACATGGCGTTTTGAATCATGCTTTACTCTCCCTATTCAATAGTTAGTAGTCCTGGAACTTAGCGACCGATTTCAAGCGCTTTGGAAACCATCGCTTTTGATGCATTCAGAGCTGTTACATTGGCTTCGTACGAGCGTGTTGCAGAAATCATGTCAACCATTTCTTTCATAATGTCTACATTAGGCATATATACATAACCATCTTTATCAGCGTCCGGGTGACCCGGATTGTACACAGGCTTCAAAGGTGACTGATCTTCCTGAATTTGCGCAACCTTGACGCCAGCGGAACCCGTACCATTTCCTTCCATTTGAGCTTTCAAAACATCGGCAAAGCCAGATTGGTTCGGCTCCAAAACAACCGTTTTTCTCCGATATGGAATTGCTTGTCCATTCTCCACTTTGGCCCGAGTTGTCTCTGCGTTCGCGATGTTACTTGATATAACATCCATCCGCAACCGTTGGGCCGTAAGTGCAGATGCGCTAATATCAAAGCCGTTGTTAATCTTCACCTAATCCTATCTCCCTTCTACCGCTGTTCTCATCATTTTGATACGTTCATTAATTTCTTGGATGTAGGCATTATATCTTAGTTGATTTTCAGCCATAAGACTCATTTCTCTGTCGACATCGACGTTGTTCATATTATTGTTCATGACTGAGTACCCATCTTTGGTGACCATAGCGTCCGGAATAGAGTTCACAGGTCCTATTTGAAAATGTCTTGCATTGGTAACTTTTCCACGCAGTGGCGTTACATCACCGTCCATTTGCTGCTGAAGCAATTCTTCAAATGAAACCTCCGAACGCTTAAAATACGGGGTATCCACATTGGAAATGTTGTTGGCTATCACACGTTGTCTCGTATTGGCCGCCTGAACACCTGCCTGAAGCTTTTGAAAGCTAATATCACCCAGCAGATTCATTTAGCTCCTCCCTTCCAGCGTCTACTCCAAAGTAAGATTCAATAAAACAAGATTTTTCACTTTTTTTCGACAATTTAATTTCATAATTATACATTTCTCTTAGGTCTTAAGTAGAAAATAATTGCTTTCTGTCATATATTCTAAGTTTCGTAGAGTTGGGACCTAATTACAATAAGAAAAAAGCCCTATCTTTTTTAAAAAAGAGGGCTTTAGATGCATAAAATGTTAAATTTTTCAGGTTTTTTTCGAGAAAACGAGCTTTTTTTTAGCACTTTACACCTGTAAAAGATTACACGTCCTACTTTTGGAATAGACAGAAAAATCATCAACTTAACTTTTAACTAGGTCTATTTAACGGTGCAAGATAGTGTTATTCTGGACCACACACCCTATTTTTAGAAACCCTATTCATAAAATATACTGACTAAGGTCCCTGTTTTGGGCAATATCACCCAGCTTCTCACGAACATATTCAGGCGTAATGATCATACGATCCAATGTAAGCTCAGGAGCTTCGAAGGATAAATCCTCCAGCAGCTTTTCTAAAATAGTATGCAAACGGCGCGCGCCGATATTTTCCGTGTTTCGATTTACGGACTCGGCAATGCTGGCAATCTCACGGATCGCATCCGCTGAAAATTCAACTTCGATCTCTTCAGTGCGGAGCAGATCCGTATATTGCTTGGTCAGCGCATTTTTAGGCTCCGTCAATATCGATACAAACTCATCCAGGGTCAAACTGCTCAGCTCTACACGGATGGGAAAACGGCCTTGAAGTTCAGGGATAAGGTCAGACGGCTTGGCGACATGAAAGGCCCCTGCAGCAATAAACAGAATGTAATCCGTTCTTACCGGACCATATTTGGTCATAATGGTAGAGCCCTCGACAATAGGCAAAATGTCACGCTGGACGCCCTCTCTGGAAACGTCAGGACCATTCCCCTTGCCCTGGCTGGCAATCTTATCTATTTCATCGATGAAAATAATACCGGACTGTTCAGCACGTTTCACAGACTCCTGAATTACATCATCCATGTCGATCAGCTTGGCGGCCTCATCCTGAATCAGAACCTTACGGGCCTCCTTCACGGATAACTTGCGCTTTTTAGTCCGCTTGGGCAGAAAACTTCCGAACATCTCCTGCATATTCATACCCATTTGTTCATTTCCTTGCCCGGCAAACATATCGAGCATATTGGGTGCGGTATCCTCCACATCAATCTCTATGATCTCATCCTCAAGCTTACCGGACAGCAAATCAAATTTGACCTTGCGTCTTTTCTCCGTCAAGGAAGCGTCCTGTTGTGGTTGTTCTTCTTCTACCGCAGCACCCGGGTTGTTACCGAACAGCATTTCAAAGGGATTACGCTGCGATTTGCCCGACTTCTCCGCAGGTACAAGAATGTTGACAATCCGTTCATTGGCCATGTCCTCCGCTTTGTCCTTCACATTCTCTGTTCGCTCCGCCTTCACGATGCGTATGGAGGTTTCCATCAGATCACGTACCATGGACTCCACATCACGACCAACGTAGCCCACTTCTGTGAATTTGGTCGCTTCAATCTTGACAAAAGGAGCCCCCACAAGCCGTGCAAGTCTACGCGCAATTTCCGTTTTACCCACACCTGTCGGCCCGATCATCAAAATATTTTTAGGCACAATCTCATCCCGGACATCATCCGGCAACTTACTGCGACGATAACGGTTGCGCAAGGCAACAGCAACAGATTTTTTAGCCTGCTTTTGTCCGACAATATACTTATCCAGCTCGGATACAATTTGTCTGGGCGTCAACGATTGATTCTTCATTTTGCATTCCTCCACCCTTGAATACTCAGAGCCGATTTACAGTTCTTCCACGATAATCTGATTGTTTGTATACACGCATATTTCTGAAGCGACCTCTAAAGCTTCCCGCGCCATATCCTTTGCATCCATATCAGTTCCATGACGTTTGAACGCTCGAGCAGCCGCCAATGCAAAATTACCACCTGAGCCAATCGCAAGTACATCATCGTCTGGCTCGATAATTTCCCCGCCTCCGGAAATGAGTAGCATGCCGGAGGTATCCATCACAATCATTAGCGCCTCCAGCTTGCGCAGAATACGATCCTGTCGCCAGTCCTTGGCCAGTTCTACGGCAGCCCGTTGCAGATTGCCGTGATGTTCCTCCAGCTTGCTTTCAAACTTTTCAAATAATGTGATGGCATCAGCCACCGAACCCGCAAATCCCGCAACGACTTGCCCACGATACAATCTACGTACTTTTTTAGCAGTTTGCTTCATAACAACACTGTTGCCGAACGTTACCTGTCCATCACCCGCAATAGCTCCTTTGCCATTGTGGCGTACAGCGCAGATGGTGGTAGCATGAAAGGACATATCCATAACGCGCTCCTCCTTTTCCTTCATCCTTATGCCTGTACTTCAGCTGTCATAACTCCTGTTTCATCGATGTAACGACGCAAGCTTTCCAGTGCGCGATTCGCGAGCGCTTCGTTCTTTTCCTTCTTATTGCGGATCCGCTTCTCCAGCTTTGGCAGCAGACCGAAGTTTGCATTCATCGGCTGAAAATGCTTGAAATCCGCGGTCGTAATATACCGCGCCATACTGCCTAGTGTCGTTTCCGCAGGGAATACAAACAATTCCTGTCCCTGCGCCGCACGCGCCGCATTCATTCCCGCAAGCAAGCCTGAAGCTGCTGATTCCACATACCCCTCTACGCCGGTCATTTGCCCAGCAAAGAACAAATTGCTTCTCCCCTTGAATTGATAGGTTGGTTGAAGCTGCTGAGGAGAATTAATAAAGGTATTACGATGCATCACACCATAACGTACAAACTCTGCCTTTTCGAGACCCGGTATCATAGAAAATACACGCTTTTGCTCCCCCCATTTGAGGTGAGTCTGGAAGCCAACCAGATTATACAGCGTGCCTGCAGCATTATCTTGACGAAGCTGAACAACTGCATACGGCAGCTCGCCTGTATGTGGATTTACTAACCCAACTGGCTTCATGGGTCCGAACAATGCAGTCTGTTTCCCACGCTGCATCATCACTTCGATAGGCATACAGCCCTCGAAATAGATTTCTTTTTCAAATTCCTTAACTTGTGCCACCTCGGCCGTAATCAAGGCCTCATAAAAAGCGTCAAATTCCGCTTCATTCATCGGACAATTCAAGTAAGCCGCTTCTCCCTTATCATAACGGGAGGCCAGGTACACCTTGCTCATGTCAATGGAGTCCTTTTCAACAATCGGGGCTGCAGCATCGTAAAAGTAAAAATACTCCTCTCCCATCAGCGATTTAATCTGTTCTGACAAAGCCGGAGAAGTTAAGGGCCCTGTTGCAATGACCACAATGCCATCCTGTGGAATTTCCTGAAGCTCTTCATTCACGACCTCAATCAGCGGATGCTGATGAAGTGTATCTGTAATATGGCCGGAAAATCCGTCACGATCCACTGCCAACGCACCGCCAGCTGGAACAGCATGACGATCTGCTGCGCTCAAAATCAAGGAATTCAGCATTCTCATTTCTTCCTTCAGCACGCCCACTGCATTTGTTAGACCGTTTGCTCGCAAGGAATTACTGCACACCAGTTCAGCAAATTTATCTGTATGATGTGCCGGTGTTTTTACTACCGGCCTCATTTCATATAACTTGACAGGTACTCCACGGCTTGCAATTTGCCAGGCAGCTTCGCTGCCCGCCAAACCTGCTCCGATGACCGTTACCTTTTGCATTTCACTCACGTATAAATCCCCCTGCTATTGTTGTTCTTATGAAGTCTCTACACCCTCATCGCTCTCTTCCAGCATTTCGCTGTGATCACAGACGGTACAATTGAGCTTCGTTCCCTGTTTTGTTCGTTTTTCGACCATTAGACCGCTACAGCTTGGACAAGGCTTAATGGACGGTTTATCCCAAGATACAAAATCGCATTCCGGGTAGCGGTCACAACCGTAGAAGACACGTCCTTTTTTACTCCGTCGTTCGACGACATGACCCTCACCGCATGTAGGACAAGTGATCCCGATATCCTTGACAATTGGCTTAGTGTTGCGGCAATCCGGGAAGGCAGAGCAGGCCAGAAATTTACCAAAGCGACCTAGCTTATACACCATTGGGCTGCCACATTTATCACAGATGACATCAGACACTTCATCCTTGATCTCAATTTCCTTCATTTCTTCCTCTGCCACTTCCAGACGCTTCTCAAATGACTCGTAAAAGTCACTTAAGACTTTAACCCAATTTCCTTCTCCATCTTCTACATGGTCAAGATCATCTTCCATATTGGCAGTAAACTCCACATTCAGAATCTCAGGAAAGAACTCCTCCATTTGTTCAATGACCAATTCTCCCAGCTCTGTAGGGAAGAACTTCTTTTCCTCAATGGCGACGTAACCACGCTTCTGAATGGTCTCCAGCGTAGGAGCATACGTACTCGGGCGCCCTATACCCAATTCTTCCAGCGTTTTGACCAGTCTTGCTTCTGTATAACGAGGAGGCGGTTGTGTAAAATGCTGCTTTGGTTCAACCGATTCTTTTTTCAGCTTATCGCCCGGTTGAAGTGGCGGCAGCAGCTTATCTTCTTCGGTTTTACCGTCGTCATTCCCCTCCACATACACTTTCATAAAGCCTGGAAAACGAACTTTAGAACCGGCTGCGCGGAAAATCGTCTCACCTGCTTCAATATCAACGGACAGGGTATCCATAATAGCGGAAGCCATCTGGCTCGCCATAAAACGTTCCCATACCAGTTTGTACAACCGGAACTGATCCCGGCTCATAAACGGCTTAACGGTTTCTGGATCACGCAAGGCAGAGGTTGGACGAATCGCTTCATGTGCATCCTGAGCATTGGCCGATTTTTTGGAATACTGACGAGGACTTTCAGGTACAAAATCTTCGCCATATTTTTGAATGATAATTTCCTTTGCTTCCTCTTGAGCCGAAGCGGCGATCCGTGTGGAATCCGTACGCATATACGTAATTAGACCCACGGTCCCTTCCTTGCCTAAATCCACGCCCTCATATAGCTGCTGAGCTACAGACATCGTTTTGGATGCACGGAAGTTGAGCTTCCGAGCTGCCTCTTGCTGTAAGGAACTTGTTGTAAATGGTGGAGAAGGATTGCGAAGACGCTCTTTCTCCTTCACATCTTGTACCTTGTAAGACGATTTGCCAATCGCCTTCAATACTTCCTGCACGTCTGCTTCACTGGAAAGCTCTTTCTTTTCGCCGCGCAGCTTGTGGAATTTCGCTTCAAAGGTGCTATCCTTAATAGCTAGCTTGGCTGTAATCGTCCAGTATTCTTCCGGTACAAACTCACTGATCTCGGTCTCCCGATCCAAAATAATTTTCACCGCAACGGACTGCACGCGACCTGCGGACAGACCTTTTTTTACCTTTTTCCACAGAAGCGGACTGATTTTGTAGCCAACAAGCCGATCAAGTATGCGTCTGGCCTGTTGGGCATTGACCAGATCCATATTGATTTTGCGTGGTGTTTTAAAAGCATCCTTAACAGCCTGCTTCGTAATTTCATTAAATACAACACGGCAATCTGCTGTATCATCCAGTTCCAGCGCATGTGCCAGATGCCAAGCAATAGCCTCGCCTTCGCGATCCGGGTCAGCCGCCAGATATACTTTTTTTACTTTTTTCCGGGCATCCTTTAATTCTTTTAGAATTGAGCCTTTACCTCGAATGGTAATGTATTTGGGATTAAAATCATTTTCGACCTCTACGCCGATCTGACTCTTCGGTAAATCCCTGATATGACCCATGGAAGCCTTGACGATATATTTGCTGCCTAAGTATTTGCCGATCGTCTTCGCCTTGGAAGGCGATTCCACGATGACGAGTGAATCCGCCATAGGCTCTTCCTCCTCTCGATTGCATACATGAATATGATAGTCTTCCTGAAATGTGGTGAGCTATAGCGCGAGACGCTCCACAATGGATTTGATTCTACAATCGCTGTTGTAACGGAATTCTTAGATTTTATAAAACCTTCGATAAGGTTAGAATTCCATTACAAAGGCGAACGCTATCGCTTTTCCGAATTCAAATCCCTTGCTGCGCTACTGCGAGCTATAAAGTCAACACATTTCAGGAAGTGGGGAGGGAATAGGAATCCGCAGTGCGAATGAATATCCTACTTCCCTTCACCTGATGTTTAAAATTGAATTTGTGCAATTACTAACTAAAGACTTTGCCTAAGGACTTTGCAAAAACAACTACTAAATAAGCTTGTATTTTGTGCCCGCCAGCTGGGCGATCCTTTTTTTTATGATTAACGATAACAGAACTGCGTGTAAAAGTCCAAAATCCCATGCAGTGGCTTCAAGCAGTTCATCCAAAGTCAGGGTCCCCTGCTCCAGTAACAGCACAATACGATTCTCCTCGGAAGTTTCACTTTCTGGCGCTTTCAAGACCTCCCTTACATCGCGACCCTGCTCTCTATTGTATGAAGAAACATCCCTTGTACGCAAATCAGTTGCATACTCTTCAATAATATCCGAAGCTTCAGTGACCGTTTTGGCTCCTTGCTTAATCAGACTGAGCGTACCTCTACTCTTAGGTGACGTAATCGGTCCGGGAACAGCAAACACATCTCGATTTGCCTCCATTGCAGCATCAGCTGTAATGAGAGAGCCACTTCTTGCATCTGCTTCGACGACAAGCGTTCCCTTCGTCAAGCCGGCAATAATCCGGTTACGCTGCGGAAACATTCCTGGATGAGATCTCGTGCCTGGTGGATACTCCGATACGATCAAGCCTCTGCTTGCCATCTCTGCAAATAAAGACGCATTTTGAGGCGGATAAATTTGATCAATCGCGGTTCCGAGCACACCAATTGTGTTTCCTCCCTGGCGCAGCGCTGCTTCATGGCAAATACTGTCGATTCCTCTTGCCAATCCACTAACCACCGTAATCCCAGCACGACATAATCCCTCTGTTAGTATCTCCGCTGCTCTGCGTCCATACGCAGTGGGAACGCGAGTTCCTACCATGGCTACAGCGCATGTATGCAAAAGTGATTTATCCCCTTTTGTATAGATTACCCAAGGAGGATCAACTGTTTCCTTCATTAATAGGGGATAATCCTCGTCTACATAAGTTATCGTTCCAATATCACCGGATTGAGCTCGCTGATATCGTTCATGAACCCATTCTTCGTTGTAACACTGTGCCGCTAGGCGAGCCTGAGCAGAACTTAATCCAATCTCCATCCATTTCTGCTCACTAAAATGCAGCAGCTCGTGCAGTCGATAATCACTCGACCAAATACGCTGAATGGTCTTTCTTCCGATTCCCTCTAATTCATGTAAACCTAACAAAAGCCATCTTTCTTCCAAACTGCGGTTCCCCCATTCACGGGAAGAGTAAACCCTCCCTTATTTTGTGGCACATTGCACTATTTTGCAAGCGTTTCCCTGACAAACCTGTCTCAACGCAAAAAAAGCAACCTTTTCATCCCCTGTTACAGAAGATAAAAAGGTTGCTTACCTTTCTTTCATTATACACTAAAAGGCAGCAAATTTCGATTTAATTTACAGCCTGTATATTAATGTAGAAACACGACTTAATGTGTCGTACACAAATTCAGAATACCGCGTTCCTCCAGCACACTCACCAGCGTCGAGCCCATTTCGGAAGGAGTCGGTGCTACCTTGATCCCGCAGGCTTCAAGCGTAGCAATTTTCTCCTTGGCTGTCCCTTTTCCACCGGAAATAATGGCGCCTGCGTGCCCCATTCGTTTGCCTGCAGGTGCAGTCACACCGCCGATAAAACCAACCACCGGCTTGGTCATATGATCCCGAATCCACTCGGCAGCTTCCTCCTCGGCTGTACCACCGATTTCCCCGATCATAATAACAGCGTGAGTTTTGGGGTCCTCATTGAAGCGCCGCAAAATATCAATGAATTCCGAGCCTTTAACAGGATCACCGCCAATACCGACCGCAGAAGATTGTCCTATGCCCCGGGTTGTCAGCTGATGCACTGCCTCATAGGTCAACGTACCACTACGTGACACAACACCTACATGACCTGGCAAATGAATGTAACCAGGCATGATGCCGATTTTACACTCACCCGGCGTAATAACACCCGGACAGTTCGGACCGATCAGAACCGTCTTTTTACCTTCCATAAAACGTTTGACCTTGATCATATCCAGCACCGGAATACCCTCGGTAATACAAATTACGAGGTCTAACTCCGCATCCACAGCTTCCAAAATGGAATCCGCTGCAAAAGCCGGCGGCACGTAAATCACGCTTGCTGTTGCACCCGTAGCTTCTTTTGCTTCACTCACCGTGTTAAACACCGGCAGCTTAACCTGTTGTCCGTTCTCCAGCGTAATTTCCACCTCTGTGCCGCCTTTGCCCGGAGAGGTGCCTCCTACCATTTGTGTGCCGTAATCAAGCGCACCCTTGGCGTGAAACAACGCCGTTTTTCCCGTAATCCCCTGTGTAATCACCTTTGTATGCTTATCGACCAAAATACTCACGATCTTCACATCCCCTATCGTTTATTCGGCATATCGGAATGCAAACAGGCTATTGAACAAGTTCAACGATTTTTTGGGCGCCATCCGCCATGGAATCGGCAGCCACGATATTTAACCCGGATTCCGCTAAAATCTGCTTGCCCAACTCGACATTCGTCCCTTCGAGACGGACAACAAGCGGACGAGTCAGCCCCAACTGCTTGGCAGCCTCCACAACGCCGTTCGCAATGATGTCACACTGCATAATCCCGCCGAAAATGTTCACGAAAATACCTTTTACCTTCGGATCGGCCAAAATGATTTTAAACGCTTCGGTCACCTTTTCCGTCGTCGCACCGCCCCCTACGTCCAGGAAGTTGGCCGGATCGCCACCGTAATATTTGATAATATCCATGGTTGCCATCGCCAAGCCTGCACCATTGACCATACAGCCAATATTTCCGTCGAGGGCAATATAGCTTAGATCGTATTTGGATGCCTCAATTTCCTTCTCGTCCTCTTCATCCAAATCGCGCAATTCCAAAATATCTTTGTGGCGGAACAACGCATTAGAATCAAAATTCAGTTTGGCATCCAGTGCCAGTACATTTCCATCACCTGTAACGACTAGGGGATTAATTTCTGCAATCGAACAGTCCTTGTCCACAAAAGCCTCGTACAACGCCAGCATAAATTTGACCGCTTTGTTTACCTGCTCATTAGGAATGTTAATGTCATAAGCCAGCTTGCGAGCCTGATACACCTGAAGCCCAATCGCTGGATCAACGACCGCTTTAAAAATCTTCTCTGGAGTAGCCGCAGCTACCTCTTCGATTTCCGTACCGCCTTCTTCCGAGGCCATGATCACGATACGTCCGGTTGCACGATCTACAACAACGCCGACGTAATATTCTTTACGAATGTCGCAGCCTTCCTCTATCAAAAGGCGTTTGACTTCTTTACCTTCAGGTCCGGTCTGATGCGTCACCAGCACCTTTCCCAAAATTTCAGAGGCATAAGTTCGCACCTCTTCCAAGCCTTTGGCTACCTTCACGCCACCCGCTTTACCGCGTCCACCAGCATGAATTTGTGCTTTTACCACCGTAACAGCGCTTCCAAGCGATTCTGCCGCAGCAACGGCTTCCTCCACCGTATAGGCAACCTTACCGTTCGGTACAGCCACTCCGTACTGCTTTAATACTTCTTTACCCTGATATTCATGGATATTCATTCTGGAATCCTCCTATCAACATGACTGCAACAAGGGCGGTTCACAAGGAAATCTATACTAAACCTACATCATTGTAACATGTTTTTAAAACGCTTTCCTTATAATTTAACCTCATGAATTACAGTATTTTGATATCATTATCATTCCCAAAATCGAATGTTTGGATATTAATGGGTATTTACTTTTGATACATTTTTATACAATGGTACGCAAAAAAGCACCTCTCAGAATGGAGTTACAACCCACCACGAGAGGCACTTTATGTCATCAGGCATTCTTTTTTCAGCCAAGAACGACTTGGGCAATCAGATTGTAGCGTAACTGAAAGTGCCTATTATGATTTTTCAATCTTCACATTCGCTTGATGGACACGGTCCAGCAGATCATTGAACTGCAGCAGAAGCGAACCAAATTGATCTTGGGTCATACTCGTTTTTTCCTGAATACATCCTGGTACAGATAGAGCTTTTTCTCGTAATGCACTTCCCTCTGTCGTCAGAGAAATCAGCACTTTGCGCTCATCCTGAGTCGAACGCTTGCGATCAATCAATCCGGCATTTTGCAATCTCTTTAATAGCGGAGTCAGTGTACCGGAATCCAGGTACAACGCTTCACCCAATTCCTTCACCGTACATTCTTCACGCTCCCAGAGCACGATTAGCACCAGGTACTGTGAATACGTCACACCAAGCTTATCAAGATAAGGCTGGTACAGCTTCGTAATCTCTCTCGAACACGCATATATGGCAAAACATAACTGGTTATCAAGTTTTAATGCTGCACCTTCGTTATGACTATGGTCCATGTTGTCAGATCACCTACTTTCGTCACTATTTTAGCACATTATATAGCAAAATACATGCTAATTGCACAAAATACTTTACAAACAATAATTATTTTGTTAAATTAAATTGTATAAAATATAAATTGAGCGAGAGGCAGTGATTGAATTATGATGACCATTCAACAAAAAATGTATGAAACATCAGTAAAAACGGTTGGTGGACGTAACGGTTATATCGAGTCTTCCTCCCCTGAGCTTCGTTTAAATATTGATATGCCAAAAGAAATGGGTGGCGCAGGCGGTGCAGGAACGAATCCCGAGCAATTGTTCGCTGCAGGATATTCCGCCTGCTTTGACAGTGCTTTAAATATGGTTGCCCGTATGCAACGCGTTAAGCACGAAGGTACTGAAGTAACAGCCACAGTCCAATTAGGTAAAGTGGAAGACGGCGGCTTCGGAATTGGAGTAAATCTGGACGTACTGGTAAAAGGTGTAGATCATGAGACAGCAGTAAAACTGGTGGAAGGTGCACATGAGCAATGTCCATACTCCCGCGCTACCCGCGGAAATATTGAAGTGAAGCTGAACGTCCTGTAAAACTACTATACCTTCCAACAAGTAACATGGTAGATGATGCATAATCGTATATACGAAAGTGATATACTCATAGTATAATCACATTGTCATAATCTTTTTTTCTTCTCCAGAACTTTGCGTCTGGAGCTTTTTTTTGCCCTTATTTCATATCAGCCCTCGAGAAGATTGGCGCTAGTCCTGTCCATATTGCGATATTGAATAGCTTCAGCAACATGCGAAGCCTTGATTTTTTCTGACTCATTTAAGTCCGCAATCGTGCGAGACAGCTTTAGAATTCGATCATATGCGCGCATGCTTAAACCAAGTGCATCCATCGTCTGATTGAGCAGCTTAGCCGCGTTTTGTTCCAATACCGCATATTTACGCAGCATCTGCCCGGACAATTCACTATTCCATGAAAAGGGAAGCTTGCCGTATCTATGGATTTGTATCGCTTGTGCAGCCAGCACCTGCCTTCGCATTTCAGCCGACGACAGGGATTCTTTTTCCTCTCGCCAATCCTTCGGCTGCGATACTTCAAGTTGGAGATCAATCCGATCCAGCAGCGGACCGGAAATACGCGAACGGTAGCGGGTTACAGCCGCAGGTGAACAGGTACAGCGCTGATGTTCCATATCGCTGCCGAAAAAGCCACAGTGACATGGATTTAAGGAGGCAGCAAGCAAAAAGTGCGCCGGATATTTAAAAACAGCACGCGAACGGCTGATTGTAACATTGCGGTCCTCCAGCGGCTGACGCAGCACCTCAAGCACATGGCGGCTAAACTCAGGCAGCTCATCCAGAAATAAAATTCCCCGGTGGGCAAGGCTGATTTCTCCCGGCTTGGGTATACCTCCCCCTCCCACCAACCCAGCAGCAGAAATCGTATGATGAGGAGAACGAAATGGTCGAATGTTCATCAGATGGGGAGATGACTCCTTCCACTTCCCGGCGGCACTGTATATTTTAGTCACTTCTAGTGCCTCCTTTTCAGTCAAGGGCGGCAGGATGGAAGGCAGCCTGCGGATAAGCATCGTTTTTCCGGCACCTGGTGGTCCCATAAGAAGGATATTATGCATTCCAGCCGCAGCGATAACCAACGCACGTTTGGCGTGCAGCTGACCAAGCACATCGCTATAATCCTCCATGCTGCTGATGATCTCTTTTTCCTCACGCAGCGGTACATGCTCTGCCTGAGTTAAATGGTCATAGGAATGGATTATGACCTGTTGTCTAGCTGTATGCTTTTCTTGACTAGGCTTTGCAGTGTGATTCATAGCTGTATTGGAGACAGAATCTATCATCTGATTTGCGACTTCGTTCATGGACTGATCGTAAGCTGGAAGAGGTACAGGATTAGAACTTAGATCGGTCGGTTGCTCTCCACCAGTGTATTGTGCATGATCTTTAACCGGAATGAGATCTGTCAGATGACGAATAGCGTAAATACGTATATCTGTGATCAGACGGGCCTCCCTCGCATTTTCCTCAGGAAGCAGCACCGAATGAAACCCTTCTCGCTTTGCCAGATCCACCATGGATAGCACTCCGTTCACAGGTCGAATGCTGCCATCCAGCGCCAGCTCGCCAATAAACAGTGTCCGTTCCCCATCTGGTAGAACAACCTGTCCACTGGTTGTCAGCAGCCCTAAAGCGATAGCAAGGTCAAAAGATGAGCCTTCTTTCCGCAAATCAGCAGGGGCTAAATTTATCGTTACACGCTGGGACGGATATTTGAAGCCACAATTCTTGATTGCTGCCCGTACGCGCTCCACGGCTTCCCGAATCGCCGAATCGGGCAATCCGATAATGGCAGTCTGAGGCAGGCCATTGGACAAATCCGTCTCCACCTCAATCAGGACACCATCTATTCCATACAGACAAGCTCCGTGTAATTTTCCATACATAACAAAAAAGCACCTCTCCTCATACTGAAATGTCTCCCAAAAGGAATCATTGCATATATGAAAAAAGGTGCTTCCAAATTTTCATAAGCCTTAATTAAGATTATCTGACCACAGATTATTTGTCAAACAGGGTCAGCTTATCAGCTGCCGATGTACGTGGCCTTGGTTCAGGAATGACCTCAGGATAGCCTGCATATATCATCCCAATTACCTTTTCACCCGGTTGAATTCCCAGGGGTTCACGGAATTTAGGCGAGTACAAAAATGGTTTTGTCACCCAAAACGTTCCGATTCCCTTACTCCATGCAGCAAGCATAAAGTTTTGCACAAGAGCGCTGACTGCTGCAAAATCTTCATCCCAAACCGCTTGACGCGGATCTTCTTCCAGTACAACTAAAAGCTGAATGGGGTTGTGCAAAATACCGCTCTCAAACTTGTTATCCTTGCCCACATCGGCTGCGATGGCTTCTGCAAGCTTTTTCCGTCCTTCACCAGCAAACAACAAAAAACGCCACGGTTCACGCATTTTATGATTAGGGGCCCATACAGCAACGTCCAACAGTTCTTTGATGGTGTCTACCGGAATGGAATCAGCTTTGAATTTTTTAATGGTGCGACGTTCCTGAATTACATCTATGACATGTTCACTAAAGGTTTGCTTTGTCACGTATATCCTCCTTCATAGGTACAACTTCCAAATGTCCATTATATGATGAAAATGATAACCATTATCAATAAAATATACCTTTAGCTTTCCTTCCTGTCAACCTGTACATATAGAAATTCAGTTCGCTTGCTTCCCTTCAAAAAGGTTCTCGCTCTTTTTAAATCCCATTTTAAAACGCATTGATGAAATGGTCCGTAACAACAGCCGCTTCGTCGGTTAATCGTACAGCAAGCATATCAAAACGAATTGGAGCATCTCCAATCCCGTTCATATGCAAATATACGGAGGCTGTTTGGCGAACCTGGGTTATTTTACGCGCGGTGACCGATTCTGCTGGCGTTCCATACTTGGAGCTGCTTCGACTACGTACTTCAATAAACACAAGTGTGTCCTCCTGCTTGGCAATCAAATCCAGTTCACCACTGCGGCAACGCCAATTACGCGCTATGATTTGATAACCCAGCTCCTCCAAAAATAAAGCCGCTGCCTGTTCACCCATCGTCCCTTTAGCTTTCCGTCGATCCTTGCCTCCGGTCCTCATTTCATTTCCCATCACCTGTCATCCATCGGAGCAAGCCTGTCCATTTGATATATATAGGTAAGCACCTCTGCTACCAAATGATAGAGCTCTGCCGGAATTTGCTCGTCCAAATCCAGCTTGGACAATACCTCAACCAGCGCGGCATCCTCCTGTACAGGAACACCATGCTCTTTGGCTTTTTCTAAAATGCTTTCCGCAACGCGGCCGCTCCCCTTGGCAACGACAATCGGGGCTTCGTTCTCACCGGGCGTATATTTGAGGGCGACTGCCTTCTTCCTGGAAGGAGAGGGAGCTTCCAACGGCTCTTTCATATTTTAAGATCGACTCCTTTATACGGCTGAGGTACATAGCTTTGTACCTCAGAAGAAACGGTGCTGTCCGGTTCAGTCCTAATCGGCATAGACTCGGTACGAAGCGATAGAAGCTGGTATCCTAATGACTCCAAAGCCGTATTTAGGGATTCACGTCCGCTGGTTAACAGCGAAGCGACCCACTCCTGATCATTATGGAGCTTGAGACTCACAATTCGGTCCACGACTTGTACGTCCACCAACGTCGGTCCAAGCCCCTTCATGTCCAGATCAAACCAAAGACGACAATTGGATGAATCCAGCTCCCCTCGTTTGCCACGACGAGACTGAATCTGAATGGTAGCTGTTTCACGACCGTCCGGTCCGACAAACGGAATAAACATGTGTACTTGTGCAAAAGGGGCCGTGCGATCGGTATTTAGCAGCAGCTGCTGACCCGTCAGGTGCTGTACGACCTGCTGGGCCGCCTCTTTCAAAGCGGGTGGCAGGTCATCGCTGCTCATCAGCTGGAGCAGCGCCCCTTTTACGGTGTCTGCATCTGCCGACACCGTGCCGCCTGCCGCAGCTGCTAACCCCGGCAGCGGCTGCGGCGCTCCCTCCGGCGGCTTCGAAGCTGCCGCCGCCCCTTGCGCGGGTTGTGCAGCCGCGCGGTGTACCTGCTGCTCGTGCTCTGCACCGAGCAGCTTTAGCACGCGGCCCACCCACGCGGCCTCCGTGGGGGTGAGCTGCGTGCTGGACGCTACAGACGCCGCGGGCTGCGAAGCAGCGGTGTCTGTAGCCCGCGGAGCGCTCGCGGCCAGCTGCGACGCTTCCGCCGCGGGCTGCTCCGGCGCAGCCGTGCCCAGCGCAGGAGGCACGGCTGCGCGCAGCTCTTGCAGCAGCGTGCGCAGCCGCTGGAGCGGTGCCTCTGCCGCAGCGGCGTTGCCCGCCGCGGATTGCGGCACAGGGCCGCCAGCCGGCTGTGCAGCTGCGCGTTCAGCTGTAGCAGCGGTTGCCGCTGGCTTCACGTCGGTAGCCTCTGTCGTTGCCGCTGCTGAAGCGCCACCAGCATCCTTAAGCTGCGTGGCTGTCGTGACACCCGGCTGTTCCGCTTTGGCACGGGAGCCGCTTAATGCGTCAGCGCCCGATTCAGGCGCATTTGCGCCAGCGTCCGAAGCAACTGTCGCTCCACGCCCCTTAGCTGCCTCCGCTTCTTCTGGAGCAGTCCCTAGCGCCCGAGCTACAGCCCCGGTCGGAGCATCCGGTTCAGTAGCCACAGCATCCGCTTCATTCCCCGCAGCAGCAGCAAGGTTGGCTGCTTGAGTCCCTTTCAGCAATTCCTTGCCTCCTGCTGCTTGTCCGGCTTCTGCCTGCTTAGCAGCAGCAGAGGCATCCTTGGACAATACAGGGGCCTGGGCTTCCGGTGCATCTGCTATCCCTGTGCTGGAAGCACCTGCTGAACTAGCTGATGCTTGGTCAGCTCCCTTTACCGCTGTTGCTTCCCTCACTGGCTGGTCTGTAGATGTTGCTCCTTGTCCTAGCTGCTTTAATACCGTTTCAAGCTCCTGCTCCAGCGATGACAGCAAATTATTTAAAGGAGGACCAAACATCGCTTGCCGCAAGCCGTTAATGCTTTCAGCCGTCAATGGAAGTCCCCGCTGAAAAGCAACCGCCGCCGCCTGTACAAACGTTCCTAATTCTACATTGCCAGGTTGCTTTGCCAAGGCATTTTGCAAAGAAGAGGCATTTTCCGATGTCAATGGCACACCATTTTTTTGCATGGCCTGGATAAGCGCTCTGTTCTGAACTGTATCCGGCAGTCCCACCGATTCCAATACATCTGCGAGAGCTACGGTTTGCTGTGGTGCATTAGCTGCATCGTTCAAAGGTTTAAGCACCGTCATTCCACTGGGCGAAGCCGGTTGTACCTGAAATGTTGTAGTCTGTCCAGGCTGAAGAGGGGTTTCCAGCTTTGCCCTGACTTGAGAGCCTTGTATTTGCAGCACAGCCTCACCACCGTCCTCAGACACCTTTAATACGACGCCCCTTACGACTTGACCTGGCTGCATATCGAGCTTTTTGACCTCTCCCGCCTTCACATCACCAAGTAATCCACGAAATACAGATCCGATGTTCATATCGCCCCTCCTCTCCTTCATCCCTCTATCAAAAGGGTCTATTTTATTGGGTATACATTATATCGGCATAGTCCCGTTTCGTAATAAGGCTTTACAGATCAAACAGCGTCGGCTGCTCTGTCAGCAAATTGCCCAAAAAACTGCGTCTATGCATCTCCGTAGGTCCTAGCGCCAAAATTTGTTCCCTATGCAGCTTAGTAGCATAGCCTTTATGTATACCGATTCCGTATTCAGGATACTTTGCATCCCATTCGCCTCTGCACAGCCGATCACGGGTAACCTTCGCGATAATAGAAGCCGCCGCAATAGATTGGCTGTTCGCATCTCCCTTAATGATGGACAGCTGAGGAATGGGGACATCCACCTTCTCAGCATCCACAAGCAAATAATCAGGAGATACAGACAGAGCCTCAATAGCCTGCTTCATAGCCAAACGAGCTGCCTGTTTAATATTGATCTCATCAATCGTCCGCGCATTTACATAGCCTACTCCTACAGCAATGGCCTTCTCCATAATCAACTCGTAGTATGCTTCTCTCTTCTTGTCCGTCAGTTTTTTGGAATCATCCACGCCCTCCAGCAGCTCACCTACTGGTAAAATAACGGCTGCAGCCACGACATCCCCGAACAAACAGCCTCGGCCTACCTCGTCAATACCAGCGATTCGCTCGCAGGATTGCTCCCAGCACTTTTTTTCATAATGCAGCATGTCCTTCACCACTACCTCTTTGTCTTCCATCCTCAATACCTGCCCATCCATATGTAGTTTACATGCCGTAGCTCTGTATGATGTAATTCAGCTTACCACAGACCCGCACCGTCCAAAACCCTTTTCTACCTACCTTTACATACCAAAACACATAACAAAGAACCTTCCTCCTCTCCGGAGAGATGGGGAAGGTTCTTCCTTGCCGCAATTTGCTATGTTCTGTCTTGGGCACACCGACCACAATCAGTAAGGGGCTTCCAAACTAAAACGTCCCAGCTTCCCTGCACGCAGCTCGCGCAAAATAATTTTTGACGCCTTTTCGAGATCTACACGTCCGCCACTAACAATACAGCCACGTTTACGTCCGATAGCCTCCATAACGCTGACAACATCATCGGGATTTTCTGTATCCTCAGGACGTTCGGTAAGCTCAAAACGCTCTGCCATGGCATCCCAATAATATTGGACAAAATATTTTGTTGCGAAAAAGGCGATATCCTCTACATTCAGAATTTCTTCCTTGATCGCTCCTGTAACTGCCAGACGATAGCCAACGTTCTGATCCTCAAATTTAGGCCACAAAATGCCCGGTGTATCCAGCAACTCAATTTCTCCGGTCTTGATCCACTGCTGTGCCTTCGTTACCCCCGGACGGTCACCTGTAGCTGCAATATTACGTCCTGCCATTCGGTTGATCAGTGTCGATTTGCCGACATTCGGAATACCGACAATCAAAGCACGTATAGGACGCGGATTCATTCCTTTGGAAATCTGCCGATCTATTTTTTCCTTAAGCAACAGCTTGGCCTGAACCGGAATTTCCTTCATCCCTGTCCCTGTCGTAGCATCCACCTGAAAGGCTACATGGCCCTGCTCCTTAAAATAGGCAATCCACTGCTGCGATACTACCGGGTCCGCCAAATCTGCCTTATTCAAAATAATCATTCGCGGCTTTCCTTGCAGAATATCATCAATCATTGGATTTCGGCTCGAAAGCGGCAATCGAGCATCAATCAGCTCAATTACCAAATCAATCAGCTTTAATTTTGCTTCAATTTGGCGGCGCGCTCTGGTCATATGACCAGGAAACCATTGAATCGTCACCGTCATCACCTCATTGATCGCAATTCCTGCCCTTGCCTTTTAGGCTCCGCCAGAGAATTACGGCAGCTATGCTGCATATTAGTTGTTTTAGTGGTTAATCCACTTCATATCCTTCGCTGGCCAGAAAATAACGTCAGCCCGGCCCACGACTTCCTTCAAATCAACATATCCAATCATCCGGCTGTCTGTGCTATTGGAACGGTTATCGCCCATAACAAAAATATGCCCTGCCGGAACTTTTCCATCCTTAAACTTCTCATTTGGAAAATTGGTAAATTTGTTGTAAAGCTCGCCATTTTGATGCGCTTCTGCC
Organism: Paenibacillus kribbensis; assembly: GCF_002240415.1. Classification (NCBI taxonomy): domain Bacteria; kingdom Bacillati; phylum Bacillota; class Bacilli; order Caryophanales; family Paenibacillaceae; genus Paenibacillus; species Paenibacillus kribbensis. The sequence goes on from NZ_CP020028.1 coordinate 3,488,849, forward strand.
AAAGGAGCCTTGAGATAAGGTTCCTGAATCGGCTTGCCATTCACTGTAATCGTGTCACCATCTACCTTGACCGTATCACCCGCAACGGCAATGACGCGCTTGATGAAGTCTCTTCCTTCCTCCGGAACATGGAACACAATCACTTCACCCGGTTTAGGGTCACGAAAATCATATAAAATCTCATTTACAATGACACGTTCTCCCGTATGAAAGTTAGGCTGCATCGACGGTCCATCCACAATAAACGGCTTAAAGAGAAGCCAACGGATTAAAAAGACAAGCACTAACGCAATAATGATGGCCTTTAGCCACTCAAAAATTTCATTTTTTGGTTTACGCTTGGGCGTACCATCCTGATCGGTTGGCTGCTGCACAGCTCCTTGTCCTACTTCTTGCTCCATAGCTCACTGTCCTCTCTTTACGGTCAATAATCCACAGTTCCCTATGTACGTAGAAAAAACGAAAGGAGCTTGTAACCAAGCCCCTTTCGTTATTCGTTGTATTAACGACGAATTTCTTTAATTCTCGCTGCTTTACCGCGCAGTTCACGAAGATAATAAAGCTTCGCACGACGCACTTTACCACGGCGAGCCACTTCGATTTTATCGATTTTTGGGGAATGAAGCGGGAAAGTTCTTTCCACACCTACACCGTAAGAAATTTTACGAACTGTAAAAGTCTCACTGATTCCACCACCACGGCGCTTAATTACTACACCTTCAAACAACTGGATACGCTCACGAGTTCCCTCGATAACTTTCACGTGCACTTTCAAAGTGTCACCAGGACGAAAGTTAGGCAGATCCTTACGCAGTTGTTCTTCAGTGATCGCTTGGACGATATTCATCTATGACTCCCTCCTTCCGTACAGGTGTTCATGTTTCTTCTGGAAACACATCCGTTTCCTTCATCATCCACAGAGGACCACCGTATTACACACAACAGAATTATTGTATCATGGAGGTTACCGTATTGCAACAACAAAAAGGGATTTGACCAAACATTTATTTAATTTGACTTCATTATAGAACAGGTTGCTACCTGCTTTCAAATCCACTTATGACTAAAGCACTTTAACGCTTGTTCTCCGAACAGTCCGGTTTGCAATGCTCCTCAATCCACGCGCGCTCCTTGCCTGTCAGCTCAGCCTTCTCCAGCAGGTCAGGTCGGCGTTCCAACGTACGGCGCAATGCCTCCTGTCTTCTCCATGCATCAATATTAACGTGATGCCCTGACAGCAGCACATCAGGCACTTTCCAGCCCCTAAACTCAGCAGGCCGGGTATAATGCGGGTACTCTAAAAGCCCCGTGCTAAATGAGTCTGTAATTGCACTTGTTTCATTGCCCAGCACTCCCGGCAGCAGCCGTGTCACACTATCAATAACAGTCATCGCTGGCAGCTCTCCGCCAGTCAGTACATAATCGCCGATAGAAAGCTCATCCGTCACCAAATGCTCGCGAATCCGCTCATCATAGCCCTCATAATGTCCGCATATAAAAATAAGATGGTCCTCTCGGGCCAGCTCCTCCGCTTTCTTTTGCGTAAAGGTCTCACCTTGTGGACACATCAAAATGATACGCGGAGCTTTCAAATCAGCGTTTCCTTCGCTCTTCTCTTGATGGACGACTCCATCGGCAGCCTCTAATATGGGACGCTCTGATTCATCCAACAACGCTTCCACCGCGGCAAAAATAGGGTCGGGCTTTAATACCATCCCGCCCCCACCGCCATAGGGCGTATCATCTACCTGTCCATGCTTGTTACCGGCATACTGGCGAAAATTAACCGCTTGCAGTGAAACTATTCCCTTATCCCTTGCTTTTCCCAGAATACTTGCACTAAATACACCATCAAACATTTCAGGAAACAGGGTCAGCACATCCACCCGCATTATAGCAGTCCTTCCATCAACCGTACCGTAGCCCGCTTTTCACGCACGTTTACATTCAAAATAACACTCTCTATATATGGCAATAGCAGTTCCTTGCCATTAGGCATTTTGATTACCCATACATCATTGGCTCCCGGAGTCAAAATTTCTTTAACCACACCAAGCTTTTCTCCGTCTTCTGTAATGACTTCCAGGCCGATAACTTCATGAAAATAGAATTCATTTTCTTCTAGCTCGCCTAGACGTTCAGCAGATACCTTCAACAAAGTACCTTTGTATTTTTCAACATCATTGATATTGTGATATTCCTTAAATTTGACGATGACCATATTTTTTTGAAAACGCGCTGTCTCGACAGTTACGGGAACCGGTGCTTTACCATCCGCCGGAACAATCAATAGCTCGCTGCCTTTGGCAAAACGATCCTCTAGAAAATCAGTAGTCGTTAATATTTTAAGCTCGCCGCGAATTCCATGGGTATTCACAATTTTCCCGACATTAAACAATTGCTGCATCGTGTTCCTCCTGCACATAATCGGTCCGCTCCATATCATCTTCATCATGTACGAAAAAGGGTTAGGACATACATCCTAACCCACTTTCGTATATCTTTAAGATATGATGTCTACGGTAACCCGTTTATCCATCTTAACGGCTGCTGATGCAACCACAGTGCGAAGCGCCTTGGCGATACGACCCTGCTTGCCAATGACTTTACCTACATCCTCAGGATGCACACTAAGCTCATATACAACAAGCCGATCCTTCTCCAAGGTCTTCACGGTTACATCATCCGGATGATCGACTAAAGCCTTAGCAATGATTATCACTAATTCTTCCATGGTTGACCCTCCGTATCAGCACCTTATTTCTGTGTTTTAAGCTCATGAAACTTTTTCATCACACCCGCTTTGCTAAGCAAGTTGCGAACAGTGTCGGATGCTTGTGCACCATCTTGCAACCATTTCAGCGCTTTATCTTCATCAATTTTTACAACCGCTGGTACTGTAATAGGGTTGTAATAACCGATTTCTTCGATAAAACGACCGTCACGCGGGGAACGGGAATCAGATACCACGACGCGATAGAAAGGAGCTTTATGTGCACCCATACGTTTCAGACGAATACGAACTGCCACGAAAATTCACCTCCTTCAAAAAGTAGACTGTATATGTTATCCTTCATTCCAACGGCCCAAGAGCCTTAACGGAAAGGAAACTTCAAGCCCTTACCCATACCTTTCAACTGCTTCAGAGCCTTGTTTTTGCCGCCTTTAGGCCCCATCATATCTGAGAACTGCTTCATCATACGGCGCATTTCGTCAAATTGTTTAATCAAACGATTTACCTCAGCCAACGACGTTCCACTGCCTACAGCAATCCGTTTGCGCCGACTATGATTAATCATGTCCGGGTTTTGTTTCTCCTGTGTGGTCATTGAATGCACGATAGCCTCAATACGGCCCATCTGCTTATCATCCACTTTGATATCTTTCATTTGCTTCATGTTGCCCATACCGGGAATCATATCAAGAATCTGATCAATCGGGCCAAGCTTTTTAACCTGATCCATCTGCTCCAGAAAATCTTCGAAAGTAAACTCGGCATTGCGCATTTTCCGTTCCATTTCCTTCGCTTTGTCAGCGTCGATATTGGACTGCGCTTTTTCAATCAGGGACAGCATATCGCCCATACCCAGAATCCGTGAAGCCATCCGTTCCGGATGAAACGGCTCCATCGCATCCAGCTTTTCACCCAGTGTAGCAAACTTGATCGGGCATCCCGTCACAGCCTTAACTGACAAGGCCGCACCACCACGAGTGTCGCCATCCAACTTCGTCAGTACAACCCCCGTTAGCTCCAGGCTACTGTTAAAGTGCTCTGCAACGTTAACTGCGTCCTGCCCCGTCATGCTATCTACCACCAACAGAACTTCGTCCGGCTTGACGTTAGCATGAATCTGGCGCAGCTCTTCCATGAGTTCTTCATCAACATGAAGACGACCAGCAGTGTCTATAATAACGTAATCGTTACCGTTATCCTTGGCATGCTGCAGACCCTGCTTTGCAATCTCCACCGGGCTTGTCTGATCTCCGAGGGTAAATACAGGTGCATTGATCTGTTCGCCGAGAATCTGGAGCTGCTTGATCGCGGCCGGTCTGTAGATATCACCAGCTACAAGCAACGGACGATGATTTTGCTTTTGCAGCAGCTTCGCCAGTTTGCCAGACGTCGTCGTCTTACCTGCACCCTGGAGACCCACCATCATAATGACTGTAGGCGGCTTGTTAGCTTTGGCAAGCTTGGCCTGGCTGCCACCCATCAACTCGGTCAATTCCTTGTTCACGATGTCGATAATGACCATACCTGGCGTAAAGCTGTCCATTACTTCCTTACCAACGGACTTCTCTTTCACCTTGGCAATAAAGTCCTTTACAACCTTGAAGTTAACGTCCGCCTCAAGCAAAGCCAATCGTACTTCACGCATCGCCTGAGCTACATCATCCTCAGACACTTTCCCTTTGCCGCGCAGTTTACTGAATACATTTTGCAAGCGAGTCGATAATCCTTCAAATGCCATACTTTCGCACCTCCTTGTCTACCAGGGTTGTTTATTTACTCATTTATATGACCTACAATTCCTGCAGGCGATTTACAATTTGATGAACATGCAGCAGAGTGCCTTCATGGGGCTCGCCCATCTTACCGAATGCCTCCTGCAACGCTGCATTTAGCTCTTTCAGATCTTGGCTTCTGCGTTCATGCTTGCTCAGCAATCCAAGCTTTTCCTCATACATTTCCAGTACCTGTTCAGCACGTTTAATATGTTCATACACTGCCTGACGGCTAATTTCAAATTCCGAAGCAATTTCTCCCAGAGAAAAATCATCATGGAAGTAATATTTCAAAAACATCTGTTGCTTCTCCGTAAGCAGAGGTTCATAGAAGTCAAACAGTCGGTTAATTCGGTTTGTCTTTTCCAGCCGATTCTCCTGACTCATCACCAATACCTCCATTGCCTCCATCGTCAAGGAAAAACACTTTACAGTTCTTTTCAACGTTCCTTATCATACATAAAAGAAAAGAAGATGTCAAGCGTTATCCCTTGTCAACCAAAAAAAAGCCGATCCACAACCCTTGAATGGAATTACAGATCGACTTTTTTCTTCCTGTTCCTTAAACCCTGACTGGAGTAAGATACAGCAGAATTGCCAGAAAATGAAGTATGCTGCCTGCCAAAACAAACAGATGCCAGATTGCATGATGATACGGGAATGCCCGCCATACATAGAAAATCGTGCCCAACGTGTACAGAAGACCACCTACGAACAATAACGTCATCCCTCCAGCCGGGACTACCGCCACCAGAGGATTCCAGGCAATGATGATGAGCCAGCCCATCACAATGTAAAACACGGTGGACATGAACAGAAAGCGTTTGGTGAAGAACGCCTTGAACAGCACACCGACCAAAGCGATTCCCCATACCACTCCAAACAGCGTCCAGCCTAAAGTCCCTCGCAATGCAACAAGCATAAACGGGGTGTAGCTGCCTGCAATGAACAGGTAAATGCAAGAATGATCGAATATTTCGAACAAATCCTTCAATTTCCCTTCACGGAGGCTATGAAGCAACGTGGAATTGGTGTACAACAGCAGCATGGTTATCCCATAAATCGTAAAGCTGACGACATGCCAAGCTGTCCCTTTTAAGCTGGAAAAAACAATGAGCAGCACAAGCGCCGCCACACTTAAAACGACTCCAATTCCATGTGTAATGGCGTTGGCTACTTCCTCCCGTCGGGAATAAGTATAGGTGTTCACCATCGGTTCTTCACCCGGCTTTCTGTAATTTTTTTTATATACAAAAATATATATCCGACATCGACAGACCCGTTGCTCTCATTATATATCTCTACGATATATATCTCCACCACCTCGAGCAGCAACAGGCCAAGTCCAAGCCCCGAGCCTGATAGACTAGGCGATTGCAAGACATCCTCCAAACTTCCAGGCCATCCTGTACAACCTAAATCAGCGCTGCTCTTCCTCTCCAGCAGCAGTTGCTTCACCAGCCTCTTCCTGAATCAAGCCCGCAAACAATGCATGAACGAATTGCTCAGAATCAAACGGTTGAAGGTCATCCATTTTTTCGCCTAAGCCCACCAGCTTAACAGGCAAATTCAACTCTTGGCGGATTGCTACAACAATTCCGCCCTTTGCTGTACCATCCAACTTCGTCAGCACCAGCCCGGTTACGCCGCTTTTCTCTCCAAACAGCTTGGCCTGGTTCAGTGCATTCTGTCCGGTCGTGGCATCAAGTACCAGCAGCACTTCGTGAGGAGCGTCCGGGATTTCACGCTGGATAACACGGAAAATTTTGTTCAACTCCTCCATCAGATTGCTTTTATTCTGAAGACGTCCTGCAGTATCACACAGCAAAACATCTACCTGACGCTGCTTTGCAGCCTGTACGGCATCATACATAACCGCAGCCGGATCGGAACCGGATTGCTGCTTGATAACCTCCACACCTGCTCGTTGACCCCATACCTCCAGCTGTTCAATCGCACCGGCACGGAACGTATCTCCGGCAGCCAGCAGCACTTTTTTACCCTCTTGTTTAAAACGGTGAGCCAGCTTGCCGATCGTTGTTGTTTTGCCGACACCGTTGACCCCGACGAATAGTATGACTGTAATGCCGTTAGAGCTCATTTGGAGCTGACTATTGTCATTGCCTCTCAGCAGCTCGGATAGCTTTTCCGACAATACAGGCTGAAGCTCGGATGCATCCTCGATTTTGCGTTTTTTCACTTCTACCCGCAGGTCTTCAATGAGGTTCATCACCGTGTTGACACCTACGTCCGCTCCGATCAGAATTTCCTCCAGTTCCTCATAAAACTCCTCATCAATCTTTTTGCGACGAATCATCAAATCCGTTACTTTTTCAACAAATCCTTTTCTTGTTTTTTCCAGGCCGTCCTTGAACTGTTTTGTGACGGATTCTGTTTTGCTTGCAATGCTTTCCTTTAATTTTCTAAAGAAACTCATAAGTTCCCTCCGTTGACTTGAAAGTATGTTATTGGATATCAGGCAATCTCGGCTTCGTCACTGTCCAGCTTGACAGATACGAGCTTGGAAACCCCGCCTTCCTCCATCGTAACCCCGTACAGCACGTCGGATTCTTCCATTGTGCCCTTGCGGTGAGTAACTACAATGAACTGTGTCTGCTCCGAGAATTCCCGTAAATACTGTGCAAAACGCACCACGTTGGCTTCGTCCAATGCGGCCTCTACTTCATCGAGCACACAGAATGGAACAGGTTTAACATGTAAAATGGCAAACAGCAGCGCCATCGCCGTTAACGCCCGCTCACCGCCCGACAGCAGCTGCAAGTTTTGCAGTTTTTTGCCCGGTGGCTGAGCTACAATGTCAATTCCCGTCTCCAGCAGGCGTTCCGGGTCAAGCAGTACCAGATCAGCCCGTCCGCCTCCGAACAGCTTGGAGAAAACCGTACCAAATTCACGCCGAATGGCATCGAACGTAGATTTGAAACGTTTGGACATTTCATCATCCATTTCACGAATAACCTGATAGAGCGTGGTTTTGGCCTCCACCAGATCAGATTTTTGCTCATCGAGAAACGTATAACGTTCATGCACACGCTGATATTCCTCAATCGCACCCAGATTGACCTCGCCCAGCCCGGAAATACCGCGTTTGAGCCTTTGCACTTCAGCCTGCGTACCTTCAATATCCTCCGGCACCGGGTAGCGCTGCTTGGCCAGCTCGTAGCTGAGTTCATAATCATCGCTTAATTTTTTGAGCACATTTTCCAGCTCTACATCAAGCCGATTCACTCCAATTTCCGTTTGACGAAGCTGCTCTTCAACCGATTTAAGCTGGATTCGCTGCTCTTTTGTCTCGTTCTCGGCCAATTCCAGCTTTTTGGACAAGCTGCTGCGTGCAGCCCGCTTGAACTCCAACTGCTGCGAGGCTTCTTCCTTTTTCAAACGGTATTGATTGAGATTTTCAATTTGCTTTACGCTCTCCTGCTCATTGGTCAGCAGATCAGCTTCGATGGAAGCCAGCAGGGTTTTATTCTGTCTCGAATCCTTGCCAAGAGTATCATAATCTCCACGCAATCTGCGCAGCTGCTCTTCCAATGAAAAGCGCTCCTGATCCAGCTTACCTTCTCTAACCTTGAGATTGGTAAGTTCACCTTGCAGCTGCTCTTTGGCAGATTCGTTGGCTTTACGAGCAAATTCGGCAGCGTGGATGGCTTGATGGGTTTTCTTCTCTTCCTCTTCCAGCGCAGCCAACTTGGCCAACGCTTCTTCACGTGCAGTTTCCAACTCTTTTATCTCCTGGTCGAAGCCCTTTTTCTCCTGACTAGACGCAGCCACCTGTTCCAACACATGACGCAGTTCATGCTCCAGCTGCTTGAGCTCCATTGCGGTCTGCTGCTCTTCGCCGCGCTTCACATCTCCGGCCTGACGCAGCTCCTCCAAACGGGTCTGTGTCTCCTCCAGCTGGCGTTTGGTATCCACGGCGCTTTGACGCAATCTCGCAATTTGCTGCTCCGTATCTAAAATGTCTTGATCCAGCTGATCCAGCTGACGTTTGCGCCCAAGCAGATTGGCATTTTTCTTAAACTGGCTACCACCAGTCATGGAACCACCTGCATTGACAACGTCGCCTTCCAGCGTCACGACACGATATCTATACTGGCAACGGGCGGCAATCCGGTTCGCATCTTCCAGCGTACACGCTATGACCACATTCCCCAAGAGGCTGCCTACAATTCCGGCATACCGCTCATCATACTGAACAAGATCCGCACCGATTCCGATAAAGCCCTCAGCACTTTCCGCAATTTGGCGCTCCCCCGCACCGATTTGGCGCGGTCGAATGACATCCATAGGCAAAAAAGTCGCTCTACCCAATTGACGCTGCTTCAAAAAACTGATCGCCTGTCTGGATACCGATTCATTTTCCATGACGATATGCTGTACGGAAGCGCCCAAAGCCGTTTCCATCGCCTGCTCCAAATGCTCAGGCACCCGAATCAGCTCCGCCACCGCTCCGTGTACACCGTGCAAGGTTCCTTTGCGCGCAGCCTTCAATACTTCCTTGACACCCAGCATAAAGCCGTCAAAGTCATCCTGCATTTCCTTCATCGTATCTCGGCGTGAAATTTGCGCCTCACGTTTTTGTTCCCATTTACGAATGGTGCCTTGACTTTCTTCCAGCAGCTTTTGCAGCGCCTGGTACTTTTCACTCCCCTGAATATACCCACTGCGCAGACTACTGATTTCCTGTCCCAGCTTCTGAATAGCAGCTTCCAATCCCTTTTTGCGCTGATCCAGCTCGACTTTTTGTGCTTCCCATTTACCGGATTCGTCACTTACACGGTTCACCCGCCGCTCAAGCGCTTCCTTCTGCTGGTCGGTATAACGGATTTCGTTGCGCGCCTGTGCCATTTGGTTCATCAGCTCCAGCAGGTTACCTTTAAGGCTTTCCTCCTGCTCCTGGCTGATGCCGCCTGTGACGCCAATCAGCTTGGCCTCTTCATCAGATAGCCTCGCACGCAGCTCTTCAAGCTCTACAATTAATGCAGACAGCTTTTCATTCAGCTGATCCAGTTCATTTTTGCGATCGGAATGCCTTGCCTCGCTCGTGCTGAGCGATAGAATAAGCTGTTCCCGGTTAGCCTGCAGATTGCGTGTACGCTCTTTCAGCAATTCACCGTAGCCCTCGCTCTTTTCTGTAGCCTCACTGTACTGCAGCAAATCACTTTGCAGGCGCTCGACTTGCTCCTCAAGCTGACGCAATTCATTACGCTCACTCTCCAGCATCGCGTCGTGGCGGGATACCACCGTAGACAACTGAAGCTGCTCCTGCTGCAGCAAGGCTAGCTTGGAAGTCGCATCGCTCCACGAAGTATGAATTTGTTCAATTTGATGGACGTACATCGAAATCTCTTTTGATTTCAACTCACTACGCAGCTCTTTATAATGAATCGCCTTTTCCGATTGCTCCTTAAGCGGGCCGATTTGATCCTCCAGCTCGCTGACCAAATCGTGAATGCGCAGCAAATTTTGCTCCGTGTCATCCAGCTTGCGGACTGCCTCTTTTTTACGTGATTTATATTTTACGATACCCGATGCTTCCTCAAAAATACCTCGACGGTCCTCGGATCGGGTACTCAAAATCTCTTCAATGCGCCCTTGCCCGATAATGGAGTAAGCCTCTTTACCAATCCCTGTATCCATAAACAACTCGGTAATATCCCGAAGTCTGCATGACTGTCGGTTAATGAAATATTCACTATCGCCACTCCGGTGCACACGGCGAGTTACCGTGACTTCGCCAAAATCCAGAGGCAACGCCTGATCTTCATTATCCAGCGTAAGCGATACTTCGCCATAATTAACAGCCTTGCGAGCATCACTGCCAGCAAAAATAATATCCTCCATTTTGCCGCCACGCAGTGATTTGGCGCTCTGTTCGCCCAGCACCCAGCGAATGCCATCGGAAATATTACTTTTTCCGCTTCCGTTAGGCCCGACGACTGCCGTAATGCCGCGGACAAATTCCATTTCCGTTTTATCTGCAAACGATTTGAAGCCCGCCAGCTCAATGCGCTTTAAAAACATGCTCAATTTCACCTCTAACATTTCAAATATGCTTGTACAACACCGATTACCTGATGGGCATGAATTATCCCTATTGTAGCACAAGACTACTTTGGATAAAGCACACTACCGACGTTCAACATCGACGTTCAACGCACTGCAGCCAAGCCACGAAAAAAGAGCAAAACGCAGTCCATTCGCCTTTGCGGGCCGGGACTCCCCCGCGGACTGCCCTTTGCTCTTACTTTGTGTCCCCTGCTTGCGTAACCCGTCCGGGCCGCACAGGTACCGATTACGATTCAGCCAGTTTCAAACGGTTTAAAGCCACTGCCGCCGCTTGCTGCTCAGCTTCTTTTTTGGAGCGTCCTGTACCTGCCCCCAGCCGTTCGCTGTCCATATATACCTCGGCTACAAACTCGCGCTCATGGGCAGGTCCGCGCTCCTCCACAATCCTGTATTCAAGCATCCCCATGTTATGATGCTGTGTCAGTTCCTGAAGCTCTGTTTTAAAATCACTCATCTGGAGCTTGCCATTTAACACAATTTGAGGAAAAATATAACGTTCCAGAAACGACCGGACGGCCTCCAGACCCTGATCCAAATAAAGCGCGCCTACGAACGCCTCGAACACGTCGGCGAGCAAAGCGGGACGAGTACGTCCGCCCGTCAGCTCTTCACCTTTTCCAAGCAGTACATATTGCCCGAACTCAAGCCCGACAGCAAACTTCACCAGAGAAGGCTCGCAGACAATAGCTGCGCGCAGCTTGGTCAGTTCGCCTTCGGGTCGGTTAGGGTATTGATTGTACAATTGCTCGGATACAGTCAGCTCCAGCACAGCGTCACCTAAAAATTCAAGGCGCTCATTGTCTGCATGCTGACTGAATCGATGCTCGTTTACGTAGGAAGCGTGCGTAAAGGCCTGCTTTAGAAGCTGCCGATTGTTGAATTGAATATGAAGTTTCTGCTGTAATTGCTTCAAGTCTCCACTCAACGAACTGACCCCTTACGCTTCATATTTTTTTAGAATAACCGTAGCATTGTGACCGCCAAACCCAAAGGAATTGGACATAACCACATTCAGTTCCGCTTTTCTTGGCTTGTTAGGCACATAATCAAGATCGCATTCCGGGTCTTGATTATCCAGATTAATCGTAGGCGGAATCGTCTGATGCTGAAGGGCAAGACCACAGATTACGGCTTCAACGCCGCCCGCTGCACCCAAGAGATGCCCTGTCATTGACTTGGTCGAGCTGATTGCTACCTTATAAGCATGCTCTCCAAGCGTTTTCTTGACTGCTTCCGTTTCCGATTTATCACCCACCGGAGTCGACGTACCGTGAGCGTTGATATAATCAATCTCTTCCGGCTTCAATCCAGCATCGCGGATCGCCATTCTGATACAGCGCGCCGCACCCTCTGGATCAGGCTCCGTCATATGATGGGCATCGCCAGAAAGACCGTAGCCAATCACTTCGCCATAAATACGTGCACCACGCTTCAAAGCATGATCCAACGATTCCAGAATCAGAACACCAGAGCCTTCGCCCATCACGAATCCATCTCTTTCCGTATCAAAAGGACGGCTCGCCTTTTCAGGTTCATCGTTGCGTGTGGACATCGCCCGCATGGAACAAAATCCAGCCATACCGATCGGGCGAATCGTCGCCTCAGCACCGCCACAAATCATGACGTCAGCATCACCACGCTGAATCATACGGTAGGAATCACCGATGGCATGACTGCCTGTGGCACAAGCCGTTACTGGCGATGTATTGGGTCCTTTGGCACCGAGTGAAATGGATACTTGGCCGGAGCCCATATTGGCAATCATCATCGGGATAAAGAAAGGGCTTACGCGTTTAGGTCCCTTTTCGATTAATGTATGATGCTGATCCTCCCAAGTACCCAATCCGCCAATACCAGAACCTACAGATACACCTACACGCTCGGCTTCCGCATTCTCTCCGATAACAAGTCCGCTATCCTTAAGCGCCAGTTTACTGGCTGCAACCGCGAACTGTACAAAGCGGTCCATTTTACGTGCATCCTTGCGTTCAATGTAATCCTCTGGATTAAAATCCTTAACGGAAGCGGCTATTTTCGTAGGGTACTCAGTTGTATCGAAAGCTTCGATTGCGCTGATACCAGATTTTCCAGCCATCAGATTATCCCACAGTGTGTTCAAATCCTGTCCCAGCGAAGTGATTACACCCATTCCTGTTATGACAACTCGTTGTTTCAAAGATAATCACCTCTATGTCTACTGCAAATTGTATTTTAAGGTCGCACGCTTTGTGCGCAGAAATAATATAGAATCAACTAAAGTTAGTAATGCCGCATCATCTTCAGCTTTTACTAAGTTAGGTCAAGCTCAAAATACACGGCAATTCCGTCTTTAGTTCAATCTGTATAATTAGGAGAAAGTCCCGCCTGTAACAGAACGGGACTTTGTTGACATGAATTAGGTATGAGATTGTATGTACTTTACAACTTCACCTACAGTTGTAATTTTCTCTGCATCTTCATCAGAGATTTCCATATCAAACTCATCTTCCAATTCCATAACCAATTCAACTACATCGAGAGAATCAGCGCCTAAATCATCTTTAAAAGATGCTTCAAGTGTAACTTCGGCTTCGTCGGCTCCCAAACGGTCAACGACAATGCGTTTTACGCGCTCCAATACGTCGGACATCCGGCTCACCTCCTCCTTAGGTATTATACGAAAATTACAATTAAAATGCCATAGAAGAGAGTTTTCATTCATTACTCTTCATCACGGCATGCGGATTGGCAACACGTCACTACATGTACATGCCGCCATCCACATGCAAAGTCTGGCCCGTCATGTATGAGGAAGCGTCCGAGGCCAAGAACAGCACCACGTTCGCAATTTCCTCAGGCCGTCCGAGACGGGCCAGCGGAATACTGCCAAGCATACTATCACGCAAATCGTCAGCCAGCACCTGCGTCATGTCCGTATCGATGAATCCGGGTGCTACACAGTTGACTGTAATGCCTCTTGAAGCAAGCTCTTTAGCAGAGGATTTAGTAAGACCAATCACGCCTGCTTTAGCAGCTACATAGTTTGCTTGACCTGCATTGCCAAGTACACCGACAACAGAAGAGATATTGATAATTCGACCGGAACGCTGCTTCATCATAGGCCGTGTAGCTGCCTTGAGGCAATTAAACACACCTTTCAGATTCGTTTCGATCACCTGGTCGAACTCTTCTTCCTTCATGCGCATGATTAAATTATCTCTTGTTATCCCGGCATTATTCACCAGGATGTCAATCTTGCCCCAAGCGTCGATGACATCCTTGATTAAACGATCCGCCTCATCAGCACGACCGACATTAGCCTGAACCGTAATAGCTTCCACGCCCTTGGCCCGAATCTGCTCTGCAACCTCAGCCGCAGCCGCTTCGCTGCCAGCATAGTTTACCGCCACATTAGCGCCTGCTTCAGCCAGCGCCAGCGCGATACTACGACCAATTCCTCGCGACGCTCCCGTAACCAACGCCGTTTTTCCACTTAATGGCTTAGACATCATAGTACCTCCTTGCAAGTATATAGGCAATCACTAAACCTTTTAGCGGGCCTCCAAGGCCTCTGCTACAGAAGCAAACGACTCCAGGCTGTTTATATTATACAGCTTAACCGTTTTGTCGATCTTTTTAACCAATCCGGTTAAAACACTTCCAGGTCCGAACTCAATAAAGGTGTCAACACCCTGTTCCAGCAGCCACGCCACGCTGTCTTCCCACAGCACCGGGGAATAGACCTGATCCACAAGCAGCTGGCGAATTTCGTTCCCCTCACACACAGGTTTTGCCGTTACATTAGCCACAACCGGAACTTGAGCTTCAGAGAAGGCCACAGCCTCCAGCTTGCCGGAGAGCTTGGTTGCCGCTTCTTTCATCAATGAGGAGTGGAAAGGACCGCTGACCTCCAAAGTAATAGCGCGCTTGCCGCCTGCTTCCTTCACGCGTTCAGCCACCGCAGCTACGCCTTCCTTCGTGCCAGATACGACGATTTGTCCGGGGCAGTTGATATTGGCCAGTTCAACCAGATGACCAGCCTCCGTAATATCACGGCATAATGCTGCCAGCGCTTCACGGTCAGCTCCCAGCACAGCAGCCATTCCGCCTTGTCCATCAGGTATGGCCTGCTCCATGAACTCGCCACGTGCACGTACGATCTCAACCGCGTCCGCGAATGCGAGGACACCGGAAGCCACCAGCGCACTGTATTCCCCAAGGCTGTGTCCAGCCACATAATCAGGGCGGATTCCTGTTTCCTTGAACGCTTCATGCAACGCAATGCTCGCCGTTAGCAGCGCAGGCTGCGTATTTGAAGTCTGCTTCAAGGCAGTATCCGGTCCTTCAAAAATCAATGTGCTTAGCGCGAAACCCAATCGCTCATCCGCTTGACGGAATACCTCTTTTGCAGCTGGAATCGCTTCATAAGCGTCTTTAGCCATACCTACAGCTTGTGAACCCTGACCGGGAAATATAAATGCCGTTTTGCCCATCTTGTATGCACCTCTCTATATCCAATGCTTATCCTGTAAAATACCAGAAATTCAACATTCTATCAAATCTGCTGTTTTCTTACCAGACAAGAACCGACGCGCCCCAGGTCAATCCGCCGCCAAAGCCCACCATCAAAATCCGGTCGCCTTCCTTCATACGGCCTTCTTCTGCCGCTTCCACAAGAGCAAGAGGGATTGACGCTGCAGATGTATTTGCATATTTATTAACATTAATGACGACTTTTTCTTCCGGCAAATCCAAACGCTGCATCGCTGATTGGATGATGCGAATATTGGCCTGATGCGGAACGAACAGATCGATGTCATCTTTGGACAACCCTGCTTTTTCCAATACATCCACCGTCGCCGTCCCCATCACACGGACCGCAAACTTGAACACTTCACGTCCATTCATGTAGATATAGTGCTGTTTGTTTTCCAGCGTATCCGCACTCGCAGGCAAACGCGAACCGCCAGCTGCCAGGTTCAGCAAGCTGCCTCCCGCACCTTCGGCACCGAGATCAAAGGATTGGAATCCTCTGCCTTCAGGTACTTCACCAATCACAACAGCTCCTGCACCGTCTCCGAAAAGAACACAGGTATTGCGATCGGTATAATCTGTAATCCGGGAAAGACAGTCTGCTCCAATGATTAGCGCATTATTATAGATGCCTGTCTTAATGAAGCTCGTTGCCGTTGCCAGCCCATACACAAAACCCGAGCATGCTGCCGACAAATCGAAAGCCGCCGCACCTTTTGCTCCCAACTTGTCCTGCAGAATGCAGGCAGTTGACGGAAATGCCATATCCGGTGTGACCGTAGCTACAATGATCAGATCCAAATCCTCTGCCGTCATACCAGCAGACTTCAAAGCCTTAATCGCCGCTTCATAAGCCAAGTCAGATGTAGCCTGCTCCGGGGCCGCAATATGGCGCTCCTGAATCCCTGTACGGCTGACAATCCATTCGTCACTTGTCTCTACCATCGCTTCCAGATCTTTATTGGTCAGAATTTTCTCAGGAACATATTTCCCCGTTCCGATCACACCAACCGGCCGTAATTTATTCATATCGTCACTCACTTCCTGCTAATTTCCTTGGATATACTTTCCACCAACCGGTTTTGCAAGGCCGTGCGGGCCTGTCTTACCGCATTTTTGACGGCAATACCGTCAGATGAACCGTGACTTTTCAAGACAAGTCCGCTCAGTCCCAGCAAGGGAGCTCCGCCATGCTCCTTATAGTCCAGCTTATCCTTTAGACTGCGAAGTTCGGGCATAATCAACGCCGCCGCCAGCTTGGTCTTTAAAGATTTGGTGAACTGCTCTTTCAGGAGAGAAAATATCGCTCCGGCCGTACCCTCCAGCGATTTTAACATGATGTTTCCGGCAAATCCGTCGCACACCAGTACATCACAATTTCCGGTTAACACATCTCTGGATTCCACATTGCCCACAAAATGGACAGGCAACTGCTCAATGAGGGGAAATGTCAGTTTTGTCAATTCATTACCCTTCCCGGCTTCGGTCCCGACGTTCAGCAGACCTACCCTTGGAGAAGCCATACCGTGAACTTTCTGACGATACAGGCTCCCCATCAATGCATACTGGGCGAGATGCTCGGGCTTGGCATCCATATTGGCTCCCAAGTCCAGTGCCAACACACCCTGATCATCAATCGTCGGTATCATCGGGGCAAGAGCCGGGCGTTCAATCCCTTCCATTCTTCCAACCACCAGCAATCCTGTGGTCATTAGCGCACCGGTATTGCCTGCAGATATCATGGCATCCGCTTCGCCTTCTCTGACCATTCGGCCAGCTACGACCATTGAGGCATCCTTTTTGCGCCGTACTGCCTTTACAGGCTCGTCTTGCGCATCAATCATTTCAGATGCATGACGAATGCTGAGGTTCGCAGGCAGCGCTCTGCCGTTCAGAACCGATTCAATCCGTTCACGGTCACCAACCAGCGTAATGTCTGTATCCTTCCATTCCGCCGCCGCAGATAGCGCACCCTCTACTGTCGCCTCAGGGGCATTGTCTCCCCCCATGGCATCAATGGCGATCCGCATGCTGACTTCCTCCTTCGCTATACTCTTCCTCCGTGGAGCGATAAATGACAAAGTTCCCTTGGAACACCATTTCTTCTCCTACGTAGGCAAAAACCTCCACTTTGGCCTTCCCTTTTTGCTCAGGATTTGAGCGTACATATGCCTTGGCAATACACTTCTCCCCCAAATGAACCGGGCGTACAAAGCGAATATCCGCCGAAGCGGTCAATGCTATCTCATCATTAATCACGGCGACAGCCAATGAATTGGCTTGAGCAAAAACATAATGTCCCCGTGCAATGCCGGTGCGTGAAAAGATGTGCTCCTCTTTAATTTCAAAGATGGAAATACCGCTTCGGTCCAATTGGAGATCAACGATATCCCCGATCACTTCATGCAAAGGCAAGGAACGAACCTGATCGTAGGAGCGCTCAGCCATCAGCTTTAGCCGCTCCCGCAATTCCGGGATTCCGAGTTCCATTCGGTCCAGCCTAATCGTCTGGATGCTTACCTTCAGTTGTCTCGTCAATTCCTGATCCGTTACGAACGGATTATCATCAATCAATTGAGTCAGCCGCTGCTGTCTCTGTCTTTTCGGCAAACGTTCGATGTCAGTGACGCCTCCTTTCCCTGCAATAAACTGCCGTTCAGCCGACGGTTCGGGTTACTTCACGTTCTAACGGCAAAAGCTTCGAGCCTGTTTGTTATCTTGTATGTATAAAGGAACCCCTTCGGCCCTCTTTCTTAGAACCTGGTACTAAAACAGTATATAGCATGCTGACACAAAAAGAAAGCATGCAAATAAAAAAAGTGACGCCTCACTGGAGTGAAGCGCCACTTTCCCTGCGAAGATTCCAAAGAATCCACTTATCGGACATTATTGAGAGATAATCTCTCTAGCTTTGTACGTTCCGCAAACTTTGCACACATGGTGAGCAAGTTTCAATTCGCCGCATTCGGAGCATTTCACCATACCTGGTACTGCCAGTTTAAAGTGAGTACGACGTTTGTCGCGACGAGTTTTGGATGTTCTCCGTTGAGGTACTGCCATTATTCCCACCTCCTTAACCAAATCGACCCCGCAAAAGCGGGTATGACTTCTTATCTCATTCAAGACTGAAGGTAACTAGCGGAAGCAGTTACTTTACAGCCGGTGAATCAAGCCTGCAACATCCATGCACGGGTTCTGTAACTCCCCAGCACAAGCGGATGATGATTTTTTTCAGAATTGAACTCAATTCTCATTTAAAAAAATCCTTAAGCCCTGCCAGACGCGGATCAATCTTGTCCGTACTGCCATCATCACTGTCATCGGAGCCGATACTCCAGTTTTGTCCGGCCGCTGGTGCGATCCCCTGACAATTCTCACTGCACACAGGCGCAAACGGCACGTTCAGTACAAACAGTTCTTTGCAATACGGTGCAATGTCGAAGGAATCCTCCGTCACTGCGATAAATTCGCCATCTTCATCCTCTTCTTCACTACCTGAAGAGGTTTGCTTGAACCGTTCACGGAATTCAATCTTCAAATCCTCATGCATCGGGCTCAAACAGCGTGAACACAGCATGTCCAGACTTGCGGTCAGCGTGCCTTCCACGCTCATCAAGCCTTGACCCAGACTAACGGCGACCAAATCGGTCTCCAGCGGGGAAACGGCCGTAACATCAGCACGATCATCCACCAATTCACTCACGTTTAGAGATTCACGGATAGGAAAAGGACCGTCACTTGTTGCTACTTTGCGAAAAAATAGTTGCATCACTATCACTCCAAACAAACAAAAATTATTATACCGACTGATCGAGTCGTTTGTCAACACCTTTCACTTTACACCACATACAAAACCATTGGTCTTCCAATGGTACAGCACGTTTTATGAGGAAGTGAAAATACGTTGTACGGATCATGTACCTGAGCGTATTCGTACCCCCGCCACTCTTCGTGTACAATAATGCGAGTATAAAGCTTTTTGCTTCAGGTCTCAATGGCCTTGTTCAGAATAGTTACCTGGATCAGCTATAAAGAAAGGAGCCGACATACCGCCTTGAAAACACTCGGAGTTATTGTAGAGTATAACCCGCTGCATAACGGACATGTTCATCACTGGAAGGAGTCTCTTCGCATCACTGGCACAGAGCGCACGGTGGCTGTGATGAGCGGTCCTTTCCTCCAGCGGGGGGAACCCGCGATTACAGATAAATGGTCCCGCACCGAAATGGCACTCGCCATGGGCGTGGACCTGGTGATGGAGCTGCCTGTGGCCTATGCCATTCAGCCCGCAGAATGGTTCGCCCACGGGGCGGTCGCCCTGCTCCGCGCCACAGGCGTCGTCGACGCGCTCTGCTTCGGCAGCGAGAGCGGAGACATCGCGCCGCTGCGCGCGCTGGCCCGCGTGCTGGCGGCAGAGCCGGCCGAGCTCAAGGCCGGCATCGCGCATCGCCTGCGCAGCGGCGCGAGCTATCCCGCCGCCTACGCGGGAGCCGCAGCCGCGCTCGCGGCCGAAGGGGCGGACGGCGCTGCGCTCGCCGCCCTCATGCAGCAGCCCAACAATACGCTCGGGCTGCATTACTTGATTGCGCTGGAACGGCTGGGCAGCACAATCAAGCCCTTCACCGTAGCCCGCACCGGATCGGGCTACCATGAAGCCGTGGCGCCCGCGGACGGAGTCATCGCCAGCGCCACGGCCATCCGCCGTCTCCTGCTGGACGGCGGGCCGGAGGCTGCGTCGCCGTATGTACCAGCGGCGACGCTGGAGATTTTGCGGCGCGAGTGGCAAGCCGGACGCGCGCCGCTGCAATGGGAAGCGTTCAGCCAGCCGCTGCTGAACGCCCTGATCACGCGCAGCCCGCAGCAGCTGGCGGAGCTGCACGAGGTCACCGAAGGGCTGGAGCATCGCCTGCGGCAATCGCTGTACACACTGTCCCAGCCATCGGTAGAAGCATTACTCGCCGCCGTCAAGACAAGGCGATATACTCGTACGAAGCTTCAGCGTATGCTTGCGCATATTTTGCTGAATCATGCCAAAGCCGATATGACTCCCGCTGAGCTGGCGAAAGGCCCTGGCTATATCCGTGTACTCGGCTTTAATGCGGCCGGACGCGAGCTGCTGGCCCGGATGAAGCAGACAGCTACTCTTCCTGTATGGGTCAAGCCGTCTGCCGGCTCACATCCCCATCTGGATTGGGATACGGCCGCTGCCGCCATACATGCAACCGGGATGCCGCGTCCCGCCATCCGCGATATGTATGCCGATTACTTGCGACCGCCCATTATGGTTTGATGGGCAGCTTTTCCATATAATTCAGCGCATCGTCAAGCGTGCGCACCGGAACGAGCTTCATCCGGGTTCCGATTTGCTCAGCTTTGGCCTTGGCTTCTTTATAATTATCCGCCGGGACAAAAAACAATTCTGCACCCTGACGGTCAGCGGCGACAATTTTATATTTTGCACCACCAATCGCTCCCACCTGACCGTCCTTATCAATAGTACCCGTACCGGCCACACGATATCCCTTACTCAGATCACCGGGTGTCAACTGGTTATAAATTTCCATCGTAAACATTAAACCTGCCGAAGGCCCGCCAACATCTGTGGATGTAAAACGAATCGTCTTACGTCCATCCTTCGGCTCTACTTTCTGCACCGTGGCAATGCTGACGCCAAAGCCAGGACGTTGTTTGCCCGTCTCGCTGTCCGTGATGGTCGTTAACGGAGCCTGCACCGTCAGCAAGGTGCCATTGCGCTTGAGCTTTACCTGGACTTTGGTCCCCGCCTTCTCATTTCCCAAGGCAATCCGAATGGAGCGATTATTCGTTACCCTCGTGCCGTTCAACTCCAATATTTTATCTCCGGGCTCAAATACGCTATTGGATCGGGGCACCTTAAACACATACACATAATCCGGCACAATCCGATACGGGATATGGGCGCGGCTGTAGGCAGCCTCCATGGCGGAAGACTGGGAATCCCCCATATACCATACCTGCTCTGCTGTGTATTCGTCCTCACTTCTTCCGTGCAGACGATCCTCCTTGCGCTGAATCTCCGAATTGCTATCCAGCTTGGACATGCCCAGCATGACAAGATTGGCATAACGTGCCGACACTGTCGTCATCATAAAGGTGCCACGTTCGTTGCGATCACCTTCCCGGACTGTAACCATCGGTTTGATCTCGTTGGCCCCACCTGGTCCATAGATCAGATAAGGGGTTGGCATATAGACCAGCACATAGACCATTGCGGTCAGCATCAAAACATAACCGATTGAAAAAAGAGCACTTTTGCGGCTGATTCGCTTCATCGCTTTTCCCCCTTTCAGCCCGACTTCCCATCCTCCGCCAATCAATCCTGCGCACCTGCTTGTTCTCAAGCCTTTCGAACAAGCATACATTGTTTATGACAAGACTACGTATATGAACAATCCCTGCTGACAACATCGTGAATAGAATGCTGGCGACAGCATCCGACTCTCTTAGTATATGGATGAGAGGTGAACCCTTTGACACAAAAGGAAGCCCATACCGCCCCTTACTGGACAACCCTGCTGCTTGGCTTCGGAGCCATCCTGCTTGTATTGGCTGTTGTCACCTCACCAGAAGAGGTGTTTGAAGCCTCTGCCCAAGGACTTAAGCTATGGTGGAGTATTATTTTCCCGGCTATGCTCCCTTTTTTGATGTTATCCGAAATGCTCATCGCCTTCGGTCTCGTCCATGGGCTGGGTGTCCTGCTGGAGCCGTTCATGCGCTTCTGGTTCCGCCTGCCTGGACGAAGCGGCTGGGTGCTGGCCCTCGGCCTGACCGCTGGCTTCCCGGCTGCTGCGGAGGCAGTGCGCCAATGGGCGCAGCAAGAGGACATGACCGAGCCCCAACTTCGACGATTGACCGCCATCGCTCACTTCTGCAATCCGATCACCATCCTGCTCGTCATCGGAACAGGATTGCTGCACAATGCTGCTGTAGGCGGGATGTTACTTGCTGTTCACTGGATCTCCGGGCTGCTGGCAGGCTGGATTACAGCCAGACTGCCTGCTACGTCAAAGGAATTGCAAAAACGGGAAACGCCAGCTGCCCTTCGGCGCACTTCTGTTTCCCGTACTTCCGCCACCTTGATCCAATCCGCATGGGATGCTACACGCTCTGCCAGAGAGCGGGATGGCCGCAGCTTCGGAAAACTGCTGGGCGAAACCGTGTCTCACGCTGTACAGACGCTTATGGTAACAGGTGGATTTATTATTTTCTTTTCCGTGCTGGTTCGACTCATATCCATATACTTAGGCCAAGGAGCATATTCGTTTGTATGGCCTGCCTGGATGGAAATCCATCTGGGTTCCTATGAAATCAGCCGCTTGCCTTACGATCTCCGCACCCAAACGGCGCTAATCAGTGCCGTGCTGGGCTGGGGCGGTCTATGCGGCTGGCTCCAAATTACCGCAGTCACCAAACCGTCCGACAAAGGCATCACCTTCACCTTGTCGCGAGTGCTTCATGGGCTTATCGCCTTTGGGCTTACGCTGGTAGCATGGACACCTCTTACTCGCATCTCCAACAATACAATTCCAGCTTACATCAGCGGCAGTTCGGCTTCTTCCTTTGCAGAAAGCGGATATGACAGGGCCACAGAAACCGTCATGATGGAAGCCACTAATCTTCTGACACAATTGGAAGGTGCATCCATGTATCCCTGGCAACTGACCGTGCTGTCCGCCACCCTCTTGATTACGATTGTGCTTATATTACTGGTCATTTCCTTTATGACTTCATGGTGGAGCCGCCACGCATCGCGTTGACCTTGGAACGCAGCGCGTCCTCGACCTCAGGGGCTACCAAATCTACGACCTTGCCGTCAAAATGGGCAATTTCCTTGACCATACTGGAACTCAGATATGAATAGGCTGGATTCGTCATCATAAAGATCGTTTCCGCATCCGGGTTCAGCTTATGATTCGTAGAGGCTAATTGCAGCTCGTATTCAAAATCAGTCACCGACCGTATTCCTCTAACAATAACCTGAGCCCCTTTTTGACGTACATAATTGGCTGTCAGATCACGGAAGCTGTCCACCTCAATATTTGGAATATCACGGGTTACGGTCCGCAATAGCTCCATTCGCTCCTCCAGCGAGAATAGCGGATTTTTACTAATATTGTTAAGAACCGCGACAATCAGTACATCAAACTGTCTGGCTGCTCTTTGAATGATATCCTGATGCCCCATCGTCACGGGATCAAAGGTTCCCGGATATACGGCAATACGTGGTTTGTGCTCAATCATGATGGTCCTCCCCGTCTGATTCGGTGATGCCGGATTTAGTCACTCCGGCTTCTGTATGCTCTTCGGCGTCCGACAAAGCATCGGCTGCAAATTGATAGATGGATAACGCTGTTTCACCATAGACTGCTTTTTTGACCTGCTCGAACGGCCCGAAGCTTTCCGGGTATGCATGTCCGGATTCATACTCCAGTACGATGATTGCCTCTGAACGAAGCAAGTCCAATTCGGCCATACGGCTCATCAATTCATCTCCGTGTTTGA
The DNA here is from genome assembly GCF_002240415.1 of Paenibacillus kribbensis. NCBI lineage: Bacteria > Bacillati > Bacillota > Bacilli > Caryophanales > Paenibacillaceae > Paenibacillus > Paenibacillus kribbensis. The sequence goes on from NZ_CP020028.1 coordinate 3,512,498, forward strand.
GACGATAGGGCGGGTCCAGAAAAACAGCATCAAAAAGAGCTCCACGTTTTGCGAGCGCCTTGAGCGCTCTTCCGGCATCATTACGGAACACTTCAGCCTGTCCTTCCAATCCGGTTTTTCGTAAATTTTCTTTAATGACCTCAATGCTTTTCGATTCCATATCAATAAAAACCGCCTTGTCCATCCCCCGGCTAAGCGCCTCTATGCCCAGGCCGCCACTGCCAGCGAACAGATCAAGTGCGACTCCCCCATCAAAATAAGGACCTATCATGCTGAATAGCGCTTCCTTGACCTTATCCGTGGTCGGCCGCGTCCCTGTGCCGGGAACTGCCTTTAACGGCCTTCCTTTGGCACTACCCGATACCACTCTCACGCTGAAACTCACCTATTTTCTATATGTGTTCATAACCATATAAGATTATGACGTTATCGTACCACATGCACCGCCGTTTGAAAAACGTAGGATCGTGCAGGTATAAAAAATCCTTCCCTGGGCATCCTTAGGATATCGGCATTCAACCAATGTCGTAGACAACCGCGGAGAAGACTTACGTTTCCCCATAAGCTCTTCGTCCGGTTTCTCCTCTCCCATTCGGGCGCTTCTTTCATGGAGCGCCTGATTTTTTTTGCATAAAAAGAAGCTGCAGGGTAGCAGCTTTATGTATCATTTCATTTCTTCTATTCTCGGATTTTGTTCATTTAAGCAGCTCCTCAGGTGTATCGCCCTGATAAACATACACATAGCTCGCTACCGATACAGCAAATGCTGCAAACATAGACAAGGATGTCGCTAAACCATATACTATTTTTCTCACCATTCCTCTCACCTCCTTCCCCGAATCAATGTCAGGCTTTGGACCATAAAAGCAACAGCCACTACAGAAGAACCGATTACAAAATTAGTACATACAAGTATGGAGGATAACAGTCGCAGGAGAGGGTAAAACCGGGCTGGAATACGCGACTGCTTTTCAATTCTGGATGGGGCAAAACATAACACAAGCATAAGAGCTATTCCGGTAAACAGGTTTGTCCACCAGTTGTCCAAAGTGATGCAGGCTAGGAATGTAAAAGCGACAGAGGTCACCACCACACATGCCATTCCTGTTTTCAAATGAATGCCACCTGATATTTGGCGCAACAGGGCAAAAGCGATGAGAATCGTTGCAGCTTCTGCCATCCGCCCCGTGAAGAGAGAGGCGAATAGAGTCAAAATAATAATCATGGATGCATTTATAATGAGAGCAAGTGCATATTGAAGCACCGGAACAGAAGCCGGATGGTCCGGCACCGTATCCTTGATCTGCTTAGCAAGCTTGGAAGCTATCGTTTCAATCATCCCGGTATTCCTTTCCGATCGCATAATAGATGAAGAAGCCGGAAACCAGTGCAAAAAACATCATATTTAACCATACCTCGTTATAGTACAGCACAATAGAAGTTGAAATGAGAGACAGGATAATCAGCGTGATGACAATACCGTATTCCTCTTTAAATTCAAGCTTTTTGAATATAGGCGAAAAGCCGATCCTTTTTCGATACAACATCAATGAGACGAGCAGCCCTGCAATTGCGCATATCGATTGCAGCAGATAGCCCTTCAAGAAACCAGCCTGCAGCTCAGAAATCGGCAAACTGCCGAACAGCATCTTTAGAAACACCGACTGAATAACAGCATACGCAAAATAGCCTGTTACTGTCATAATGCCTGACCACACAATCGGGATTTTCACCACGGCAGCGAGTAAAAAAATAAAAAGCAGCATATTGATGACAGGCACCAAATACGAGAGGGACCATCCCTCTCGGAGCAAATAGCTTTGTATGTTCATAATCAGATTTACACAAATGGCCTGCCACAGATAAGGGGTTAACCTGACTTGAAAAATACTAAGAATCAGTGCAAAAACAGCCACTCCCTCAAGCGTTGAAAAAAGCAAAAAGCTGATCGGCTTCACAAGCATGCACGCATCTCCTTTACAATTCCAACAAACCTCATCGGTATATTAAAAAACTTGGCTGTACCTCGAATATAAAGGGCTGGGAGCTACTTTTCAAGAGATCTTTTCAAGGATTCATAGATTTTTTCAAGCACTTTAACGAAATGTTATCAGATGTAATCTTCAAGTAAGCTTAAGCAACGCTTTCCTTGACCGAATCCCCCTGTGAACGCATAGGCTTCATACGTGATATGAGCTTTTTCCCAGAACGGATACCAGGCTGTTCAATCCACGAATAGGTGAGCCAGGACAGTCCAGTGGTGAACAGCAACGTCATCATAAACATCATCATGAGGTTGACCATCGGGGCAAAGGGGAATTTGATCTGAATGATCAGACTCAGAACTAGCATATGCGTTAAATACATGCTGTAGCTAAGGCGGCCGATCCACGACCATACCCGATTAAGCAACCACATCGGCTGCCAATGATACAAGGCATACGCTCCCAGCAGCAGCCCTGCACCTATGAGGTAATCCGTCATACCTCCAAAAAAGGCAAATAGTACAGATCCAAGCAGCAAACCCCCGCTGATCCGGTCTATGCTTTTCCAATGCCGCTCGTTCTTCCAGATCAAAAACAACAATATCCCCAGCCCAAAGACAGGCAATTGATTCGGAAACCATAAATACAGATAATGCCCCCATAAGGAATGGTCACTAATCCATGGATATTGGGCAAACCACATATTTAGACCGTAGCTTAGCACAAGCACAACCATGACAAACCAGGCAGCATGGCGGACTGATCGGATCAGCTTAAATAATAAGGGGACAAACAGATAAAACATAAATTCCACCGCTATAGACCATTCCACACCGATAATGCTGTTGATCCAGTACGGGTTCAGACCATTCAAAAACAGGACATGCGCTGCAATATTGGCGACCGTGACCCCCTCCTGATCCCCAAGCCAAAATCGAGGACCTGTCCCGTTCACCATTAAATAGATCCCGAGCATTACGTAATATAAAGGAGCAATTCGAAAAAAACGACGTATCAGATAAGCCGAAATTCCTTCCCTCCCGTCCCCCGAACGTCTGCTCAGAGACAGAAACAACGTAAAAGCACTGGCCAGATAAAATAAAGCGACTCCTTTCGCACCCATACTCAAGCCTTTTTGTATCCATCCGTTGATTCCGTCCACGTGCTGGCTGACATGCACCAGCAAAACCCCAATAATGGCCACCGCTCTCAGCGTATCTACAAATTGCAGCTTGTCATGTTCCACTTCACCCATGGCTTCGGGCATCGTATCCCTCCATAACGATCCTTTTTCGATACATTTTGTATCTATAATACACAAAACGTATCATCAAAGTAAATAACTCCTTATGTAAAAAAACATCTTTTGGCTGCACGACCCGCGGCCAAAAGATGTTCAAATTGTTAAGCTATAGTAAGCTGTAGGCAGGCTTTTTATTTGTTTAAATGAAAAGGAACCGTCGTTACAATCACGTCTTTGTAATTAATCAGATAAGCTCTCATCAGCAAACTGGTCTGATTATGCAGAATATTTTCCCACCAGTGCTTGGTAATGAATTGCGGAATGAGGACGGTAATATGATCCTCGTCTGCTTTTTTCCACTCCACGGTATCAATAAACTTGCGGAGCGGGCTAATAATACTGCGATAACGGGATCTCAAGACCACCAAGCGGATACCTACATCCCACTCTTCCCATTTCTGTTCCATTTTACGAATCGCTTCATCATCCATACCGACATATACTGCAACCACATTGTCCGATAACGTCTTGGCATAACTGATGGTATTCATGACGACCCGAGTAATGCCCGCCACCGGAATAATAATGGTATTGCCTTTGACCATCGGTTTATCCTTTGTAATGTCAATGCGCAGCTGCTCAGCTGTATTTTCATAATGTCTACTGATCTTCATAAAGAAATACAGAACCAAGGGCAGGAAGATAAATACGACCCACACCTGACTGAACTTGGTAAAAATAAAGATAAGCGTAATCGACAGCGTGGTCAGCATGCCGATCGTGTTAATGGCAAGCTTGACGACCCAGCCGGACGGCTTGAGCCGAATCCAGCGAATCATCATCCCAAGCTGCGAAAGCGTAAACGGGATAAATACCCCTACAGCATACAGCGGAATCAGATTTCCGGTATTTCCGCCAAATACAATGACCAGCAATGCTGAGAAAATACTCAAAAACAGAATACCATTCGAGTATCCGAGCCGATCCCCACGTACCATGAACATATGCGGCATGTATTTGTCCTTAGCCAGCATAAAAGCGAGCAACGGAAAGGCAGAATAGGCTGTGTTCGCCGCCAAAAACAGGATGAGCGCCGTCACACCCTGAATAATGTAATACATGACACCGCGTCCGAAAGTGGCGTTCGCAATTTGTGAGATAACTGTTTCATGCGGATTCGGACGAATACCGTACCAATAAGCCAGCAAACTGATCCCGATAAACATGCACCCGAGAATCAAGCCCATCATCATCAATGTGGTTGCCGCATTTTTGGCAGCAGGCTTGCGAAAGTTCGGAATGGCATTCGAGACAGCTTCTACCCCGGTTAACGCCGAACAGCCTGAGCTGAACGCCTTTAGCAACAGAAACAGGCTGACGTTGGATACCGTAGCTCCAAATTGCGGTGCTGCAGCATGAGCTCCCCCTGTCACATAATGAATAATACCACTAATAATCAGAACAAAAATGGCAACAACAAATAAGTAAATCGGTACAGCCAGCACCGAGGCAGATTCCGTCACCCCGCGCAAGTTCATAATGGTCAAAAAGATGATCATGGTCAGAGCAATCGCAATTCGATGATCGTGTAATGATGGAAATGCCGATGTGATGGCATCTGTACCCGCTGACGAGCTGACCGCAACCGTTAGAATGTAGTCGACCAGCAAGGAGCCGCCTGCAATCAGACTTGGGGCCTTGCCCAAATTATCTTGAGCGACGATATAGGCACCACCGCCACCGGGATAGGAAAAAATAGTTTGCCGGTAGGACAGAATCAGAATGACCAGCAATCCCAGTACTGCGATGGATATAGGTATGGAATACCATAGGGCAGCAAAACCAGCTGTAATCAAAACCAGCAAAATTTGCTCGGTGCCGTAAGCTACTGAAGACAATGCATCTGAGGACAGAATGGCCAGAGCCCTGAGCTTGTTTAGCTTCTCCTCTTCAAGGGCCGTCGACTTTCGAGGGCGACCGATTAGTAATCTTTTGACTTTACTCAGCATTTCGTTAACTCCTTCTTGGATGGGGGTTTTGCAGAAAAACTCTGGATCGTATGTTTATTATGTCACCTGCACATCAGATTGATGAAACAAATGAACTATTATTTTATACCCCCTCATCCTGAAAAAAACAATAAGGAATGCTCCCTATAATGAGCATTCCCGAGCAAGAAAGAGTATTTCGATAAAATACCCTTAAGTATACAGTAATTTGAACCTTTCCGGCGTAATTCCCTCAGCACGGCGAAAAGTTGCCACAAAATGACTGGCATCCCGGAATCCGACCCGCTCCGAAACTTCCTTAACGGTCAAATGCGGGTATTCTGTCATCATTTCTTTAGCCTTGCGTAGCCGAATCACAATCAGGTACGCATAGGACGTCACGCCAAAAGCCTGCTTGAACAATGTATTTAAATGACGGGCGCTTACATTCATCATGACCGCCATATCAGATAGTCCCACATCCGGACTGGCGTAATTTTGTTCCATAAACGCCAGAACAGGCGCCAAACGCTCCACATTATGCGAAAGAGAAGGCATTGAGCTGTGTTGCCCATATTTACGCAACAGCGTCAAAAATCGGTACATATTGGCCGAAGCATCTAATCCGGATAAATCCCGTTCGCTAACCAGGGAATGAAGGATACCTTCTCCAAAGGTATGCAGCTCGCTGTCCTTGTCCCAATGATACCCGCGCGTATGCTTCAATCCGAGAGCAGTCAGTACAGCAGCGGCAATGGGGCCGTCAAATGTGATGTATAACGTTCGCCATACCTTTGTCGCCCGTCTGTACGCATGGGATTCGCCTGGCAGCAGCAGCACTCCGGACTGCTCACCCAGACGGAAAGTTCCCCCTTTAAATGTAAATATCCCTTCACCGGACACCGTCTGAATCCAGTGAAAGCACGGATACCCCTCTGGACGGGATACATCCTCCTGTCTGCTGTTGAACCCGATGCTTTCAATAAAAAGCGGCAAAGAGTGCTCACGCGTAGTCAGAAAAAATCGCAAATGATGGGGAGTCAAAATCATAAAAACACCTCCGGCGTATGCGGGTATGTATTTCTCTTGTAGATCCATATTGTTACATCGAAGTTCATTTTATTATATTTAAAAGCCGTTACTTGTATTATAAGATAGAATTATTCTTATATATAGAGGTGATTGGCATGATAAGCGGCAAACTTCCTAAAGTATTTTATGGTGGAGATTACAATCCCGAGCAATGGGATGAGGCCACACATCAGGAGGATTTACGGATGTTCAGGCTGGCAGGGATTGATATCGCCACAGTCAACGTATTTTCATGGGCCAAAATTCAGTCGGACGAAATCACATATCATTTTGAATGGCTGGATCAATTGATTGACAGTCTTCATGAAAGCGGTATCTTCGTTTGTCTTGCTACCAGCACTGCAGCACACCCCGCCTGGATGGCTAACCGTTATCCGGACATTCTTCGGGTCGATGCTGACGGACGCAAGCGGAAATTCGGCGGCCGCCACAACTCCTGTCCGAACAGCCCAACCTATCGTAAATATGCGGAGCATATGGCTGACCGATTGGCCGAACGCTACAAAAACCATCCCGCCATCCTCGTGTGGCACGTGTCCAATGAATACGGCGGTGATTGCTATTGTGACAACTGCGCCGCCGCGTTCCGGGTGTGGCTCAAGCAAAAATACGGGACGCTGGAAGAACTAAACCGGGTATGGAACACCTCCTTCTGGGGTCACACCTTTTATGATTGGGATGAAATTGTGCCTCCCAATAATCTAAGCGAGCATTGGGGGGAAAATCACTCTACCTTTCAAGGAATTTCCCTTGATTATGCACGCTTTAATTCGGATAGTATGCTCGATTGCTATCTGCTGGAATATAACGCGATTAAAAAGCATATTCCCCATGCTGTGGTAACGACCAATCTGATGGGCTTTTTCAAGCAACTGGACTATTTCAAATGGGCTAAGCACATGGATATTGTGTCTTGGGACAGCTATCCACAGGCTAATACCCCTGTAAGCTATACCGCGATGGCACACGATCTGATGCGCGGTCTGAAGGATGGGCAGCCCTTTATGCTCATGGAGCAAACACCGAGCCAGCAAAACTGGCAGGCATATAATTCGCTCAAGCGGCCCGGCATCATGCGGCTATGGAGTTACCAAGCGGTAGGGCATGGCGCAGACACGGTCATGTTCTTCCAGCTTCGCCGCTCGATCGGCGCTTGTGAGAAGTTTCACGGAGCTGTGATTGAGCATGCCGGGCATGAAAACACACGTGTATTCCGCGAGGTGGCACAACTCGGCAGCGAGCTTGGAGCATTAGGAGACAGGTTTCTTGACGCGACCGTCGATGCCAAAGCAGCTATTTTGTTTGATTGGGATAATTGGTGGGCATTGGAAAAATCAAGCGGGCCCTCTGTCGCATTGAATTACGTCGATCAGGTGCATAAGTATTATGCGGCCCTTTTCCGGCGTAACGTGCAGGTAGACCTGATTTCCGTAGAAACGGATTTCCAGAAATATGATCTCATTATCGCGCCTGTACTCTACATGGTCAAGCCGGGCACTGCTGAGAAGCTGGAACAATTTACAGAGCGCGGCGGCACCTTCGTTACCACCTTTTTCAGTGGCATCGTCAATGAAAACGATCTGGTCACAACCGGAGGATATCCGGGCAAGCTGCGTAAGCTGCTCGGGATTTGGGTAGAGGAAATTGACGCGCTTTTGCCGGAATCACACAATCGGATCATCATGAAAGAAAAGGTGGGTGCATTGCAGGGAGAATATCAATGCGGCATGCTCTGTGACCTGCTGCACAGCGAAGGTGCCGAGGTGCTGGCCGAATATGGCGATGATTTCTACCAAGGTATGCCGGTGCTGACACGCAATCGTTGGGGTCAAGGCGAGGCATGGTATGTCGCCTCAGACCCTGAGGAATCTTTCCTGGATGGCCTGCTGGGTTATATTTGTGAGGAAAAAGGGATTTCATCCCTCCTGCGCGCTCCTGAGGGTGTAGAAGCTACTGTGCGCTCCAAGGACGGAAAATCGTATCTATTCATCCTGAATCATAATGCACAGGCGCAACAAGTTCATCTGGATGATCAAAAAGGAAAAGAGCTGATTAGCGGCGAATTCATGGAAGGAGATATCTCCATTGAAGGCTACGGCTTTCAAGTGCTCGAGCTATCATTCTAGGTATCAAAGGAGTTCAACATGAAACGACTGCTATGGATTGGCAGCTTGTCTTATTTTTTGATCGGTCTGGCACATGTGGTTGTAGGTTCCCTGCTGCCTGTGCTGCTGGATCACTACGGCAGGAACTATACGGAGGGCGGAAGCCTGATTTTCGCCCAATTTTCCGGCTTTCTGGCTGGTGTCCTGCTGTCGCCTTGGCTTGGACGGAATTTCGGCAAACGCCGAAGTCTGGTATTTGCTCTACTCCTGCTGTGTACGGCGGAAGTGCTGTATTCACTGCTGCCGCCTTGGGGGTGGCTATACGCCGTCGGGGCAGCAGCTGGTTTTGGCTTTGGCATGGTAGAAGCGCTCATCGGCACGCTTGTTATTAGCGGTATTCCCCAAGGAACAGGCGCGGCCATGAGCCGACTGGAAGTCTTCTTTGGAATCGGCGCGCTGGCTATGCCCGCTATCGCCGGCCAGTTCATTGCTCTTGGCTGGTGGAGATTGGCTTTTCCCATCATCTCCATGTTCGCAGCCATTGCGGTCGTAGCTTGGCTACGGGGGTCCTTTGGCACGCTGGACACGGTATTGGACGAACAGGAACACCGAGGGAACAACCATCCGCACTCCTCTAATTCACCAAAGGTGAAGGCATCTAAAGCTAGCCCTATAGGGAATTGGAGGCTGCTGGCGCTGTTCGTTGTCTTTTTCTTCATCTATGTAGGGACAGAGATGAGCCTGGCTAATTTCCTACCCTCCATGTTCATTGAGCGCCTGGGACTCACGCAAGCCGAAGCAGCACTCAGTGTCACCTGCTTTTGGCTGGCAATGGCCTTCGGGCGGCTATTCACAGGCTACATTGCCGATCGGTACGGCTACGGTGTCTTTGTCGCCCTGAGCTCACTGGCAGCAACCCTGCTGCTGTGCGTGTTCCCGCTGATCCAAGGCACTGCTGGCGCCTTTGCCCTTATTGTGCTGCTGGGGCTCGGCATGTCCGGCATATTTTCCATCGCACTCGTTTTTGCCAGCAAAATGATGCCAGGTACAGAAGAATCCACCACCAGCCTGCTTATCGGTGCAGGCGGAGTTGGAGGGGCTCTGCTGCCCTTATGGCTTGGAAACAGCATGGATCGTGGCGGAGCAGTCGCTTCGGCATGGTTGCTGGCAGGCTTTGCCTGTATCCTGTGCCTGCTTGGCGGCATTCTGTACGCCCTGCATGTGCGCAAAAAGCGGCTTCAAACCGCTTCATCCTGACACATGCCTTTTCCGGCGCCTTCAGCTGTTTCTTGGAATAATCCAAGGCTACAGTGAAGGCGCCATTTTACTTCCTAGACGAATGTACCTCATACAAAGGCCTATTTTTAACCAAAGATAGATCATTGCCTATGAAACACAGGACAGATATCCATGCCCTCCCCTAGATGAATGGAGTAGTATACAACAAACCATATGGAGGTGTTTGTATTGGGTCGTCCTGAATTAAACCGAAAAAAAGGCCGCAAAAAAGATGTTTTTATCCGTTCCTGGTTTGATAAACTTGAAAAAAAGTTCAATGAGAAGCCCCCAAAGAAGAAAGGCCGCTTAAAACGAAAATCTTTGGGCAAGGATATTATCGTCAAAAAACAACTTGTCCATGTGAATATTGCTCCTGACGCTATAGAGACAAGAGGGGGCTCTGCCACAGATGGAGTGGCACAGTTCGGTTATATTTACAACCTAAGACCTCAACTCGTTCCGATTGAAGGGGATGTCATATTTGATACGAACGGTATACTTACACCTGGCATTGCTCATGTTCCCGGGACTACACAGATTACTGTTGCCGACGCGGGGACCTATGAGGTTCACTTTTCTGTGTCGGGTGTAGAGCCCAACCAATTTGCCATCTATATTAATGGCATCCTGGCTGGAGGAACCCTATACGGTTCAGGAGCCGGCACGCAGCAGAACACAGGGCAAGTCATCCTCGATCTGGCATGTGGGAATGTGCTTACTCTGCGGAATCATAGCTCCGCAACTCCAGTTACCCTCCAAACACTGGCTGGAGGAACTCAAACCAGCGTAAACGCTTCTATCATCATCAGAAAATTGAAATAGGCGTGAACTTATGCACAGCCTCAGCCTGCAAAAATGGGTTTATCCCACACTCGTTCGAGCGAGGATAAACCCTTAATAGCTCAAAAAGCCATAATAATACCTTTATCATTGGCATACATCGAACTGATCCCTCTGGTGGACACAATATGAATATCTTTGAATTGATAACGATTCTTCAATGCAGTCATCAATTTTTCCGCCAGACCGGGATTATTGCAGTGAGTAATGACGATGCTTTCCCCTTCGGTATCCCGACCACTTTTTTCAATGGTATCTGCCAGCTTTTCGATGATTTGATTCTGACCGCGCGCTTGTGTAAATAAGGCGATATTCCCGTCACCGTCGGAACCCAAAATAGGTCTGATATGCAAAAATGAAAGTATCTTGCCCGTAATTTTATTCATTCGTCCGTTCTTCACCAAATTATCCAGGTTTTCCAGCACAAAGTATGTCTTCATCTTCGTGATAAAGGTTTCCAAGGAAGATATAATCTCGCTTTTATGATATCCCTCGTCGATCAGCTTGCGAAGCTTTAGAGCCAACAAAACTTGTCCAGCCGATGCGCTTTTCGAATCAAATACATGGACATCCGCCCCGTTTTCTTCCTCCGCCATATCTTTTCCGATCAATGCACTGGCATACGAACTGGACAGATTGCTAGATAATGTAATGGCAAAAGAAGTATGAGTGCCCTGAAAGGCTTCCTTGTAAAGCAAGGGGGAAGGTGATGCAGATCCAATCTTGGTTGTACAGGCTTTCATTTCTTCCATGAACTGAGGCAGGTCCAGCGTGTCATCATCAATGAAGCATTTCTCTCCCAATGTCATGTTTAATGGAATCGTAGTAATCTGCAGATGCTCTTTAAGTTCTGTCGTCAAGTCGCAGCAGCTGTCTGCTATTATTTTATACCTCATCTGTACACCCTCATCTTATGTTATTTTCCAGCGGAAGCTGAATTCATAATGCTCATGGAAAGCTCAATCAACCGTATAAATTCCTTTACATCGTCCTCACCCAAACCGGCTACAAGCGCTTCAAAATAGCCTTCTATTCTCTCTTGCTTTCGTTTAATCAAGGATTCACCTTCTGGTGTAAGCCTGACACACATCCGTCGTCTGTCCTGCTCCGACATCTCCATAGTGACATACCCTTTTTTTCTTAAGCCCGTAAGCGCTGCCGTTATTCTTGATCTGGATACATGCAGATGATCGCTGAGTAAGGAAGGATTGATTTCATCCTCTCGATGCTGAACTAAATATTGAAGCACATGGTTTTCCCCCTGGACTAGCTCCGTCAGGCTGCTGAATAATTCCATGTCATAAATCCGGTTAACGGATTCTCTCAACTGGCCCCTTAGTTCATAATCTTTCATAGTGAACCTCCGCAAAACAAATAATACATACAGTTAACTATTAATACTATGTACTATAATGAAATACCAATGATAATAACAATGAATTATTTGTGAATAAATTCCGACGTTGGCGTCAGCAGAAAATAAAGTATTAGACTGACCTTAGAAATTGGAACAGCGACAGCTAAGGACGAGAAAATAAAGTCCTAGACTGTCGCTGTTCCATTGAACTAACGTTCCCCGTTAGCTAAGTGAAGGGCAGCCGCGCGGCTGCCCCTTCGATGTTGAACTAACGTCTGCGTTAGTTCAATAAATTTGTTGTCTGTTTTTATTGAGTGTCTTCGTCGCTTTTGTACTCCAAAATATCACCTGGCTGACAATCCAAATTCTCACATATCGCTTCTAATGTTGAAAAACGAACCGCTTTTGCTTTCCCATTTTTCAGAATGGAAAGATTCGCCATAGTAATTCCAACCCTCTCCGCAAGCTCCGTTACGCTCATTTTTCGTTTTGCTAACATCACATCAATATTGATGATAATCGCCATGTTATTCACCTCAGATCGTTAAATCATTTTCTGATTTTATATTTATAGCTTCCTGTAAAAGTCTTTGGAGAACAGCAGCAAAAACGGCGATCACCATAGAAGCGAAAATAATGACCAATCCGGTAACTGTGATAACTGGAGGGTCAACTCTCCTCGCCATGAGATAGTAGAGTGGCATACCTAGCAGGTACAAGGTACTGATTGTGATGGCACAGTATTTTATATTCTTTAAAGCCTTTACGGATAATTCCGAGAACGCTTGGTTCTTATCAATATAGCTTAAAAGTTTAAAAGCTTGATACAGAGCAAAGTAAAAAGGTATCGCTGCCGCGTACATATCGATTAAAACGAGAGATTTCATATAAGCGATATCTGGATACAATTCTCCAGCAAAATTCCCGATCTTAGGCACTAAAAATATGCACAAAGCAAGAATTGGGATTCCAATAAGAATAACAGCCATCTTCAAAAAGAGTGTTGTTCTCCGTTTCATTAAGAGCACCTCGCTAATTTAATTATAAAACGACTTTAACACATAATTTATTGTTTTACAATAAATTAATATCGTTTTTTATTATATTGTTATTGTTAATGGAATATCCTTTTTATTTTAAGCAAAAAAAAAGAAATGCTCTTACTTTAAAATGTTAAATTTACAACTTGTTCAACAAAACTGCCCGTTAGTCCAACAATAAAGGACGCTCCCGCGCCTTTGCTTGGGCTACGTCCTCCTCATTATATTCCTTTTCCAATTATTAATTAAAGAACATACGCGGGTAGCATGTAATGCATTAAAAAGAGCCTTATCTTAGTCTAAGCACTAAGAAAACACTTTATTTTTCAGTCTAGAACTTTATTTTCTTCTGACAGTTGAAACCATTACTAATTAACGGGCGATTGTACTGCGAAACAATTTAACCAGGTTACGCTTCCATAATGCATACAGAGTCAGCTTATATAGAAGAAAAGGCCAACCAGTAGAGACTGGTTGACCTCTCATTTGAAAACTGCCTTACGTTACTGAACAATAAAACTAACTTTATAGCACCGATTTAACAGTATCTTGGACTTGCTTCAATAGTCCTTTATAGCCGTCTTCATCAAGGTAGCCGATACTTCCCAGCAGCAAGTGACCGACGGATTCAATTCCAACGAAATCAAAAATACCCGTATCTGAAGTAATCTTCAGACCTGCGGTCATCCCGATCTTATCGTAAATTTCGTTCGGTGTACCATGTGTATTTACTATAAAACCTTTTTTACCTGTAAGAAGCTTATGGATCCCTTCTGGACCAGACGTATATGCAAAGCCGTAGGCAAATACACGATCAACGTAGCCTTTCAGGATCGCAGGAAGACCTGTCCACCAAATAGGAGAAATAAATGTAATCATATCGGATTGTGTAATGTATTCCTGCTCTACCTTAATATCGGCGGGAGTTTGTCCGGCTCTCATAGCGGCAGTATCCTCAGGCTTTAATACAGGTTGAAAATCAAGCGCGTACAAATCGCGTACAACGACTTCATCGCCTTTTTCCTTCAAAGCATTTACGACCGTTTCCAGAATAGCGTGGTTAAGGCTTTCAGCGTTAGAGTGAGCATAGACGATAAGATGTTTCATTTCAATTACCTCCGATGTTTTATAATTATTTTATCTTTCATATAGATATCTATACATTTATTTAAAAAAATTTATAATCTGTTTTTTACATGTTCCAGCAGATATTCCAGCTGTTCTTTTTCTTCGTCTTTGAGACCACCGTATATGGTTTCTTTTAATTTATTGGAGATCACTTCAAATACAGGCTCCAGCTCTTTCCCCTTATTGGTAAGATAAATCAGGGTTACTCTGCTATCCTCCCCTTCTTTTTTTCTTTCGACATATCCCAGCTTCACCAACTTGTCGACCAAAACGGTGACTGTGGGCTGCTGGCGAGAAATTTTTTGTGTTAATTCCTTGATGGAAAGCCCGTCCTTTTGATAAAGGAACATTAATATTCCACCATGGGAAGGAACAATCCCTTCAACTCCATGGGATTCGAGCTCAGACACAATCAATTTGTTGATCGAGTCTCTGATCGTTCCTATCAGGGCAGCTGCATTATTTTTTAACATACCTGCATTATTACATAGACATCTATATATATCAAGTGCTTTTTTGCAGGATAAGCAATTGAATCGTTCTGATGCCAAAGAAGATAATGGCTCCTTAGCGGCGTAAAAAGGGCCGTTCCCAGTATTCTTCGATAATTCCTGGGACAGCCCTTATAGCTATAACAAATAATTGCAGCTTTTATTTAAAGAATTTTCTTAAACATCTCGATGACTTGTTCTTTGGTCGGTATGAACGGATTGCCCGGGGCGCAAGCATCCTTCATTGAGTTCTCGGCAAGCAGATCCAAATCCACTTCATTTACACCCAGTTCAGAAAGCTTGGAAGGAATCCCGACTTCCTTCGACAGGTCTTTGATTCTTTGGATAACATAATCTGCGCATTCCTTATCCGTTTTCCCCTTATCTTCAAAACCGATGACCTTGGCGATGGCACGAAACTTCTCTGGTACATGCTTGGCATTCTCTTCCTCCACAATCGGCAGCAGCATGGCATTGCAAACACCATGAGGCAAATCGTATACGCCGCCAAGCTGATGCGCCATAGCATGAACATAACCCAATCCGGCATTATTAAATGCAAGCCCTCCCAGGAAGATAGCGTATACCATTTGCTCACGTGCTTCTATATCATGACCGTTACTCACCGCACGAGCCAAATGATTAAAAATAATCTCTACTGCTGCCAACGCGGTCGCATCCGTTACAGGATAGGAACCTGGCGTAACCAAAGCTTCAATGGCATGGGTCAAAGCATCTAGTCCTGTAGCTGCCGTTAACGCGGCGGGTTTGTCTACCATCAGTTCAGGGTCGTTGACCGAAATCGTAGCTACACTATTCTTGTCAACCATAACCATTTTGACCTTGCGTTCTTCGTCTGTAATGACATAATTGATCGTGATTTCAGCGGATGTTCCTGCCGTAGTATTAATAGCGACAATAGGCAGCGATTTATGCTTGGATTTATGAACGCCCTCATACTCGGTGATATGTCCCCCGTTGGTAGCAATAATGCCGATTCCCTTAGCCGTATCCTGTGGTGATCCTCCGCCAATGGAAATTAAAAAGTCACAGCCGTTTTCTTGCAGAAACTGAACGCCATCATGTACATTTTTACAGGTTGGATTGGGTTTGACCTCATCATATACTGCATAGTTCAGTCCAATATCATCCAGCATGGATGTGACCTTGCCTGCAATACCGCTCTTCATCAAAAACTTATCCGTCACGACCAGTGCTTTGTTTAAATTCAGTTCCTTTATATACGGTCCAGCTTCATGCAAACAGCCTTTTCCCATCAGATTGATAGACGGTACAAAAAATACATGTGCGCTCATAAAAATCGGCCTCCTAAAGGATTCGCTTCTTGATACCTCGTTAAATACGGAACCATCCTAAAAAAAGTGAAACATTTCACGTATATGATTTTATCTTTATTTTGTTTTGATGTCAACAATAAAACACAGATATTTTATTGTTTTATTTTTGTTTATTTTGTTTTTTGCAAAAAAATGAACTACTATCCTTCATTTTTCAAAGCGCTACTTCATAAGCCTGGACTGACTCAGGCGATTCGGTTCCTTTGACGAGTATCCTGCGGAATCGTCCCAATATTTGGTACACAACTAATCGGAGGCAGCCTCGTACAACTTAGATGAACACATTAACAACGAGGTGATGACAGCATGACAATCAACAAGGGAGTATTGCTGGCTCTGCTGGCGGTATCGCTGCTCCAAGCGAGCCCATCTTATGCGAAGTCGGTGCCGTTAACTCCGGCGACGACCGTTTATGTGGATGACCGCCCGCTTCAGCTTGTCGCCCAGCCGCTGCTGCTAGATGGGACAACACTCGTCCCCATGCGCCAGTTGTTTGAGGCGCAAGGAGCCAGGCTTTCCTGGGACGAATCCAGCAAAACCGTAACAGCAACCAAAAACGACACGGTGCTGACCTACCGCATCGGTGAACTCGCTGCCACCCTAAACGGCAATGCGCTGTCCCTGAATGTTCCCGGACAGATTGTTAAGGGCAACACGATGATTCCACTGCGTTTTGTGAGCGAAGCACTTGGGAGCACAGTGAAATGGGATGCCCTGACCCGGACAATCCGGATTGTCTCGAGGAACGATTTTTTCACAACGGTACTTTCCAGGGTCAACCTGCGCAGCGAACCGGATTCATCGGGGACTTCCCCTTCCCTGCGGCTTATTCCAGCCGGCGAAAAGGTTCATATTATCCGCGAGGTCAATGCCCTCTGGCTGGAAGTGCGCACTAAAGACAACCTGACCGGATACATATCGGCAAAACCAAAATACAGCGATTATACCAGCCCATCCCTTGCGGAACGGCAGGGAGATGAACTGATTGCCTACGGGGAGAAATTCCTCGGTACCCCTTATGAATTCGGCGCAGCAACCGGCCAGACATCGACCTTTGATTGTTCTTCTTTTGTGGGGGAAGTGTTCCGGCATACGCTTTCCATCGACCTCCCACGTGTCTCTTACGATCAGGCTAAAGAAGGCCGTAAGGTCGGGCTGAACGAGCTGCGCAAAGGCGACCTGCTGTTCTTCAGCGCACGCGGGCTGGAGATCGGCCATGTGGCTATCTATGCAGGGAACAACAAATTGCTGCATACTTTCTCCAAAGAGCGTGGCGTTCATTTTGACACGCTTGACGATAAATGGCAGAAACGTTTCGTAACAGCGCGCAGGCTATTTTAGGACAAACCGGATAGCCACAGGCACTCGAGATTGCGATTTAAAGTACCAGTTTACCTGAACCGCATTAAAAAAAGCAGCTGATCATTTTGATTAGCTGCTGTCATAACTTGTTAAACTCTCTTATTTCTTTTCCGATACAGCAAAGTAATTTTCTTCATTATCTGCGAAGTTAAAGACTCTGCCGGAGGGAAGTTCCACAATATCCCCAACCTTAATGTTTCTGTTCTTCAGATCGCTGTACAACGCGTCGAAATTCTCCGTGTAAAACATGATAGATGGTGCTCCGAGATTCATTTCAGGGTTCATCTTGGCAACGAACTCCTTACTATGAAGAACAATGCTAGTTGCTGCACCCTTAGGAGCGACTTCGATCCATCTCATCGGACCATTGGTTTCTTCCGCAATGACCTCGAATCCTAATTTTTCTGACCAAAAATCTCTGGATTCGTCTTGGTTATTCACATACAACATAACTTGGCCAATTTTGTTAATCATAATTTGAACGCTCCTCGTATGGAATAATTTACGGGTTAAGTGACTCCAACAACTCGCCCAAGCGATTCCAGGTTTCGGTGATTCCTTGTAGCATGCCCATGTCCATGACGGTTTTAAGGGCCTCTACCGTCGCATATTCAGAACGGCTTACCAATTTGGTTTTGCCGCCTAGATCGATAAACTCCATCGTGATTAGGGACGCTGGCATGGACTCGTTTATATTGCCTTCGGCGTCTGAGAAATAATCGGTGTAGATGATCTTCTCCGGCTCGACAATTTCTTTATAAACGCCTTTCCCCCATGATTCCATGCCGTAAAACTGACCTTGATTCTGATCAACGCACTTCATACAGTAGTGCCACACGCCACCTGGACGGAAATCGATGTTGCAGACCGGGATTTCCCAGCCTTTCGGTCCCCACCAACGCTTGAGATGCTCTGGCTCCTTAAACATCCGGAATACGAGATCGTGTGGCGCATCGAATATGCGCTCCAGCACCAGGACGCGATCGTTCTCTACGCGCGAAATTACGTTATTTGACATTGTTATGATCCTCCAATGAAATGATATTATGGTTTTTCCTTGTTCTGCAGTTCACGCAAGTAATTGTCCAAGTTATCAAACCTATCTTCCATAAGATGCCGGAAGGACTGCACCCAAGAATCCAACTCTTGAAAGGGTTCAGACCGGAGCGTGTAGATACGACGGTTCGCATCGACTCGCACTTCCACAATCCCGCTGTCGCTTAGCACTTTCAAGTGCTTTGACGCTTGTGGTTGGCGAATCCCCAGCTGATCGGCGATTTCGCCCACGGCCAGAGAACCATCGCGCAACAGTTCAACGATATTCATACGATTCGGTTCAGCTAAAGCACTCAGAGCCGTTATATCCATTCCCGGACCTTTGCCAGACATAATGCTCACCTCTATATTTAATGATTTTTCGTCTAATCATCTCCTTGATTCAGAGTAACTTTCTCCTGCTGAATTAAATATACCTTATTAGGAATATTCCCGTCAAGGAATATTTAAAATGAACTCCCATTTAAATTTATACAGTAAGTTTGCAGATGGTTTGGTGATTTAATCCCTGGCGTTTTGCCTAGGGGCGGTTTCCTTGAACAATTAAGGGAAATGAACAATGCGGTCTTTGCTCCCACATTTCCCTTATTATTTGTTCCCTTTCCCTTTATAATCCGAATTTTGCAGTATTGAAAGTGAACATCAAAACTTATTGTACCTCAACCTTTGTTTCTGCTCTAAGATGTTGGAACAAACTTGCGATAAGCAAAATCTGACCGTTTACCACGGAGAATCTTTGGTCAGTTCCTCCCTTTACGTTTCGATAGGCGTATTTCTCAAAAGCACGTACAAGTCCCCCACTGAGGTAGAGAGCCCATCGTGCCAAAGTCGCTTTTTTAGTAAAGCTGTACATTGAGCATCATAAATAAAAGCACTTCTTCTCGACCCACTCCCCCCTCCAAATATCATCAGGCTAATGACCCTTGAAGTGGCCTTATGCTATAATGTGGAAAGTATGGATGGATACATGTACAGGAGGATTGGAGCAGGATGATTGGGAAATTTCTCATTTTTTCTCTACTATGGAGTTTGCTTGGCAACCCGTTTCTCGCGCTGCTTGTACTGCTGATTGTGATCTACGTATTGGATCGCAGCTTTGTGGGTGTACTGCCCAGCATCAGCAAGCCCTGGAAAAGAAGACGCAACGCGGCACGGCTGCGTCAGCAGATTGCGCTAAATACTAACGATGTGGCTGCCAAGTTCGATTTGGCTCGTATCTGGATCGAAAGCAAGAAATATCATCAGGCTTTGGAGCTTCTACTGGAAATTCAATCCCGTTATGAAGATTCCGCCGACTATTGGAATGCACGGAGAACGGCTGAAGTACACACGAGCCATCTGGAAGATGGTGAACTGCATTTACTGAAAGCACTGGACATTAACCCGCGGGTACAATACGGTGAGCCTTATTTGCATTTAGCCGCAGCTTTCAAAGAACACGACGTAAATAAGTCTCTGCACTTTCTGCAGCAATTTCAGGAAATTCAGTCCTCTTCCAGCGAAGGCTATTATCTGACAGGCTTGATGTACCGAATGCTGGAACGCAAGGATGAGGCCGCGGCAGCCTTTAACCAGTCGATTGCCGTCTATCGTTCTCTGCCCAAATACCGCAAACGAAGTGAGCGTAAGTGGGCTGTACGCAGCTTATTCCGTAAATTAATCGGCTAGACGGATCTATATTTTACCTTAACGACCTTTCTCTTCTTTTGAGATAGGTCGTTTTTACGTTTCATCCACACAGCTCCTCCATCGACCTGAATCGAATCGTTCTGATCCTCCTGATCAGCGTTTTATTTTGTAACCTGTTATTGACATGCCACAAATCAGGTCATATAATCCGCTTATAAACCTTAGAGTTTATAAATAAACTCAAGAGTATGAAATCGGAAAGGACGATCATCTTGTTGAAACCCAGTCTCTACATATCTGCCATATTCATTCTTCTGTTTACCTCAGCTTGCTCATCTACAGGATTGAGTCAAAATGATGCAGCAGAACAACAAAAGCAAAAGGTGGAAGCAATGACTGTAAAAAAAGAACCGCTGTCGACTTCTTTTCACCTTTCAGGTACACTTCAGCCCTATGAAGACACCACCGTATCGTTCGAGTTATCCGGTCTGATACGTGACACACTTGTGAACGTAGGAGACTCTGTATCCCAAGGACAGATCTTGACGATGCTTGATTCATCCAGCTACCAGCTACAACTGGAGCAGGCTAATACAGCTATTCTTGAAGCACAGGCTGGTATCAAAAATGCAACAGCCGCCATTTCAAGCGCAGAAGCCTCCATTCAATCCGCTAATGCGCAAAAAGCAGCAGCTCAAGCTGGAGCCAACAAAGTGAATAAGGGTGCCCGTGAGCAGGAAAGGGCACAGGTCCGTACCAAAGTGCAAAGAGCGCAGTCCGCTTTGACTAAAGCACAGGCCACCGCTGAACGCACCAAGCTTTTATATGATCAGGGAGCTGCGACCAAAAACGATTATGAAAATGCACAGCTCGCTTTAACCAACGCCTCCAAGGATCTGGAGGATGCGCAAGAAGCCCTCTCCTTAATACAGGAGGGAGCCACATTAGAAGACCGGCAATCGGCAGAATCCAGCTTGGAGCAAGCCCAAGCCGGGAAAGAATCTGCCATCGCCGCGAAAGAACAGGCAGAAGCCTCCAAGGATAACTCTACTGCGGGATATCAACAGGCGGTCATTGCCAAAAAGCAAGCCGAACTTTCCCTCTCCAAGACAGCTTTAAAAGCCCCCATTTCCGGCGTTATTCTGGAGAAAAAGGCAACGGTGGGACAATTGGCGAGCCCTGGACAGCCGGTATATCGTATCGGACAAATCGACAAGCTCAAGGTGCTGCTCCCTGTTCCCGATCATGAAATCACGAACTGGAAGCAAGGTCAGACAGTCCAGCTTCAACTGTACGATGAGAACAGAGAAGGAACGGTCAGCAAAATTTATCCGGCCACCAACACCAATACGGGCAGTATCAACGTGGAAGTGATTGTTCCTAACACCCAGCATAATTGGGCCCCGGGACAAGTCGTAAAGGCAGGCCGCCAATTGACCCAAAATGAGCAAATTTTGCTCCCAGCCAAGGCTGTCATTAATAACGGTACAGATACTTTTGTCTATAAAGTGGTAAACAACAAGGCGGTCAAGACGGTCGTGAATGTCGGTCAGATGTCCAACAATAAGCTCGAAATTACCAAGGGGCTGAATGTCGGGGATCGTATCGTTACCACCGGAGTAAACCTGATCTACGATGGGCTGCCCGTTCAGATTACGGGAGGAACGAGCAAATGATTGCATATTTTATCAAAAAGAAAAAACTGACCCTCTTTATTTTTATCATGGCGATTGTTGCCGGGCTGTATAGTGTCTCTCAACTTCCTCGGCAGGAAACGCCGGATATTATCAAGAAAACCGCTGTAGTCACGACCCTCTATCCTGGAGCTACACCCCAAAAGGTAGAACAAACGGTCACGAAGCCTCTGGAACAAAAAATGAAAGAAATCAATCATATTAAAAAGATTTCTTCTACATCCGAAAATGGACTTTCGACGATTATCATTGAGACAGAAGGCAACGCCAATGCCACAGAAGCCTGGGATACATTACGCAAAAAAATGAACGATGCCCAGTCTTCTCTGCCCACAGATGCTCAAAAGCCTGTCGTTAACGATGATTTGAATAAGGTATTTATCCATTCCTACGCCATCACGGGGGACTCTGTGGAGCAATTGTATCAACTAAATGATATGGTGAAATCGTGGAAGGATCAATTAAAAACCATTCCCGGTGTATCGGAAGTAACGATCAAGGGATTACCGGATCAAGAGGTTCAGATTCAGATTGATGCTCAAAAGCTCCAGCAGTACCATATCAGTTGGGAACAGCTCATGAGTGCAGTGCAGAAGGAAAATGAGCAATATCCGATAGGCAATCTGGATTACAACGAACGCACATACCGAATGAACGTGACGCAGTCCAAGAATGCTCAAGATTTGAGTAAGGTCATTATTTCCAAAACTGAAAGTGGCGCTCCTGTGTATCTCAGTGATGTGGGCAGCGTTTTACTTACGCAAAATACCAGCAGTTACATGGCCTTTTTTAACGGTAAACCCGCTATTACACTGACGATTAACGGTAATACCGGCTCTGACGTAGACACGATTTATAGCAAAGTAAATAAAGAAATGCAGTTGTTAAAACCAGATCTGCCTAATACGTTCCAACTGAATACGTTATTTTCACAGACCGAGCGGATTGATCATATTTTTCATGGCTTGACCCGTGAATTGCTGTTTGCCATTGCGGCGGTTGTGATCGTATGTACATTGGGATTGAATCTGGTGACCTCTTCCTTTGTTGCACTGGCTATTCCCATTTCGATTGCCATAGGCTTCATTATTCTTCCTATGCTCGGCGTAACGCTGAATCAAGTTACCGTCATCGGCCTCATTATTGTAATGGGGATTCTAGTCGATGATGCTGTGGTGATTAATGATAATATTGAACGCAGAATGATGACCTTGGGTGAGAGCCCCAAGATAGCAGCATTAAATGGAACAAAAGAAGTTTCCATTTCCATTTTGACCGCAACCCTGGCAACTGTAGCCTCCTTTGCCCCGCTGTTCTTTTTATCAGGCGATGCAGGCTCCCTAATAAAACCATTACCGTTTGCTGTTATCTTTACGTTATTGGCTTCCATGCTCATGTCCTTTACCGTCATCCCAATCTTTAGAGAATGGTATGGACAACGAAGTCAAAAAACGCTCAACTCCACCATGAAGCCGCCGGGACTGCTGGGAAAACAAATTGATGCTCTTCGTAACGTATATGTCAGCGAGCTGATTCCCAAAGTCATCAAGCGACCTGCATTGTATGCTTCATTAGGATTATTGATTAGTACCACGCTGTACGGTGTACTTGCTCTGATTCCGATCGACCTGTTCCCCAGAACAGACGATCCGCAATTAAGCATTAATGTGCGTATGCCCATAGGCACTTCAATAGAAGAAACCAAGCGGGTCACCGAGGATATTGCCAAATGGGTGAAGCAGCAGCCTCATGTAGAAACGATCAGTTATGCGGCTGGCGGCGACGCTCCCCAGTTGTTTCAAGATATGACCGCTGATGCCAAAACAGGCACAACCGTGGGTCAGATTGCTATTGTTGGGGAAGAAGGTGCATTTGATCCCGATGAAATGGCAGACAAATGGTCCTCCATCTTAAAGGATCGTTATCCGGGTCAATCCATTTCCTTGAAAATAGCCAAAGTGGGTGTGCCTCTCGGCAAGCCGATCTCCATTCGGATTTTAGGCAATGATGTAGGTCAGTTGCGTTCGTTGTCACAGCAGTTAAAAGAAGGCATTATGGCTACCAGAGGAACACAGGACATACAAGACAATATGGAAAATGAAGGCTATACGTTGGATTTCCAAATCAATAAACAAGCGATGGATCAATATCAGATTAGCAATAATGATCTGACACGTACACTCTTGTTAATGGGTAATGGCGTGAGTTTTAGCCGATTTGATACGGGGAAAGATTTGATAAATATTAAGCTGAAGCTAAGCCAAACCGATCAAAATCCTGAAATTTTGTTTCAGCAATTGAATGTGACCAATGCCAATGGTGTTCAAATCCCTTTATCTCAATTGGCTGAGTTGAAGCCATCCTTTGCAACACAAAAAATTAACCATTATAATTTAAAGCGTTCGATTACTGTTGAAGCTGAAGTTCACGGGCGTACTGCTTCCGAAGTCATGAAGGATGTCAAGCTTAAATTGCAGGACATTAAATTTCCTCCAGGCTACACTTGGGAAATTGGCGGCGAGATTTCAGGACAAGATGACATTTTATCAGAAATAGGATGGTTATATGTTGTCGTCATCCTATTAATCTTCATGCTGATCTTTTTGCAATTTTATTCTTTCTCGACTCCACTCATCATATTGACTACCGTGTATATGGCAGCAGCAGGCGGATTTCTTGGCTTGCTCATTCTAAATACGCCGATTACTTTTATGGGCGTGTTGGGCTTAATGACCTTGGCAGGTATTGTCGTACGTAACGGCATTGTGCTGATTGAGTTTATTGAGGATGCAAGACGTGAAGGGATCGAACTGAAGGAGGCCGTTGTTGCAGCGACCAAAGCGCGTTTCCGCCCCATATTGCTTACTTCGCTGACAGCTATTGTCGGTCTGATTCCGATTGCTCTTATTGGGGAACTCATGTTTAGACCGCTGGCATACACCATCATGTTTGGACTCATGTACTCAACTATCCTTACGATGTTTGTAGTACCCTCTCTGTATATAGTCATAGCCCGGTGGAAATTAAAAAAACAGAGTAAAAACGGGGGATATAATGAAAAAAATAACAAGTGAAGATATCATATATGCTGCCCTTTCCCTATTTTCAGAAAAGGGATACGATGCCACCTCGGTCGATGAGATTGCACGTGAAAGCGGGATGGTGAAGGCTTCCTTTTATAAATACTTTCAAAGTAAAGAAGCGTTGCTGCTGGGGACAATCGTCCTGATTGAAAAACTTCTTGATGCAGATATTAAAGAACTTTATTTGAAGCACCAGCTACCTTCCCGTGAAAAGTTGAGACAACTGTATTTGATTGCGCTGGGCCGGATTTATAAGAATAAAGTTCATTTGCTGGTATACTCCGTTCCTTTAATCGGTTCTAAGGAAGAAAAAATCGCACAAGCCATTGATCGTGTTGAACATTATTTGTCTGACGTGATGATTGATTTCTTAATTGATGCTTATGGAGAGTTCATAAAAGACTATGCGTATGATATTGAGTTTGTCGTCAAAAGCATGATTGTCAATTCCCTCCGAATGAGCGATTCAGAGCTGTCCTGGACGGAGCAGCAAACACTGGCTGAATTTTTCCTTAGCATTACGGATATGCTGGCACAAGGAATGTTGAGCCCTGATGTTCAACATCAAATCATGTGGGGCCGCGATTCCGTATTCCATGAAGATTCTGATCAAATCTGGACCAAGGGAAAACAAATCTTCTATGCGTTGCAGCGTATGGATACGGTTCTGAAACAAACTGAATTAAATGAAGCTACCCGGAATGAATATGTGCAAATCCTAAGCAGATTACAGGGGGAACTCTCGGAACAAAACGTGGAAATAGCTCACGTGAAAGCCCTCCTTCTATTTTTGGGGCAACTGCCCGAGTTACTGGAAGACTGCACCAAGCTAAAAGCTATATTGGAAGCTTAGCACGCCAAAATGCATAAAAAGAGGTTCATGATCGTCAGATCTACTGCCATCATGAACCTCTTTTTTTAATATGCATATTGTACGATCAAAAGCTTCCTCCACGCTCACCGTAATGGCGCATACCCAAGCCGATTCAGCTCTTCTGCAATCACGTGATAACCACGGCTGTTCGGATGTATCCGATCCAGCGACAGCAGCGCCCGTTCATTACCTTCAAACGCAGGATAAATATTCGCCACCCGGTAATTCGGTCCGCCCAACGTATGGAGGAACGAGTTGTACTGGCGCACATATACCCCCGCTTCCCTGACTCCTGGAAAAGGATTATACAATCCTACCATTCGTATGATAAATGGCTCACGCTGACCGGACTTTATATGATACAGGGCATGCACGATTTGGCGTACATGCTCTTTGGTGCGGTTCAGGGCTTGCGGAATGGAAGAACCCGACGAACCGCGGCCTCCAGCAAGTGCGCTGATATATGGTCGCAAATCATTTCCACCGATCGTTATCGTTATGAGTTCAGCTCGGCTGAGCGCCGACCGAAAAAGCGGATTGTTGCGGATCAACGACAGCAGTTCCTGCGATGTCAGTCCGTTGATTCCCAAATTCTCGTAACTGACTGGCGAATAGAGATGTCTTTCCGCCATTCGTCGATAAATGGATACAAATCCGCCGCTGAGCAGTGTGCCTGCACCTGTCGTTAAAGAATCTCCAATTGCTGTGTAGTGGTACGCCAATGAAACCTACCTCCCTCCGACATAATCTATCTTATGTGGAAAAAGGGAGACGCGACCCGGAGATTCGCTTATTCTTCGTCTATTTCATATATACAATGGAATTGCCCACCACCCGGCAAATCCTCCGATCCGTACACGGCGAATCCCACATTGCGAAAGAAATCCGCCCCTTCCGCATCTGTTTCTACCGTGAGTCGTTTCGGGCTACGCTCCTTAATAAGCGTAAGCAGCATACCTCTGCCATAGCCTCGATGACGATTTTCAGGCAATACAGCCAGGTGATGGAGCACGATCGTTCCATCCTCCCGCTCTTCAAACCCGACAACACCTACGATAAGTCCTTCATCTTCCACACCGAACAGCTTCCATTCATCCGAGGTTTGGTAGAAACGCAAAGCTTCCTCCCCCTGCTCAGGACGATCCAGCACGGCATAGGTCAGCAGCTCCAGTATCTCCTCCCGATCCAGACTTGTTTTTAAATTTTTAAACATCGTGAGTTATCTCCCCTTCTATCCTGAAATCCTTGCCGCATTTGGGCTAATTCTTGTATCAGGCCAGCGATCCTGCTGGTATTCGTAATTAATTCTCCACAATAAGCAAAGGCCAGTTATCCAGCCATTGCTTCTCAAATACACGCTGGCGAAAAGCCGTCGTGTGACGGAACAATGGACTTTGACGCACCCGCATCTCCAGCAGATCGCTTAATCCATGCGGACAAATGACCTCCATTTGGTCCTCGTCATTCAGTCTAATGGCTACTGCCGTCGCCGTTTCCGGCCAGTGGCTCATGGCATCCTCTATCGAGGAATATGGGGCTTCTCCGTTGCGGATATGCATCCGCGCCTGATTTTTGACAGACCAGTTACGCCCAGCCTGCTTACGATTCAAGGACAGCTCCAAGTGCTCATCTCGTTCCTCCAGCGTATTTTTCGGATCAAAATAAATGACATCTATATCATTGAGAGGTGTAGCGGTCGTATAACCATGCAGTTTATCCCACACCCGATTGCGTACATAGCCTGCGGCAATACAGCCTTGAGGCAGCCTCAGTGCCCGTACGTAGTGCAAGTCTTCAAGAACCTGCGGATCATTCATCATGTGTATGATTCGCTGTATATCTTCTTCCGGCTTCATCCTGCACTCAGCTCCTTAATTTAAGATAACAGTTGCTGTACGGGCTCTCCAGTCTCAGCCGCAATCCGGGCTGTACGCTGAGCCAGACGGCGGCGGGCTACCAGCAAAAACGGAATGCCCAATACGACCGACAGTGTAATCGGAACAAAAACGGCAAGCGGCGCCGTTTGCCCATAGCTATCCAGCAACCAGCCGCCAAACAAAGGAGCCAGCACACTGCCCAGATTATTAAAGCCAATCGTACCAAAGTAGGTCCCTTTATATTGAGCATCTGCAATCTGATCTATCAGCACATCCAGCATCGTGAACAACAGCACTTCACCTATTGTAAACAGCACCATATCCAGTATAAACAACCAGCCTGTGTTTAGCATACTGAACAGCAACAAGCTGACCGCAATGCATAGATTTCCTGCAATCAAGGAATTCACTGGGGAAAAACGGCTAGCCAGCCGCACCAGCGGATACTGGAAAGCCAATACGCACATCGCGTTGGCCGTAAGCATGTATGTAAACCACCGGGTTCCTTCCGCGAAGGATAACGATAAAAATTGAGGCATCGTGGAATTGGAATGAGCATAGCCCATCACGCAAAATACGGTTCCTAGCAAAATCGGCATAAATATCGGATCACGGCTGGCTGTACGGAACGCCTCCCTCATCCGCAACGGAGCTTCTCCGGTCGTGGTCCCTACACGTAGATCGGAGGCATACCGGGCAAATTGAATCAACAGCAACACCCCATACAAGGCGTACACACCAGCAGCTACCATAAATGGCGCCCCCGTGGATGCAGAGCCCAGCAGCAAACCGAGCAGCGGTCCTGCCACCACACCTACATTAATGGCCGCATACCTCATATTGTAGATAAGCAGCCTTTTTTCCTTGGGGGTCACATCTGATAACAGTGCTCGCGAGGTTGGCTCGAACAAGGATCTGCACAGTCCGTTTAGGGCATTAATGACAAAAAAGGCCCAAGCCGCTTCAGCCAACGCAAAAGCAACGAACACAAGCGCCCAACTGGCAATGGACACCAGCATGACTTTACGCCGTCCGATGCGATCCGAAATATATCCACCGTAAAAGCTGGCAAAAATACCGACCAGCGAACTGACCGATACGATCACTCCCGTATGAAAGGGAGATACCCCCAGACGAGTGGTCAAATAAATGGACAAAAACGGAATACTCATCGATGTCGCCATTCGACCAAAAATAGTACCTGCTATAATCGTCCAGGCCAGTGGGTGAATCGAACGTAGCTGTTCTTTCATGTATGTCTCTTGTGCCCCCTTCTCTGTCCCGACTCCTTAAAAAACTTGCACACCACATAGAAGCGTTGTGTACAAGTCCAATAAGGGGGAATGATCTCAGTTCTGGCCCATAAATCGTTCCAGTTCTACACACGTTGCCTGATAGACAGACTGAAGCGCAGGAGCTGGGGAATACATCCGAGCGTGACTATTACATAATTATACCTGATTTGCGTCTCTACATTAACCCTGCCTCCCCAAAATGCGACAAAAAAATAAAATACCGGAAATACGGTATTTTATCTAAAAGCATAGCATACTTAACCTGAGTCTGAACGTGTACAGCTTGTTATTAGTCGTTACTTTTCTCTCTCAGCTTTGTCCCTCATCTCTGTCTCTCAGCGGTTAGTCCAAGCTTTTTTAGCAAATGAATGGCCTGTTCCTTCTCTTCCACAGACAGACCATCCACCGTCTCCATAATAACACGATGATGCTGTGGAAATATTTGCTCAAAGAAATGGCGTCCTTCATCGGTCAATTCTGCATAAATTACACGTCGATCATCTTGTGATGCACGCCGGGTGAGCAAGTTTTTTTTCTGGAGTTTATCCACGACATACGTTATATTCCCACTGGAGATGAGAACCTTTTCTCCGATTTTTTGCAAGGGCTGCGGTCCACGATAATATAACAGATCAAGTACACCAAATTCTGTTGTATTCAATCCATGGCTATGAATATCGCGATTTGTGCGGGACGTGACCGAATTATAAGCACGAGCCAGCACAACAAACAAGTTAAGCGCCAAATCCTGATCATCTGGTTTTACAGACATAGTAACAGCCTCCGTTAGTCATATCTTTATTCAAAGATATCTTAATTGCAAACTTTTGTCAAGTTTAAGCGTTTATCTCTACTGATCATTACAATTTATTATGTAAAAAAAGCCCACTCCCCACCAGTCATGTGGCACTGGTACGCGGAGCAGGACTTTTATGATACGATCCCTAATCTTTTTCGTAAAAGCACATAGCCAGCGCGGCCACAACATACACCCACAACATTCAGGATGATATCGTCCACATCCATTGTACCTGCGCCAAGCAGCATTTGGGACGCTTCAAGAACGACCAGCACGGCCACCACCGTTAACAGCAGCCTGCCTATCCTGCGCATGGACACCCAAATAATCGGCAAAAGAACGCCGAAGGGAATGAATACGCCAATATTACCAAGCAAATTAACACCCCATACCCGAAAAGGGAACGACTGCATCGCCCGACAATATTGTCTAATTGTATCAAACGGAACGATATTGTACGAATACGGAGGTCCCGGTCGCAGGGTACGCCCAAACCCGAGAAACATCCAGTATAGCAGAAGCGCTGTATATAAAATGAATAGCACAAATGCCACATTACGAAGCAGCCGGGTACCCGCCATTACTTGTTACGGATGTCGATCTGTCCATTGGCTCGTGCGATAATGACCTGATCCGCCATATTAATGAACAACCCGTTTTCGACGACCCCCGGGATTTGATTCAAGCGGATTTCCAGCTCTTGCGGGTTCTCAATCGTTCCATAGCGGCAATCGGCAATATAATTACCGTTATCCGTCAGGTAGCGCTCCCCGTCCTGGATACGCCATTCCGCTTGGCAGCCTGTCTGCCGCAAAGCCTCCAACGTCCATTCACTGGCAAAAGGTACGACTTCAACAGGCAGAGGAAATGTACCTAGCACCTTTACATCCTTGGACTCATCCACAATAATGATTAATCGGTCGCTGTTGCTTTCCACAATTTTTTCTCTCAATAGAGCTCCGCCCCCGCCCTTCACCAGCACCAGTTGCTCATTTACTTCGTCTGCTCCATCAATAGTAACGTCGAGCCTTCCAATCTGATCAAACGGAATGATGGGAATTCCCAGTTCTCTGGCCAAATCCTCCGAGGCTTGGGATGTAGCTACAGCCTGTATATGTAATCCTTGCGCTACACGCTCACCGATTTTTTGAATGGCCCAATAAGCTGTCGAGCCTGTACCAAGTCCTACTTTCATGCCATCCTGAATCGCCTCTACTGCTTTTTCAGCCGCTTTTTGCTTTAAATTCATGCTCATCTCTCCTGCTATATAGGCTAGTATTGGTTCACTATTCATTGTATATGAAAACGTTTTATAAAGACAGATGCAGCTTTTTACCATAACAAAGACTGTTAACATCGTGTTCATACTCGCCGAATCGTTCAATCGGCTCGTAACCCTGCTTCGTATAAAGAGCAATCGCTTCAGGTTGAGCCGCGCCGGTCTCCAGCTTAATCCTTAAGGTTCCCCGCTTTCGAGCCTCATCCTCCAAAAAGGATAACAGACTGACAGCAATTCCTTGCCTGCGATAAGAGGGATCGACATAAAATCTTTTAAGCTCCATCGCTTCTGCATCTATAGGTCTAAGTCCTCCACAAGCAACAGGTTTTGCATCCATGTACACAACAGCGAAAATCATTTCCTTCACTTTCGGATTGGAAAAATCAACCAAATAAATTTCGTCGGCAGGATACCTTTTCAGCAAGTCCTCATCCAGCTTTTGAATTAATTCATGCAGATCCGCATGGTCACTCTTAACCTTTACAATCGTAAGCTTGGACATTCTTCTCCTCCCTCTTCTCTATACATAGTTATATTGACTCATATTGCAAACAATTCACAAAAAACGCGACAAATCGGGCATTTAGGACGCCTGCTATGAAAAATGTACCAAATTGACAGTGCAATTAACTCTATTATAAAGTATGATAGTTTCTGTTGAATAGTCACTTATGTACTGAAATGAATTCGATTTTCAAGTTGAAGTATAAATTGGAAAATACTGAAACACACACAGCGTTTACCTATTAAAATTTATTTTTTTTATGTTATAAGGTATTCATTTCATGGGCTTTTTGTACGACATATATATAGGGATACATACTTGTTATTTAGAAGGACTAAAGACCTAATACATAAAAATCAAGGGTCTATTAACTCCATTATTCCGTTTGTAAGGGGAACTTGATTATCTCATTAGATAAGCGGTTCAACACCATATACAAAAATACAACCAGGGAGTGAGCATTTTGAAAAAGTGGAGTAGCTTATCATTCTTCACCAAGAACTTATTATTATCATTCTTCAACATCGTATTGATCGGGCTAGTCCTCATCGTGTCCAGCTATCTGATCCAGCGTACGATTTTGATAGACCAACTGCACGGGCAAGTAGAGAAAATCACATTGAAGTGGGCCCAAGGCATTAAGGCGGATGAAGTATCCCAAGCCGTTCAAGAAAAAAATTATGACGGACCCGTTCAAGCCAAACTCCGTGCCTACCTGGATAATATTATGGCAACGAATCCGAATATCGCTCATGCCTATATTTTCGGGACGGAACTGGAAGGCGGCGATCAGACATCCATTGTTGCGATGCCGACCGATCTGAGAGAATCATTTGAAAAAGATAAAATGGGTGTTGGCGCTATGTACCAACAGCCTAACGTTGTGGTGGTAGGCGTAGCCGATATGCTAGACAGCGGCAAACCAACCTTCACCAGCTTCTACGATGACTCTTTTGGTACATGGACCACTTTGATGACTCCGATTAAAGATCCAAGTGGCAAAATCTTTGCATATTTTGCTGTCGATGCAGATGCCAGTGCTGTACCTGCCGGATTGACCAAGCTGCTCATTAGCGGTGCTACCATTTTGGTCATTTTCCTGCTGATCTGTCTGGTACTTCAATATTGGGTTGTAAGACGTACGTTGACGCCGATCAAGCAACTCATGTACGGTATCAGTGAAGTAAGCCAAGGAAACCTGGATGTTCAAATTCATGCAGGCCAGGATGATTTGGGACTCGTGAATCAGAACTTTAATGACATGGTAAGCCATATTAACAGCATCATGACCAAAGTGAAGCAGACAACGGATGAAGTCAATGAATCGGCGAAGGAACTACTCGCAATCTGCGAACAAAACGGTGTTAATTCAAACATTATAAATCAGAATATCAATGAAATTACGAATAACATCCGCGCACAAGAAAAAGCAACGGGGGATAGTGCACGAGCCATGTCTGAAATGGCTTCGGTCATCCAAAATATCGCAGCCAGCTCTACTACTGTTGCAGAAGAAGCAAATTCGGTCGAGAAGCGCTCTAACGAAGGTAACGAAATTATAGGCAAGGTTTCTTCACAAATGCATTTAATTACAGACTCTGTTACCAATACATCCCGCATCATCAAGCTGCTTGATAACCGTTCGCAAGAAATTGGTAACATTATCGGTACGATTTCTGGCATTTCCAGCCAGACGAATCTGCTTGCCTTGAATGCTTCTATTGAAGCAGCACGTGTCGGTGAAGAAGGCAAAGGCTTTGCCGTCGTTGCCAGTGAGGTTCGCAAGTTAGCAGAACAATCAGCGGAAGCAACCAAACAAATTACAACCCTAATAGAAGAAATCCAAAGTGAAATCGGACAAGCCGTAATTTCCATGGAGAAAGGTAACATTGAAGTTCAGAATGGGATCGTTGTAGCTGGACAAGCCGGCGAGCTGTTCAGTGACATTTTGCAAGCAACTAAAAATGTAGCAATGCAAATTCAGGAAGTATCCAGTGCAACAGAGGAAATTTCTGCGGGTACACAAGAAATGACAGCAACGGCAGACGACCTCTCCTCCACCGTAAGCAAAACAGCTGACAACAGCATTCATATTGCACAAACGGTTGATGAACAAAAAGCTTCTCTGGACTCCATCATAGATTCGTCCTATAAATTGTCGTCTATGTCTGAAGAGCTCCAAGAAATTACTTCTTATTTTAAAATTAAGGACACCAACCGTACCAAATCATAACAATCATTCTATCGACTCCAATGTTTTTCATAAACAAGTCGCTCAGTAATGCCTCCCTCCTGTTCATGCATTTGAAGGGATGGGAGGCATTTCTGGCTTTATCCATATATGAAGATATCAAACATTCAGGAGGTAAGCGTAATGGTTTCAATACTACAAAACAGTTCACAAACAGCGCCGTCCCCGTTCCTGGTTCCCTTGGATTTTGCACGTATACAACGCAAGCATACATACTCTACTTATCGAGTAGAGCTAGAACCGTCCATCTCTGAGCTGCTGAACCAGCAAACAGCAGCGGAAGTCAAACACGCGTTGCTATTATCAGCGTATACCGCATGGGTATACCGTCTGTCCGCAGAAGAAGAAGTTTCTTTTTCTACTTTTGTGCCTCAATCGGGTCTGCTTACAGCCTCACTGACGATCGAAAAGGAAACGACTTTCCATGAACTGACAGGCTTGTTTCAGGAAATGCTTCGTAAGTCCGACGCTTACCTGGCAGAACCGCAAGCCGATACGTCATTCTCGGCAAATCTGCCTACAGACGGCGGTGCAGAATCCCGTATTATGGACTGGGCTGTCAGCGAAAACAGCGGCTCTTATCAAATACAGATACGGTATGATGATTCACTCCTTCTGGAAACAACGATTGTCCGGTATGCGGAATATTTCGAAGCCCTTCTGCGTGGCGCACTAACCAGCAGCCTTGCCCTTGTGAATTCAATTGACATATTGTCTGATGCCGATCGGGCTGCTCATGAAGCTTTAAATAACACAGTCGTGAAGTATCCTGAGCATCAAACCATTCACGGAATGTTTGAGGAGGCGGCTTCACAATATCCTGATCGTCCGGCTATTGCTTCCCACGCCGGAGAGTATACGTACCGTGAGCTGAACGAACGTGCTAATCAGGTCGCACGTGTGTTGCTATCCAAGGGTCTTGCCAAAGGCGAATTCGTGACCATCTTCATGGAACGAAGCCTGGAGACCGTTATTTCCCTGCTCGGTATCCTGAAAGCCGGTGGTGTGTACGTACCTGTCGATCCAGCCCACCCCGCTGACCGGAGTAGCTACATCGTCGAGGATACGCGTTCTCCCTTTGTCCTGACGACTTCTGCACTGATGGAGCAAGCGACTGAACTGTGCGGCTCCATTGAGACAGTAAAAGAAATTCTAGCCATTAACGGACCCCTGGCAGGTTATGCAGCAAGCAATCCGAACATTAACGTAGGTCCGGATGATCTCGCATATGTTATCTATACATCCGGCTCGACAGGCAAACCGAAAGGTGCCTTGATCGCTCACCGCGGGGTCGTTAACCTGGGGGCTGTTGTGCAACGCGATTGCGATATCACATCTCAGGATGTATTGACCCAATTCGCGACCTATAGCTTTGATGCATCTGTTTGGGATACGATTGGAGCCTTGTTCTACGGTGCAAAGCTGTATCTGCTGTCTTCCGAAGAACGTGTATCTGTTGAAGAATTCGCAGAAGCCATCGCACGTACCGGTACGACGATTATTACCATTTTGCCAACTGTATTCTTTAATCAGCTGTCTACGTACTTATCAGACGAAGGCTATCGCAAACTCGCCAAAGTACGGATTGTTACCGTGGCAGGCGAAGCGCTGTACGGCTCACAGGTTCGAGCGTTCCAGCGCAAATTCGGTACAGATACAGACATTGTCAACGTATATGGACCGACCGAGTGCACCGTGGCGACGACGACCCACCGTGTTCGTGGTGCTGTGCCTGAGCATGTCGTTAACATTCCGATCGGCAAACCTATCTACAATTACAAAGTCTACATCGTCAACGAGGATAACAAGCTGTGCCCTGTCAATATTCCAGGTGAAGTGTGCATTGCTACTCCTGCGTTGGCCCATGGCTACCTCCATCAGCCGGAGCGTACAGCCCAATCGTTCGTGGACAACCCTTTTGCTCCGGGTGAAAAAATGTACCGCTCGGGTGATATCGCCAAGCTGCTGCCAGACGGCACGATTGAATACGTAAGCCGGAAGGATTCGCAGCTCAAAATTCGGGGAAACCGGATCGAAATTGGGGAGATCGAGGACCACTTCTCCAAACATCCGGGCGTTCAGGACGTGGCGGTCGTAGCCGTCAAGGATCATACGGATCAAAATATGCTGGTGGGCTATTTCACCACTTCAGACGGACAATCCATCCCGCAGGACGTGATTCAGTCTTATATCGGGAGCAAGCTGCCCTCCTATTTTGTACCGAGCCATGTCGTGCATCTGGAAGCCATGCCGATTTCACCGACTGGCAAGATTGACCGGAAAAAGCTGGCCCTGCTCCCACTTCCCGAAGTACCTGACCTTTCATTTGGCGGAGAGCCTGTCCGGGAAGGGACCGAAACGCTCATTGCGGAAGCATGGGCACAGGTGCTTGGCAAAAACAATATTGGCGCAACCGATGATTTCTTCCTGATCGGGGGCGATTCGCTTCGTGTCATTCATGTACTGGCTATTTTGAAGCCGCGTTATGGCGCACTGCGTATCGGAGATTTTTTCCGCTATAAAACCATTCGTGAGCTTGCAGAATACGTGGAGCAATTAGGTACAGAACAAGCGCCACTACGCAAAGCAGTGACGGTTCCTCAAGAAAAAACAGACCTGAATGAGCATCCGATTGAGCTGTCCAGCAATTCGGATATCGCTGAAGTGCGCGACATGCGTGTTATTTTGTTGACCGGAGCTACAGGCTATCTTGGTTCACACATTTTGTATGACCTGCTTCAACGGACAGAAGCCCAAGTATACGCGATGGTACGCCCTTCCCAGGACGGTCCATGCGGTATTGAGCGTATTCAATCTGTCATGACAGGATATTTCGGACCCGGTATCTCTGACTTGATCAAGGGACGAGTCCAACCCGTATATGGAGATCTGGAGCAGGCAGACCTTGGCCTCTCTTCCGTAGACCGCCATATGCTGGAGCATCTAATCGACGGCATCATTCACAGCGCCGCTGACGTCCGCCATTTTGGTGATTCAGCAACCTTTGATCGTACAAATGTGACCGGGACACTGGAGCTGCTAAAAATCGCCCAAGCGAAGCCGGGAGTATCCTTCCATCATGTCTCAACAATGGGCATACCGGAGGATCTGGCAAACGAGGGAAAATGGGAATCCGTATTGGATCTGTCTTCCTTCACGGATGATCTGAGCGTGGACAACCTGTACACGAACAGTAAACTGGCGGCAGAAAAGCTGTTGTTCCATGCGGCTCAAGCAGGTACGCCTGTCTCCATCTATCGTGCAGGTAATTTGACGGCCCACTCGGCGAACGGACGCTTCCAGCGCAATATCGACAGCAACGCCTACTATCGTATGATCAAAGCGATGCTGCTGCTGGGCAAGGCGCCGCAGGCCGATTGGCATACAGACTTCACGCCGATTGATTATGCCAGCCGCGCGATCGTAGAGCTGTCCGTTCACCAAAAAAGCTCGAACCGCATTTTCCATATCTGCAATCCGAACCCGCTTCCGTATGACGAGCTGATTGCTATGGTAAACAAGCTGGGCTATGCTGTGGAAACCCTGCCTTTTGACGATTACAGTGCTTGGCTGCTGAATCCGTCTTCCGGTATTCAGGAGGATGCACTCCACCTCGCTATGGGGCAGCTTGAAGGCGACGGAGCCAAGGATTCTGCTTATCGGTACGGATGCACTGTAACCACGTCTCTGCTGGAGCAGGCTGGCGTCCAATGCCCGGTAACCGATCTGAATTTTATTCGAAACATGATCCAACATGCCGTCGAGATCGGTTATTTCCCGGCTTCATCATCGGTATCCGCAAAAGCAACACAGAGGTAACAAAGTTGTGATATTTCCCCCGCGTGTATTAGGTATGATAGACTAGATTTTGCTAGTTTCATCTTTAGTATTAAACCTCAATACTCAGAATTTTTTGCATGCGGGGGATGTCATTCAAATGAAACGCACTATATTTAAAAGAGCACTACTGATTATGAGCTTAATCGCTGTTTTAGGAATTTTGGTGTATGAAGCACGTGCCATTTATCATACGCCTGCAGTTAAAGGGACTCACCGTACACGCACGGCTAATGCGGATCGACTGGTACGCCATCTATTCTCGCTGACGCCTACACCGGATAAAGTATATTACCAGAACAAAGTCATTGTCCTGATGTATCATGAGGTGACCAAGTCCCCGCCTGATCCCGGTGCACTGAAGCTCAGTAATTTTACGAAGCAATTGGACGAAATGAAAGCGAACGGCTTCCGCTGGATTACGATGAAAGAATATACGAACTTTATTTTACATAAAGCCAAGGTTCCCGATAATGCGGTACTCATGACATTCGACGATGGCTATGAATCCTTTTATACGGACACCTTTCCCGTGTTAAAAGCGTACCGCGTACCGGCAACCAATTTTCTCATCACATCCACAATCAGCAATCCCAAGCACATTGGTATTCGAAAGCTGACATGGGATCAAATTCAGCAAATGCATGCCGAAGGGATTGATTTTTATAATCATACCAATGACCAGCATGCGTATGGATACTCCAATACAGCACGTACCAAGCAGAAGCCGCTTTTAATGGGTCCGATGTATTCGAAAAAGCTGGGACGGATGGAAACCGAGGATGAGTTTAAACAGCGAGTTTACACCGATCTGGATACGGCTGATAAGAAGCTGTTCAAGCATCTGCACAATGATCAGAAGGTACTTGCTTTTCCTTATGGCGGATATACTGAGGAAACACTAAAGATTTGCCGTTCCCTGGGCATAGACGTCACGTTCACGGTGAAACGTGGCATTAATTCACCGGGACAGACGAATGGCTACCGCGTCAATGCAGGCGGAATACACAACATCCCGGAAGTCTTGGTGCAATATATGAAGGAGGGTGCTCCCCTTCGGCCATTGCCATTTGCCCAAGGTCCCAACAAGGTATCATAAAACCGTTGTCTAGCTCATTTCAAGATCAAAAAGAACCTTTAAACCATGTGTGGGGTCATTCCCGTCCCTATGCTCTGGTTTAAAGGTTCTTTTGGGTTGATGAGATAAAATTTAGGGCCAAATGCGAATCGCCGCAATAACAGCCAAATGCACCGGGTAAAAGCTGCGCCACAGCCAACGCGGAACCCGATTATAAAATCCGCTCTCTCCGGCTGCAAAACAGGCAATCAGAATGCTGGACAGCAGACTAAAATGCTGGATATTCGCATGGTGCACCAGATCATACACCACGTTCAAAGCAAAATGGGCAGCAACCATCATAGATGAACGTGTATACCGATATATAAGGACAAGCAGCAGCCCATAGGCTCCGTAATCCATCATGCTAAGCTCCATGATCAGAGCTGTCAGGACATACAGGCACGTAATTGCAGCCCAATGCTTCAAGCGGGACGCAGCAGCCAGCGCCAGCAATGAAGCCAACAGCGTCCAGACTACATTCGGCCTGTACACATCAAATGCCAGCATATAGGGTAATTGGGAAATCAGGGCGAGCCCAAGTAGACGGAGCATGTAGCTTCGCATATCTCTTGTCCGGGCATACCCCAAATACAGCGCGTACGCATAAATGGGAAAAGCAAGCCTGCCAGCAATTCTCCAAGCCGGATCTGCCGGGAAAAACACAAGTCCGACATGGTCAATCAGCATCGTCAGCATGGCCAACCAGTACATATAAGGCCCCCTTATTGTTTTATGTCCTTTCCTCCGTCAGGCTCAAAATGGCGTTCATGATGTCCGTTTTTGTAACCCGTCCCACCAGGCCCTTAATTTGAGTTGGGTAGGCATATTGCTCGTCCAGAACCGGAAGGCAATTGACCTGATGACGCACCAGCCTCGATATGGCGTCCAGCAATGAATCCCCCGGAAGCAGCGTTGTCATCTGTGCCCGTCGCGTCATAGCCATAGTCACGGGAACAGTGTGAAGATCGGTATGCCCCAGCATGACCTTCAGCAAATCCTTGCGGGTAACAATGCCAATGAACTCCTGCTCCTCCCCTGTAACCATTAGCGTGCCTGTATTTTGCTGAAATAGCATCAACACGGCATCATAGGCGGTAGCATCGCCGGATATCAAGATCGGTTCACTAAGTATATCAGCCACAGTCAGCTTTTTCAGCATGCTGCCGACATGGCTATCATATTTGGGGTAACGCCCTGGCAAGTACCCTACCTTGGGCTTGGCATCTACCAGCCCAAGCATCAC
The DNA here is from genome assembly GCF_002240415.1 of Paenibacillus kribbensis. Lineage (NCBI taxonomy): Bacteria > Bacillati > Bacillota > Bacilli > Caryophanales > Paenibacillaceae > Paenibacillus > Paenibacillus kribbensis. The sequence continues at coordinate 3,552,307 of NZ_CP020028.1, forward strand.
GAGCAAAGCCAGATCAGACCGGAGCGTCGGTCGTGTCAGCCCCAGCTCTTCGGCAATTTTATCCCCCGTAACAGGCGCCAGGCGCTGGACAATATCAACGATTTCACGCTGTCTTTCGGACAGTTGAATCATGATTACCTCCTTATAGAATGGGGTAGAATACATTATAGATGAGCATAGATCGGCAAATTTCAGCATTTTCCGACAATTCATCAAATTTTAATCATGTAGCGCTTGTTTTCAAATTTAAAATGTGTCACAATTAAACATGTAATACATACTAATTATAAGTTTAACGTGTGCAATAAGCTACATTTAAATATGTTCATGCACATCGTGCTTGATATGTATTATGTATGATATAACCCTGAGGAGGAAATCAAATGAAATTTTTCTTGGATACTGGTAACATTGAAGAAATCAAACGTATTGAACGTTTGGGTCTGGTTGATGGTGTAACAACGAACCCTTCGCTGATCGCCAAGGAAGGCCGAGTGTTCAAGGAAGTCATTCAGGAGATTTGCAGTATCGTCGAAGGCCCTGTAAGTGCTGAGGTTATTGGCCTGAAGGCTGAAGATATGCTCAAGGAAGCTTATGACATTGCGAAATGGGCACCTAACGTCGTTATCAAGCTGCCTATGACCGAAGACGGCTTGTACGCTTGTAACGAGCTGACCAAGAACGGAATCAAAACGAATGTAACACTGATTTTCTCCGCAGCTCAAGGTCTGATGGCTGCCAAAGCTGGCGCTACTTTTATCAGCCCATTCGTAGGCCGTCTGGACGATATTGCTGTTGACGGTATGAAGCTGATTCGTGATCTGAGACAAATTTTGGATTTCCATGATCTGAAATCCGAAATCATCGCAGCTTCGATCCGTAACATCAAGCATGTGGAAGATGCTGCTCTGGCTGGCGCGCATATCGCCACCATTCCAGGCTCCTTGCTTCCTTCCCTGTGGAAGCACCCACTGACAGACAGCGGTATTGAACGCTTCCTGAAGGACTGGGAAACGGTACCTAAGGCTTAATTCGCCATGGATGGCAAACTATATTGCGTTACACGAACAGCCCGTATACTGCGGGCTGTTTTTTGCTCATTCCCCCTCTCCCTCCCTCAAGGTAGCTGCATTGGCAACATTCATCACTTCCCTCCTTACACAAATTTTTTTGACAAAACAATTTGTTTTACATATAATTGTTTTAACAATTAATTGATTTCGGAATAATTTATTTAGGGAAAAAATAGAAAGGGGTAGCTTATGAATGACTTACCTATTGGCATGCTGCTGGGGATTACCCATCGCAAAATGAGTCAGCAGCTCTCACTTTCCCTTAAACCTTATGATATTTCCCCAGAGCAATGGTTGGTTCTGTACCAAATCTACCAGTCCGAGGGTTTAAATCAGAAGGAAATTGCAGCCAAGGCGGTAAAGGATCAGCCCACCACGACTCGAATTATTGATTTGCTCGACAAGAAGGGCTGGGTGCGACGTGTGAATAGTCCCCAGGACCGTCGGGCCTATTTGCTTCATTTGACTGAGGCGGGACGCCAGCTGGTTGAGAAGACACTTCCTGTCGAACGTGATGTCAACCTCGATTTTGTAAAGGGTATTTCTTCTGACGAGCTACAGCAATTCCGCCAAACGCTTTTACAAATTCACGCCAACATAAGCGAATCAGAGCAACAAGGAGAGAACGATTAATATGCAACAAGGCAAGCAACCTCTTTGGACCAAGGAATTTATCGTTCTAACGGTCTCCAATCTATTTTTATTTCTGGAATTACAGATGATCGTATCTTCCATTCCTTCCTATGTGAAAAATGCATTCCATGCCACTTCCGTTCAGGTTAGTCTTGTGACGACGTTGTTCGCATTAAGCGCAATTGTAGCAAGGCTTTTTTCTGCACGTATGCTGGAAAAAGGACATCGCAGCGCCCTGATTTTCATCGGACTGCTGTTTGCTCTCATAGGAACGCTGGGATACAGTGTTTCACCAACGATTGCAGTGCTGCTGCTCATGCGAATGCTGTTTGGGATTGGCTTTGGCATGAGCAGCACTGCCTTTCCAACGATGGCCACTGAAGTGATCCCGTCCAAACGACTTGGTGAAGGGATGGGATTTTTCAGTTTGTCCACCAGCTTAGCCATGTCCATTGGACCGACCATAGGCATATCCATGCTGCAAAACGGCAGCTTTAACCTGCTTGTATTTACGACATCAGCCGTGATTGTTGTTATTTTTCCACTGGCTTACTGGCTGGTTCGTACATTGCCCAAAGGGCATATCGAGCCGCCGATGGTTCCTTTGGAAGAGGGACGAAAACCAGCATTGAACCGCAAATTATGGATTCCCGCTTTGCTGAATATGCTGATGTCGATCACCTATGGCGGATTAATCAGCTTTATGGCGCTTTACGGGGATGAAGCCCATCTTTCGCACCCTGCCTACTTTTTTCTGTTTAATGCGATATCCGTACTGATTGTGCGTCCCTTCTCGGGTCGTATTTATGATAAAAAAGGGGCAAAATCACTGCTCATTCCCGGATCATTGTTTCTGATGGGCGGTCTGATCCTGCTTTCCTACGCACACAGTGACGCCCTCATGTATCTGTCTGCATTTTGCTACGGTATCGGTTACGGCATCATGCAACCAACCCTGCAAACCTGGATGATTCAGGTCGTATCTCCCAAGCAGAGAGGCATGGCAAACGGTATGTTTCTCAATTCCCTTGATTTCGGAATTGCTGCCGGAGCGCTTATCCTCGGCATTATCGCCAAAGCAAGTGATTATGCGTGGATGTATCGTCTTTCCTCGCTGTTTATTGTGCTGTTCCTGCTGATCTATGTCATGCAAATCATCGCAAGCCGCAAATCTGAAACGCAAGTGCCTCTTGAGGGGTAATCTAAAAAAAGCATCCGTTGCCATGCTTTATGGTTTCGGATGCTTTTTCATTTAGAAATATATGCTTTTATTTAGCAGGAGTTTTGCGTCTTAGCTTGGAAGAAAGCGGCTTATCTCGCATCACTCCTGTTGACCCTTCGGTCGTTTTCATACGATTAACGGATGCGTCATCTGCCGTTTCATCCTGCTCCGGTTTGACTGCAAACAGCATTAACAGAGCGGCCACCCCTCCCACTCCGGCCATTACGCCAAAGAGCAGACCATGTCCACTGCGACCCTGCAGTAAGGATACAACCGGTGGACCTAACGACACCCCGACAAAGCGCATGCTGCTGTACAAGGCAGTAATGGTTCCGCGCTCCTCTTTTTCAATCCCCTTTGTAATTAAGGCATCCAAACAAGGCAGTGCCAGCCCAATTCCCCCGCCCCCTAGAGTAAACAATCCGATCACCACGTAGATATTTTCAAAAAATCCGAGAATACCAAAGCTGATCGTCAATATCGCCAAACCGCTCAAGCCAATCCATTTCATGCGCTTCTTATGCTTGCCAATGATCTTGCCTCCCAAATAAGAGCACAGACAAAGGGAAATCAGCGGTATGGCCAGCACAAAGCCCTTCCAGACTCCATGAAGGTGGTAACGGCTTTCCAGTATGTCGGATAGGTAGAATAAGACGCCAAAAATGACGAACATACAAATACCGCCCATAGCAAAAATAGCATATAGCCAGCGTCCTTTTTCGGCAAGCACCTGCTTTACTTTTCCAGCAAACTCCCGAAACGTAGTCGGTTGATTCTTACGCTTGGGCACATGGATCAGCCAAAGCACTAAAATAAGCGAAATCAGACAGAGGACCGGAATCACCGCCAGTGGCAAAAACCACAGAACTGCTCCCAATGCGGCACCGAGTATCGGACTTAACACTTTTCCGAATGTATTATAGGTCTCGACCACACCCAGGTTCTTGCTGGCCTCATTCTCATCCTCGTACAGATCACCCACAAGCGGAATGACGATTGGAAAAGCTCCTGCCGCTCCCGCTCCCTGAAGCAGGCGACCTCCTATAATGGTCCAATACGCTGCCATATCTTGAGGCAGCCATGCTCCCGCTGCAGAAATCCCCCCTCCTATGACCGTCAGCACCAAGCTGGGAACGATCACCGCTTTGCGTCCATATCGGTCGGAGAGATAGCCTGCAATCGGAATCAGCAAAATAGCCACCACCGCATATACCGTAATCAGCATGCTAATGCGTAAAGAATTTACATGCAGCTTACGTCCAATTTCCGGTAATACAGGAATCAGCATCGAATTACCCAGCGTCATCATCAGCGGGATGGAACCTAATGCAAGCAGGATTCCTTTATTTTGTTGCATCCCGTTACCACCTTTGTACAAGTAATAACACAGCTGTACAGATTCTTGGAACAGGTATTATTGTGTTTACATAGGTGTAGATTTATGCGGCTATACCTTAAATCCTCCGACCCTTGCATTCAGGAGCTGCGACATATCCGCCAGCGTGTGAATGGATGATGCAATTTCCTCCATGGAAGCCTGCTGCTCCTCAGCCGCTGCGCTGACGCTCTGCGTTCCCCCTGCCGACCGCTCCGCAACCTCGCGGATGCGTTCTACGGCTTCTACCATCCGTTCTGAGCTGCCCGACATCTGCTCCACTGACCGATTTACACCGTGAATCTGTTCGCTGACCTGGTGAATGGAGCTTCCAATCTGACGAAATGCTGTTTCAGCGGATTGCATGACCTTTACACCGGACTGCACTTCAACTGTCCCGGCCTCCATACTTGATGACACATTCCCGACATGATCCTGAATATTTTGCACAAAATGTGTGATTTCCGCTGCCGAGACCGTTACCTGCTCGGCCAATCTTCTTACCTCTGAGGCAACCACAGCAAAGCCTTTGCCCTGCTCTCCCGCTCTTGCCGCTTCAATGGACGCGTTAAGCGCAAGCATTCCTGTCTGCTTGGCAATTCCGGTAATGACGGAGCCGATCATTCCAATCTGCTCGGCCTGTTCACTGAGCAAACGTACAGCTTGTGCAGAGCTGTCTACACTTTCGCTGACTTTTACCATTTGACGCATGGCCTGACCTATCGATTGTTCCCCCGCTGCCGCTTCTTTAGTAACCGTATCAGACAGCTCGTACACCTGCTGGCTTGTCACTGCAATATGCTCCAGTTCATGGGCAAGCTCCTTCACGGTATCTGTGGTTCGTGCAATATCATCGACCTGATGCTCCATACCAGACGCAAGCTCTTCCATGATCCCGGAAGTATGACGATTGGCCTGGTTCATTTCCCCGGTATTTACGCTAACCCGCTCAGCGGTGACGGATAATGTACGCGCCGTATCCTGGGCATCCACTATAATATTGCGAAATCCCTCGATCAGCTTATTGTAAGAGCTGGCAATCATACCGATCTCGTCTTTGGACATAATATCAAGTCGGCCGCGCAAATCTCCTCCGCCTTTTGACATTTCCAGCAACTGCTCGTTCATATGGTGCAACGGTCGAATGGAACGAATCAAAATGATAGATTGAGCAATACTGTAAATAATAATAAGAAGTCCTACAATACTCGTGATCAAGGTCGTGTTGGTCATCGTTTGATGTGCCTGTTGCACTTTCACGGTCACCATGTCATCTTGAGCCTTGACGAAGGCTAACATCTTAACATCAAGCTGCTTGCGCAGAACCCGTTCATTTTCAAAATCACCCAGCAAATCGGAAAACGGCGGGAACGTGCTTCTTGTACTCCGATACCCCGCTGTGTTCATTAAGCTATGAACCTGGTTCATATAGCCATTGATCCCTGTCTTGAGATCAGCCATCTTTTTCTTCATATCCTCACTGCCTGTACCCAGCAAAGCTTCCGTCTGCTGCAGCAGCTTTACAATTTCACTCTGTTTGTTGTCGATCTCTCGCCCGTACTGCTCGTCCCGAGTCAGTAAATATCCCCGTTCATCATTGGATATCCCGTTCAGCAAAAATTGAAGCGACTTTGAGTTATACGCAATCGTCTCCTCACGGTTCAAAATATCCTTGTACTCGTTCTCGCTATGTACGCTTAAGATGTAATTTGTCAGCAGCATGGCCGCAATCACACCTGGAATTAGCAGCGCGCTAAGAATCATTTTGGCCTTAATTGTTAAATTCATAAATCGATCCCCCAGTTATGTCTGAATAAAATGTCAACCTATTATATATCGTTTAATTCAGCATATTTTTGAAGTTTTCTTGCTTTTATTTGTCGGATTTAAATGTTTAAAATGATATACTATGTTTTTGTATGCCATAAGCCTCAAGGAGGACCTGTATGAAAAGTTTGGAGCTTACTTCGCTTATTCACGAGCTTCACGAGCTGGAAACCCGTAGTTGCCTGATTGAGCAACAGGGGAAGATGATATTGGAATACTATCGTGAGCCTGCAACCACAAGCGAACTCTATAAAATAAATTCCTGTACTAAAAGCGTATTGTCGGCATTAGTCAGTATCGCCATCGACCAGCAAATCGTACCCCAATCGGATACGCCGATCCTCGAATTTTTCCCGAGACTGGCTGAAGACAGTGACCCTCAAAAGCGTGAAATTACGATTGAGCATCTACTAACGATGTCAGCAGGCTTTAACTGGACGGAATTTGGCGGACAAAATTCTTTTCCGACCATGAGCAAAACGTCTGATTGGGTACAATTTGTACTTTCGCAGCCATTATCAGATCTACCGGGTACACGAATGGAGTACAGTTCTGGCTGTTCCCAGCTTTTGGCCACCATACTGCGTCATGCTTGCGGACAAACAGTAGCTGAATTCGCCGAGCAGCAATTATTCCAACCACTCGGTATCGAAAGCTATTATTGGGAAACCGACCCTCAAGGCACTCATACTGGAGGCTTCGGGCTACATCTCAAGCCGATGGACATGCTCAAATTCGGACGGCTTTATCTGAACGAAGGAGGCTGGGACGGACGCCAGCTCATCCAAAAGGAGACGGTCCGTTACTCCACTCGTCCGTTCCTTCCGGCCGTCAAACCACAAAAAGCATTTTACGGCTGGCACTGGTGGACCTCTTCCTTTTTGGAGGATACAGGTTTAGACAAAACAGCAAAAAGCACTGAAACGCAATATTATTACGCACTCGGCTTTGGTGGTCAATATATCGTTGTCGTCCCGTCATATGATATGGTAGTTGTCGTTACTGCCGATAAATTCAAAAAGAAACGAACCCCTGTGGATATTTTCCGGCAGTATATTGTACCGCTGCTGCTCCAGCAAGCATAGACGGTACATCACAATCAAAGTTGAAAATCCCCCTAATAGACAACCCAAGTGCAAAAAAGGGTCTGCCCGTTTAATCAGGCAAACCCTTTTCTGCGATTCACTCGCCATACTATGCAAATGATACTATGCCATTTTTACCGGCGAACGAGCGCTTTTACCTAGCCCAAGTGAATAATAAGCTCCTGCTGTCCGCTGGAGGCGGGTGTAATGATTACCCCCTGCTCCCCCGTTCGGCTGCTGCCGCCTTCCACTTGAACAGCCCCGTGGATTCCACGTAGAACTAACGACCAAGGCTTAACAGCACCCTCTGCCTTTGCCGTAATGATCGAACCCTTGCGGCTGGCAGTGACCGTCAGTTCTTCCTGACCTGACGTATTTACGATAACGGTCCGAGCCTGCTGGCCTTCACCGAGCTCAAACAAATGGAGTGACACTTGCTCCGCGTAATCATAATCCGGGCGGCTGTCCTCATGACCGATCGCGAGCAGCGTATTCGGCTTTACAAGTACAGGCAGGGTTGTAAAATCGTGATGCTCGTTGACCCAGCGCCCACCTGTTACGCTTTCATTTGTCAATAAGTTGGTCCACTGACCCTCTGGTACGTAATACTGTACGTCCCCTACTTTATTAAAGATCGGGGCCACCAGGATAGAATCTCCCAGCATGTATTGCAGGTCCAGCGTTGCACAGGTTGGGTCCTGCGGGAACTCCAGTACCATAGCCCGCATCATCGGCAATCCCTTCACCGAGGATTCCACAGCCGACGAGTACAGGTACGGCATCAGCGAGCATTTGAGTTTGGTAAAGCTACGCACTACGTCTACCGATTCTTCATCGAACAGCCAAGGCACGCGGTATGACTCATTCCCGTGCAGACGGCTATGGGAGGACAAAAGTCCAAACTGTACCCACCGTTTGTACACGTCCGGCGCAGCCGTTAGCTCAAAGCCGCTAATGTCATGGCTCCAGAAGCCAAAGCCGCTCAAGCCAAGCGATAGGCCGCCCCGCAGTGATTCTGCCATCGACTCATATGTCGACGAGCAGTCGCCGCCCCAGTGAACCGGAAATTGTTGTCCCCCGGCTGTAGCAGAACGCGCAAATAACGCCGCTTCATTTTTACCCAGTTTTTCCTCCAGTACATCAAAAACAGCCTTGTTGTACAAATGTGTATAATAGTTATGCATTTTTATCGGATCGGAGCCATCACAATAAACCACATCTGTAGGAATACGCTCGCCAAAGTCGGTTTTGAAGCAATCCACGCCCTGATCCAGCAGCCCCTTCAGCTTATCCTGATACCAGGCCACTGCAGCCGGGTTCGTGAAGTCAACCAGCGCCATTCCCGCCTGCCACATATCCCATTGCCACACGCTGCCATCAGCGGTTTTGACCAGATAGCCGTTCTCCATGCCTTCATCGAACAAAATGGATTTTTCTGCAATATACGGGTTGATCCATGCACAAATTTTGAGGCCCTTCGCTTTCAATCGTTGCAGCATGCCTTCCGGGTCTGGGAACATATCTTGATCCCACTGAAAATCGCACCATTGGTATTCCTTCATCCAGAAGCAGTCAAAATGGAAGACCGAGAGCGGCAAATCCCGCTCAGCCATTCCGTCTACAAAATGATTCACTGTCGCTTCATCATAATCTGTCGTGAACGAAGTCGTCAGCCACAAACCAAAGGTCCAGGCTGGCGGCAACGCGGGTTTCCCCGTCAGCTTGGTGTAATTATCCAGCACCTCTTTAGGATTGGCTCCGCCAATAATAAAATACTCCAACGATTCGCCGGCGACGCTAAACTGTACCTTCGAAACATTTTCCGATGCGATCTCATACGATACCTTTTCAGGGTGGTTGACGAACACACCATACCCTTTGTTGGACAGATAAAATGGGATATTTTTGTACGCCTGCTCACTGCTCGTGCCGCCGTCTTCATTCCATATATCGACCACTTGTCCGTTTTTCACAAACGGAGTGAACCGCTCCCCAAGGCCGTATATATACTCCCCGATTCCCAGTTCCAGCTGTTCCCGGAAAAAAGGCTGCTCCTGCGGGTCTGTAATATAGCCAGGTCCTCGATGTCCACTGCCTGTGATTTTGCGATCCCCCACATAAAAGCCTACGTCCCAGCTCTTGCCACGCCCGACCCGCACGCTCAAGTCGCCGCTTTTCAGCACTGCTGCGTTCTCATCGACCGCAATGTCCACTTCTGTCGGCAAGGTATGAATCTCAAAATCGGGTCCATGATGGACCCGTCCTTTATGGTGGTTCAGACGCACCCGAATGACATTCGGCATAGGCGAGCTGTAGGTTACTTTCAGCAATGCTCCATTCAGTGTATCTCCTTTATGCTCGATCCGGTGGGTCGCCGCGTATACCGTCATGGAAGCATCGTCCGTCACAATATCACGGATTTCAGCAGGATTTTGTATTTCATAGCCCTTGCGAACCAACCAATAGCCATCTGTAAATTTCATCTGTTTGTTCCTCCGTCCTCATCTTTAAAATTGTTGACTTCCAATCGCCTGTTGGATTTTTTCGAAATCCTTACTATAATAATATTGATTTATGTAAGGGTTTACTTCTTTTATTTTGACGTTTTGTATCAATATTTTGATATTTGAGGATTTTACAAAAATCCGGATTCCGTTATAAATCAATGAACAGCATAGGAGGGGTTGAATTGAAAAGGGAAATGCTGCGGGAAAACCGGATTCACGGCAATCCCATGTATCCAGTCAGCGTGTATCCGAGCGTAGAGCAGTTGAACGGAAACAGCGTGCTGGAGTCCCATTGGCATGAGGAAATGGAGTTTATTCTCGTGGAACAGGGCAGTGCCGTATTTCAGACGGATATGATGTATACGGAGGTTTGCGAAGGCGAGGCCCTTTTTGTCAATAGTGGCGAGCTTCATGCAGGATATTTGAAAAAAAGTCCCCGCTGCGTATTCTCTGCTGTGGTGTTTCACCCAAACTTGCTGCACAGCCGTACACAGGATACAGTGCAGACGCAGTTCATTGATCCATTGATCAGCAAAAAGCTTGTCCCTCCTGCCCACATTCGTGGTGTAAAGCCTTGGGAGCAGGAGGTGCTGACCGCGTTGCGGCGTATCATCACCAGCCATGAGCAGAATACACCTGCCCGTGAGCTGACGACCAAAGCACAGCTGTACAGCATGATCGCCAGCCTGTATCCACATATGAGACCTGCTAACGGAGAGGACGTCATCATGGCAGGTCAACGCAGCAAGGTTGAACGGATCAAAAAAGCACTGGCGTACATCAACACTCATGCCCATGAACCCATTCGTTTGCGGGAAATCGCTGATGAGATCGGGATGAGTGAGGGACATTTTTGCCGTTTCTTCAAACAAATGGTGCAGAAAAGCCCGGTTGAATATATCAATTATCATCGGGTTCAAAAGGCTTGCAGGCTGCTGGAGCAAAGTGACCGCAAGGTGGTCGATATTGCACTCGACGTAGGCTTCGACAATCTGAGCTATTTTATTGCGACCTTTAAAAAATGGAACGGTCTGACTCCTTCGCAATACCGCAAGCAGCACGAAACAGATCAGACATTTACGGTAGCTCCCTACGTAACAGACATGAATGAAGCCAGCGCAAAAAGGTAAAAGGTGAATTTAAAAGTCACCTCTCGTGCCACTCCGCAGGCGGATGGTGCTTCCCATCGCCACCGCCCCCGGATTTCTTCAATTAAACATATAATCAGGGGAGAAATCCGGGGACAAAAGCGACCGCTTCGCTTGTACAGCACCATTCCGCCTACTTCGTTTTTGTGTTCATTTTTCAATTGTAAAGGTCGATACTTCACCCTTGACCATAGCCCATTACGTAATCATCCTCTGGCGGAAAACCGACATTATACGCTCTGCCGTCGACCCATGTATAGAACAAACGGAATAGCCCCTCCCTCAGAACACGTATACAGATCAAGGCTGATACAGAAAACAGGGGCTATCCCCAGGGTCTTCACGAGACCTTGTGGGACAACCCCCAGGCAATATATTCTATCAGGCTTCCGCTGCGTCCTCTTCCACGAAAAGAGACACCTTGCGGATCCCATCCGCTCCAATCACGACAAGCCCCTGATCCGACAAGCGGATTTCAGGGATAACGACCAGCGCGAGCAGTGACAGTGTCATCAGCGCGTTGTTCAGCATGCAGCCGGCTTGCTGAAGTGCCCGGCTAATGCTCTCGGACTGCGCAGCCACCTCTGCAAACGGGGCTGGAGACATCAGCCCCGCGATAGGCAGCGGGAAGCGTGTCTCGCCCGAGGCCGATACGACCACCACGCCGCCACGCATGGCGACGGCCTGCTTTGCCGCCTGGGTCATAAGCTCGTCATCATTGCCAATGACGAGCAGGTTGTGGCTGTCATGCGCCACGGTCATGGCAATCGCGGCCGGCTCGGTGAAGCCGACGCCGGTCACGAGCGCCACCGCGTGGCTGCCACTGGCGTGATGCCGCTCGAAAACGGCTATTTTGCACAAATCCTGCGCGGGATCTGCCGTGACTTCGCCTCCGCGGACCGGAACGGTCATCCGTACTTCCTTCGTGTCCACGTGATTTTCCGTGACACGAATCACCCGTACAGGTACATTCCCCTCCTGTACTGGAGCCGCAATGCGGAAATCCGCAACACTCAGCTCGTGCCCCAGATTGACCGTGTCCATCACTTCTGCAGGATACACGAAGCTCTCCCAGTCAGCGACCATTTGGCCGTACTCGGCTACCAACTGCCCTGCTGCAATGGTGGCCGTCACGTTCACCTCGGCCAGGCGGCCATCCAGCAAAATAATGTCGGCAATCGCCCCCGGAATAATCGAGCCAATGTCCCGGGCTACGCCGAAGCGTTCTGCCGTATTCAGCGTCGCCATCTGGAACGCGGTCACGGGCTTGACCCCCTGCGCAATGGCATGACGCACGACAAAATCCATCTGCCCCTCATGGAGCAAGGATTCCGCGCTGCGATCATCCGTCACCAGCATCATGCGGCGCGTATCGAGGCCCATTTCCGTGCTGGCGCGAATCGTCTCGGCCACATCATGCCATGCGGAGCCCTGCCGCATTTTGGCATACATGCCGAGCCGGATACGCTCGGCCACATCCTCGGGCGTGACACATTCGTGATCGCCCGTAATTCCCGCGGCTGCATACACCGGCAGCCGCCAATCATCGGAGGCCCATGTAAAATGGCCGTCCGCTACCTTGCCCGCGCGCAGCGTGGCCTGAATTTCCCCGATCATCACATCGTCTCCATAGACGACGCCAGGGAAATTCATGACTTCGCCGAGCCCGATCATATCCGGGCCCCAGCTTAACGCCTCTGCGACTTCCGCCGGGCCGAAGGAGGCACCTGTCGTTTCCAGCTCCGGCCCTGTGGACGGTACGCAGGAAGCCACCTGCATGTAAGCAGCCAGTGGTGTCGTGCGGGCTTCGTCCAGCATTAGACGAAGCCCTTTTAGACCAAGCACATTGGAAATTTCATGCGGGTCAAAAAAGCCGCCCGTCACACCCAGCGGCAGTACAGCCTTCGCGAACTCCGTTACGGTGAGCTGCGTGCTTTCGATGTGACAATGTCCATCCAGCAATCCCGGTGCCATATAGCGGCCTTCCGCTTCAATGATTACGGTGTCCTCGCCGATCGTATGACTGACGTCCCGACCGACGTATGCGATACGAGAACCTTGCACAGCAATAGACATGCCCGGCAGCAGCTCGCCCGATACCACATTCACCAGCGTTCCTCCGCGGATAACCAGCGATGCCTTGCGCTCTCCTCTAGCTGTAGCCACCAGCTCCGGTACACAGTCCGCCAGCGGCGGGCGTTGAAATATACTCTTCATGTCCATTACGTTTGTAACCTCCGTTTTTACTTCTTGCCTGTTTTGCTTATTTGCTTATGTTACTGGAATACACACAATTATGCCAGTCGGTCCCCGATGAATCCAATCTTTGCATGGTATTTTGCGGGCTCACTTCTCTTCTTCCAATGTGTACCTATACGTATTCGATGCCTGCGAACTGACAAAGGGTGTAATCTCGCCCAGTGTATAGACATGCAGCAAATGCATCGCTCGTGTACAGGCGGTGTAGAACAGCTTGCGTTCACTTTCACGCCGATATTGCTCAGCCGATCCGTCATAGATCAGAACCGCATCAAACTCCACGCCTTTTGCCAGATAGGCCGGAATGATATGAATTCCCTTTTCAAAGGCAGGAGTTGTTTTCTTGATCAATTTGGGCTTCACTGGCAATCGTCCTTCCAGCGCTACGTGGGCTGCTGCGCTTTCATCGGCATTTTTACAGATGACTGCGATCGATTCATAGCCTTCCGCCAACAAATGCGTGATATTCCCGGCAATCCGTTGATGCAATTGTTCACGCGAATACACCTCGGTTACACGAGGCTTCTCCCCCTTGCGGTTGAACGGTATGATATGCTCGCCCCCAGCTACCATCCCCCGCGTAAACTCCACAATTTCCTGTGTGGAGCGATAGCTGCGTGTCAGGGAAATCATCTCGGTTTGTTCTGCTCCATACAGATCATACAATGGCTCTGCATCCTGAAGCACCGAGGCATGGGCATAGATCGCCTGATTAAAATCGCCCAGTGCCGTCATTTTCGCCTGTGGAAACAAACGTTTGAAAAAGGCCAGCTGGAAGGGGGAATAGTCCTGTGCCTCATCAATAAACACGTGACGGATGTTGCTATTGGAACGGAAACCAAGCATCAGCTCGCGCAGGTATAAAAAGGGCGTTACATCCTCATACGCCAGTTCCCCGGCCTGAATACGCTCCAGCGTTTGCCGACTAATTTCACTCCAGCTGTCAGGCAGCTCCGCATGATCCGCCAATTGGCTGAGCAGCGACTCATTCACAAACAGCTCACCGTATAAACGGGTGGTGTCCACAAAGCGAAGCGCCTTGATCCATTTGCGCAAGGGCTTCAAGCGGTCACTAACCACCATGCGCGCCAATATTTCCCGCTCACGTGTAAAATCGTCGAACGTATCGCCCTTGTTCTTCGATTTACGGCGCATACGATTATATGCACGCTGATAATCCTCCGGCTCCATCACATCCATCTGCTGGTCCACCCATGGTGCGGAGCATTCCTCCTTACCGAAGCGGGCCAACTCCTTGAGCATCCAATCTCTTAGCAGCTCCAGTCGGTTCGCCAGCCGTACAGCAGGATCAAACTCATAAAACTTGCGGGCCATTTGCTCTACTGAAATCACCTCGCGCCCCTGGAAGCGAACGGGTTTAAAATGCATGCCTTCCTGTTCCAAATATGCCTTGTATCGCGTGATCACACGTAAAAACGTCTTGGACGACTTAAAGCGAATGCCTTCCATTCTCGCTTCGTACCCAGGCTGTGACGATGCTGAAAGCACATATTCCAGCTGCACAAAAGGATCTTCCAGCTGAAACTCCCGACCCAAACGCCGCTCCAAGTATTCCTGAAAAGTAGCCTGCAGCATATTTTCCTCACCCAGTTCAGGCAATACCGTCGAAACATAGCTGTTAAACATCGGGTTAGGTGAAAATAGCACGACCTGATCCGCTCGCAAATGATCACGATACTTATACAGCAAATACGCCACTCTCTGAAGCGCAGCGGATGTTTTACCGCTTCCTGCTGCTCCCTGTACGATGAGCATTCGGCTTCGATCATTACGGATGATGCGATTCTGCTCCTTTTGGATGGTAGCAACAATACTCTTCATTTGGGCATCCGAGCTGCGGCTCAACACCGCCTGAAGGAGCTCGTCTCCAATCGTTACACCTGTATCGAACATAAAACGAATCTGTCCGTCTCGGATCGAGAATTGGCGCTTGAGCGTCAGTTCTCCTTCCATCTCACCTGCCGGAGTCTTATAAGAAGCGGGACCTGGCATATGATCGTAATAGAGATTAGAAATGGGCGCACGCCAGTCATAGATCAGAAATTCCTCGTCCTGATGATCCAGCAGAGAAGCAATCCCTAGATAAACACGTTCCGCCGCCTGACCTTGCTCAGCAAAATCAATACGCGCAAAATAGGGTGATTCAAGCAGCTTTTTCAACCGGCCTAACGCCTCAGTGGAATGCTTGTGTCTGCGCTCCCGTTCGGACAAAATCTCAGACTGCTGACGCAAGCTGGTGGACGTCTCGCCCACATCATCCGCCTCACTAAAATTGATCGTTACCTCATCCCAAAAATCCTTCCGCATATCTACGACATCTCCGCGCACAGAGCCAACCTCGGTCTCCAGCTTCCGAATACGTCCGCTGATGACTGCGGTCACATCTTCTACTCTTCGTTGCTCCTCATTCCATTGCTGCTCATTCCATTGCTGATCAGTAGCCATTGGCGTCACTCCTGTTCCGTTTCCTCCTGCTCCACGCAGGGCTCCCTTGCGTCAAACTATGCACTATTATGGACCCGGGCATACATTCGGCATCCCTCTGACCCGAGAAAATTGACTAATACTTTGAAGTATGCTATACTGCCATGAGAAGTGTAGTATCAATTTACAATTATGTTTTCATCCTAAAACATAGCATTCTCTATTGTAGCAAGTTCAGTCCCTGTTCGCAACCAGCGGGCTTTTTTTGTATTCTTTTTATAGACATCTATAAGTTCGTGTAACCTCTTCTTCGATACCTGAATTCATTACATAAAAAGCGACCGTTCATCTGATCGATGCATACGGTCGCTTTTGCTTTTGGATGAATCACTATCTGCTCTCTTCCACAGGATGAATATGATCGGCCAGTCTGCTTAACCGCTCCAGCTGGTGACCATAGTCGTACATGGCCGCAGCCACAATGGAGAGACGCAGCATACCCTCCTGGCAATGGTCAAAACGCGTAATCGCATGCTTCATAAATTCACTGTTCGCCTGCTGGAACATCTCACTCTCGTCCTCGTTCGGTTTGAGCTTGTTTTCAAATTTCAGCAGCGCATGCTCATGAAACCGGATTAGCTGCTCCAGGTGACCATCAAAAAACGCATCCGTACCCTCTGGTCGTAAAGACTGAAAATAATGCCTTTCCACCGCATCCAGCACTTCGTACCCTTTGTGCAAGCTTTCGAGCATTTGCTTGTATACTACCATCTGTCTCGTCTGACTGAATCGGGAGCGTTTGAGCTTCTTCTGCTCTTCCTCGAACAAATGATATTTATCCGACAGCGATTTAATAGCCCCCTCCAGATTCCCTTTTTCCTCTCTAAAGACAGACTCTTTGATTTCATCGGAAATGGCAGTCCGCAGCAGCAAGGACATACTGTTAAATACACTTTGAATTTGATTGATAAACTGTCTTTTCGGTTTCGGTGGAAACACAGCAATATTAATGACAAATGCAGAAACAATCCCGATTAAAGTAAGCACAAAACGGGTTACAGCAAATTTCCAGTCGTCCGAAGCTTCCATGACCGAAACAACGGTAACCAGTGTGAGTCCTACCGTATCCGCCATATTTAATTTTAGACATATCATAAGGACCAGCACGCATACCAACCCGACCGCAATCGGCTCATTCGAAAATACCATTCCGCCCAGCAGCGCCATAATTGCACCTAGTGTGCTTGTTTGGAGTTGATCCAGAAAATAACGCCACGACCTGTATATTGACGGCTGCATGGCAAAAATAGCGGCTATCGCTGCCCCCACAGGCGAATGGGTGTTCAAAAGCATGCTCAGAAAAAGGGCGAGCGTCACCGCGATTCCCGTTTTTAACACCCGTGCTCCAAAAGCCAAAGCCATCCCTCCTGCTTACCCTTCAAATTTATTCATACCGAATTACTATAATGAAATTTCAAAATAAAGTCTATGCCTTATTATTACCCAAAACAATCGACAACAAGGAATATTTATGAAATGTATGGAATGTTCCGAGAAAAACGCCCGTCCGCAGGCCAGCTTTTACAAAACCCTGCAAGCCCGCAAACAAAATCATGACATAATGAAAGCCGGAGCCTCCAAGCGGACTCCCCTGAAAAGTCATAGGATAAATGAGAATGGCGGAGGAGGAATCAAGGCATGCTTCGAGTCGCATTATTTACCGATACGTATGCGCCTGACGTCAATGGCGCTGCCCTGACACTGGAACGATGGATTGACTATCTGGAGACACATGGGGTATCTACACTCGTCTTCGCACCCGAGGCAGACAGCCATCTGCCCTCGGGGCCGGGCGTGGAGCGGCTACGGAGCATTCCCTTTTTGCTGTACCGGGAATGCAGACTTGCGATCCCCAACGCCAAGCAGATCAATGAGCGTTTGTCAGCCTTTTCACCACATCTGATTCATGTCGCTACTCCATTTAACCTTGGCCTTTACGGAACAAGCTACGCGGCCAAACATCATATTCCACTCGTTGCCTCATACCATACCCATTTTGATAAATACCTCGAATATTACAAGCTTCGCTGGCTTGAACCTGCCTTATGGAAATACATGCTTTGGTTTCACAGACATTGCGAAAGAGTGTATGTCCCTTCCCGGTCAACCATGGAATTGTTGCGTAATAAGGGAATGAGTCAACTCGAAATCTGGAGCAGAGGAATTGATACCGATCACTTCCAGCCAAAGGTGGATCGTCATGCAGTATGGGACAAATGGGGCGTTCGTGCAGATGCATTTGTTATTTTGTATGTCGGCAGGCTTGCACCGGAAAAGGGAATAGACACGCTGCTGGATACCTATCTCCAGTTGCCCGACGATGTCCGTGCAGACTCGGTGTTGGTCATTGCAGGAGATGGTCCATTACACAAGGCAAAGACGGCCGCAGATATGGGGCTGCCGGAGCATGCAGTCTACTGGCTGGGCTTTGTCAAAGGGCGAGAATTGGCTGAATTATACGCCGCAGCCGATGTGTTTCTCTTCCCCTCCACCACTGAAACCTTTGGCAACGTCGTACTGGAGGCCATGGCAAGCGGTACTCCCGTGGTCGGTGCCGATGAAGGCGGAGTAAAAGATAATTTAATTCACGGAAAAACAGGTCTATTGTGTCCTCCCGGGGATGTGGCTGCTTTCGCTGAAGCTGTACATCTATTGTACGAGGATGTCCCGCTTCGCCGCTCTATGTCCATAGCAGGCAGAGCCTACAGCCTGGAGCAGACGTGGGACCGCATTTTTGAGCGGCTGCTGGACAGCTACATGGATGCAGCCACGCTTCATCTCAGCAGCCAGCCCATAACACGAATATAGCCCAGAACGCTACTAATGCTTGAGCTGTTTGAGATGCTTGTTATGTACCCCGCTTAACAAAATTACAGCTGTCAGGGCACCGATCAACGCGAACAGCATATCCCATTGGGTATCCCATACATCTCCCTGTGTCCCCAAAAAAGCTTCTGCTGCCGTTCCGGTTGCCTTGGCTACCACAAACTCGATCAGCTCGTACGCAGCACTGATCGCAAGACACACACTGACGATGAGGAAAGTGAGCCAGCCTCCGCTTCCCAAGGTCGTTTTACGCAGCAGCACTTCCCTTACAATGAGCGCAGGCACAAAGCCTTGCGCAAAATGCCCAAGCCGATCATAATAGTTGCGCTCCAGCCCAAATGTGTCCCGAATCCAGTTGAACAGCGGCATTTCAGCATAGGTATAATGTCCACCGACAATCAGGATCAGTGCATGCAGCCAGATCAGGGTGTACACCAGGTTTGTAAACCGGAATTGGCGGTAAATAGCCATCAACAGCACAGCTCCTACACCTGCCGGGAGAACTTCCAGCAGCCATGTAAAATAATCTGCTGGACGAATCAAGGACCACATGAGAGCAAGCCCCAGCAATACAAGCAAAATAAGCGGGTAACGGTCATTTTTATAGCTTACCGTTGTCTGATTTATACGTCATCCCTCCTTTGCCTGTAGCTCTAGCCATCATTCGTTACAATATGTTTGACCCGCCCAACCTGCCCATCTGTCAAACGCACTTTGATTCCATGCGGATGACGCGGGGAATTGGTCAGGATATCCTTCACCGTTCCTCGCGTCAGCTTCCCGGTGGGCTGATCTTTTTTAAGCACAATATCCACTTCAAGACCAGTACGGATATCGGATCGGTTTTGTCCGTTCATCGAAGCAACTCCTCCTTTGCTTTACATTTTAAGACGTCTATACAACATGCAGGTGCATCCAAATTACCAGCTGCGCCATTCGTCCCGGCGGCTGTTACCCATCCAGATGATACACATCGTGGACATATGGCTGACCAGCAAAATAACGAATACCAGCCCACTAAACTCTATAAAGTGAGTACGTTGCAGGGAGTCCGCCCATATAGAAGACACCTGTTCATACAGTTGGGAAGGTGCAGAAACAATATCCCACGTATTTCCGCGAAAGAAACGGCCGATGTATATACCCAGGCTGCTCAACAACAGGACTACCACTACAAACAGCCAGCTTACAAGCCTGCCACGTGCACGTTGTACCAGCTGTCGTATCGATTCGAGCGATACAAAACCCATCGTCAGGCCAAGGACAGCTACCAGCAGCATCCCCAGTACATGATTCCAGAAATACGGATTTCCCCAGAAGCGTTGCTCCTCAAGAAATGGATATTTGGCGAATACATGCAACAAATCTGTAATTAAATAGGGCGTATTGGGATAAAACACGAGCCAGCCCACCCCTGTCACCCACAGTAAAAACGTCCTCATCCCCCTTCTCCAGGAACAATAAATGACATCCAGCAGCAATGTCAGAGCCATGGGAATCCAGGCCAGCATCATATTCCACCATATAAAAAAATAAGGGCGTCCCCCTGAGGGCAACTGCACATTAATGATCCATAAAGTGCTGATCACTGAGCATACGGCCAATACCATAAAAACATACCCTTTTACAGGATAATTTAACGATCTTAAACGGGCATACATGTACGTCTTTTCCCTCCTTTGCAACCGTCCAGCCTTCCTGACGTTCCAATTTACACCTGTTCTGGACAGTGTACACTACAATGGCTTCAAGCTCAATGGAAGCGCTCCTCTCTATGTTTAATGAAGATACAAAAAAAGCATCTATTTTCCGGGAATTGGCCATATCCCCGGAAAATAGATGCTCAACTGTACTTCAGGCTTCACTCACAGGCAAAGGCGACATGCGAATGCTGATCGTCTTATCAAACGGCGCCATCCAGTTGACCAACAACGTATAGGCATCCATAGGATGAGCAGCTCCCCGAACCGAAGTTGCCATATGGTCCATGGCTGTTCCCGTCAGTTCAAACCATGCAATCCCCGATTCATAGCGTGCTATGCCGCCAGTCCAGCATTGTACCCTTTCATTCACCTGCCTGTACTCTCCGCAAGTAAATCTTCCTTCACGTCCAAAAACAAAACTGATCTGGGTCATGCAGTCCACCGGACCCTCTGAGCGAAAACGCAACCTCCATACATCCTCCTGACGATCCACATCAACCCGTATTTCATGCCGCTGTTCATGGGTTAGCGGACGTTTGTGATGCGGGAGCAAATACCATGGGCTGACTTCCTCATGCGAAGTTGACGGCAGATCTGCAGCAGCTACAGGACCATAGTAGCCTTTGGTCTGCTGACCTGACAGCGTCCAGCCTGTTTCGTAAGCTGTCAGCTCCTGCATCGGTACAAAACCGGGCGAGAAATAGGAGGCAGCCTGTACTGCCAGCAGCCGTGCATCTCCATGCCGCAGTGACAGGAACGATGAACCCTCGCTCATAAGCGTGGCACTGGTGTCCTCCTGTCGATAGCGAACGACTGGAGCACCAAAGTCTGTATGCAGACGGCTATGATAGATTTGCCGGTGATGCCCTGCCTTATCCATCCGGCTCAGATAGTCAGCCCTTGGAAAGTCTCCGTTCAGCAGCTTGTTATAGCTGACTGGTAATGAGGCTGGCGATACCTCGCGAGCTTGCAAACGCGGATCAAGCAAAAAGCGTACAGCCGCATTGATTGGAGCGCCGCCCGGATGATCCATGACTTGAATAGCAGCGACAGCCATCGCTTCGAATATGGCATCTTCATCCTCGGTAGCCAGCATGGCATACGGGAGAAGATAAGAGGATAGATTCAACTTCACACCAAAATCCTGTCTTCCTGAATACTCCGTGACCACTTCGCCATCGGGATGGACAAGATATACCATCATGTGCAAATTGCGGCGCACTGGCTCAAGCAGCTCCGGATGCTTCAATAAACGGGCAGCATGAATCAGCATAATATCGCTGACGGCATTGTAAATCCCGTTGCTGCGCTCCGTCCATTCGCCATCCGGCGTCCCGTCCAGCCCTTCAGCCAGCCATGCTTCGGCCCGCACAAGCACCTCAGGCAGATCAAACAGCTCGTGCAGAAATCCCAAGGCAGCACACAGTACCCAACGGTGGTTTGGCGTGTGGCAGCCTCCAGTCAGCATGACCGGGATCGTCCGCTCCAGAAACAAGCGCATCGCATCAGTCACCCCGCGCTGCTTCAGCCAGTCGTCCCCAACCAGCAGCTGATAAACCTGAGCGTAGCCCACGACCACGAACGCTGTATCCGGCGGCGAGTGAAAATTGGTCCAGCCTGGCGAAATAGAGCCGTCCTCATGCTGTACACGCAGCATGTACTGCGCTGCCAGCTCCAGCCGGACAAGCACATCCTCATTCCGGTAGTAGACCGAATCCGGATTGACGAGCGCGGCCGCCCAGATCGCCATCGTGGCAGGGGTACCGACCGAATGATTAGGCCAGGCGATCCCGTTCTCATCATCGGTCACCCCGCCGTAATAACGGCTGTCGGCATCCAGCACCTGACGGTCCATACCTGATTGCACCCAGGTATCGTTGATCGCTACAATTTTACTGTACATTCCTCTCAACCCCTGTAATATGCATAATCATTCATTAGCCTTGCGTCTCAAGCCTCGCTATCTTGCCTGTCAGCAGCTCATGACTGCGTTCAATATCTTCCGGCTGACAAGCTGCTTTCAGCTCATAGACCTTAATCGGGGCCTGCCGGATGATATTCACGAAACGATCAAAAAATTCCAGATCACCGCTATGAATATAAGGGCACCAGTGATCAGATAATCCTATGGTTTCATGAATGTGGACACCCAGGATATAATCGATCATTTCATTGGCTTCCTTGGCGTTATCGTACAATCCCATACGGTCCATGATCATACCATGTCCAATGTCATACCACAGGTTGACAGGTGCCCCCTTCAAACCATCTATAATCGTCTTTGCCTCCTGTAGGGTGGGCATCTGATAGCAGCGTGAACGCGTTTCAATGCCGATGGCTACATCATACCCCTTGGAAGTAATGCGGTCGCACACCTCCTCCAAACTGTCGCGAATACGCTTCGCATAATGTCCGCTCAGTGAATTTCGTCGCTCCAGCATTTGTGTCCACAGCGTTTGATAAGCAGCCGAATCCCTGCCCTGCTCACGGTAAATACCAGCCAGTTCCTCACTGATATCATATGGAAATGGAACCTCACCAGGGTGCACAACCACGGCCTTCGCCCCGTAGCGATGCGCATATTCCGCAGATTGCACCAAGAGCTCTATCGCGCGTTTTCGCTTCGCCTCATCATCAAACCCGAGCAGCACGGAATCCGTGCCGTAATCCGGGTCTGGTGTATGAGGAAACGTATTATGCACACTCGATATGCCGATTTCTCCCCGTTCAATCATAGGCTCAATCGTCGTCAGCATTTCCCGGGTAATGTTATAATTCAGCTCCACCCGGCTAAAGCCCAGCTCGCGTATTTCCTCAATAAGCTCTCGGCCAACTGTATGCTTTTTAATATTCCAACAGGTGGAAAAGGAGTATTCCCCCTTCGCCTTCATTATCATCATCCTTTCACCGCTCCGACCATCACTCCACTAACAAAATACCTTTGCAGCCACGGATAAACGAGCAGAATCGGAACCGTAGCAAAAATGACGCTCGCCGCCTTCAACCCTTCAGGCGTAATTCTCGCGCCACTGGCTCCTTCCAGCCTGGTCAGCTCGGATACCATGTTATTTTGAATCATTTGATACAGCTTGAGCTGTAACGGAAATAAATCGGGGTTTTGAATATACATCAGCGTATCCTGAAATCCATTCCAGCGTCCCACACCGTAAAACAGACTTAACGTCGCCAATACAGGCAGGGACAGCGGCAGTACAATCCGAATCAGGGTGCCGAATTGACTGGTGCCATCAATCTCCGCCGCTTCTCCCAAGCTTTCCGGAATCCCATTAAAGAATGAAATGAGAATAATCAGATAAAACGGGCTGATCAGACCTGGTAAAATAAGAGACCACATGTTATTCAACAAATGCAGATCACGCACCAAAATGTATTCGGGAATGATGCCACCGCTGAAAAACATCGTCACCACAATGATAAACATCATGGTTTTACGGCCCTTCAGGTTTTTCTTCGTTAACGGATATGCCGCTATGATCGTCATCAGCATACTCAGCACTGTCGTAATCACCGTCAGCAGAACTGTAAACCCGAGCGAACGGATCATGCTCATATCGGCAAAGACCTTTCCATATGCCTGCAAATTGAACTCAACCGGAAACAGAGTCACCTCCCCGGACGTAATCGCCCGGTTGGAGCTGAAGGAAATGGACAAAATGTGAATAAACGGGGCCAGACACAGCAGTACAGCCACAGCCACCAGCACAGTCGTGACGATATCAAAGGTGCGATTTGCAGTACGTTCACTCATCAGATGTCAGCAGCTCCTTTACATAATACTTTCATCCGTCAGCTTCTTGGATGCATAGTTAGCGCCTAGCACAAAGATCAGACCAACCACGGCCTGAAACAGGCCAACCACCGTTGCCAGCGTATATTGCCCGGACTCCATCCCGATGCGATACACAAATGTGCTGAGCACATCGGAGTAATCCCGAACGGCCACATTGCCGATGACATAAGGACGATCAAAGCCAATCGTGATCATATTCCCCAGATTGATGATAAGCAGCGTAGCAATGGTCGTTTTCATACCTGGAATCGTAATGTACCAAATTCTCTTCAAGCGTCCTGCTCCATCTACCTCGGCAGCTTCAAACAATTCCCGGTTAATGCCGGTCAAAGCAGCTAGATACAAAATCGTTCCCCAGCCTGCGCTTTGCCACACACCCGTGAGCAGATAGGTCAGCACCCAGTCATTTTTATCTGTCAAAAATGGAATCGCTTGAAAGCCGAGCGTGGTAAGTACATTGTTAATCATGCCGGACTGCGTACCAAACACCTGATACACAATCCCGCCGATAATGACCCACGAAATAAAATGGGGGATATACAATATCGTTTGCGACAGTTTTTTAAACCAGACCACTTTCATTTCATAGAGTAAAATCGCCAGGATTAAAGGTGCCGGAAACGAAACCAGCAGATCAAGCAGATTTAATACAATGGTATTACGCAGCGTTCTATAAAAATCGTCCATGCGGAATACTTCCCGAAATGCATCAAACCCGATCCACTCGCTTCCCGTAATCCCTTGAAAAAAGTTAAAATCCTTAAAAGCGATCTGTACGCCCCACATCGGACCATATTTGAAAACAATAAAGTAGGCCAGGGGCAGCACAAGCAACGCGTATAATTGCCAATATCTGCGGAAGTAAACGTTCCCTTTCATGCGCTGTCTCCTCCTTTACTTTCCGCCTTCTTACTTGCCTGTCATGGCCTTGTAGGCTTCGGTACGCTCATCGAGTATCGCCTGGCCGCCGCTCACCATATAATCCTTTAATGACGCATCGTAGACTGCATCAAACTGTGCCGGAGGTGCCATCACAGATTTGACGACCATTTCATCAAACTTATCCAGCAGTGAGTTGCTGTATTTGGACTCGGACTTAATCGGATGGTCAAATTTCACCGGAGGAACGGTATCTGTGTTCGATATATCCATGGCCTTGCGAACATCCTCCTGGAACTGAGGCGGCATAGCCATAATAAAGGCTTCCTTGTTTTTGTTATCGTCTCCTGCGATCTTGCCATTCGCAATAATGACCACATCACCTTGATTATAGATACGATCCTGTGCTTCTTGTGTAGGGTTTTCCTTGGCAACCGGGATTCCGTCTTTCAAGGTATAGTTCTCGCCTTCCACCCCGTTCTGCATGTCGCGCAGCACCTTTTCAGAAGACATCCAGTCCAGATACTTGATGGCCTCAATCGCATGCTCACTGGATTTAGGCACCATAATGTAGAGGCCGTTGGATGCAAATTCCGGCTTGGCATGCTTGCTCTCACTGTTCGTGTAAGGATCTATTGGCGTCAGCTTCGCTTTGGGCTGGTTGGCCAACAGATTGGAATAAGCTGCATCGTTATAAAAGATGTTGTCATAATCATCGCTAAAAAAGCCGGTATTTCCACTTTGTATATCCTGAGTCAGCTGTTTTTTGTCCTTATCCAGACCGAAGTCCTTGCTGATCAGGTTTTCATTGTACAGCTTGTTCAGAAACCGGACTCCATCCTTGAATCCAGGCAGCAGCGTCGGATAATCACGGGAACCCAGCTTTTGGGTCAGCGTATATTTCTGCTCATCCGTCACCGGCTTAACAAAAGACCACAGCAGCGGATCATATTGCCCAGGCTCCATCGTCATCCCCATGGGAACGGCCTTGCCCCCCGTCTTGCCGGGATCTTTTTCCTTAAAAGCTTTTAACGTGTTATATAGCTCATCTGTCGTTTGAGGGACAGGCATTTTCAGCGTATCAAGCCAATCCTGACGTATAAAAGAAGAGTATTTTCCTAAGATGGTACGTTTACCCGGAATAGCGAACTGCTTGCCCTCTACCTGTCCGTAGCTCAGCGTATCCTCACCAAGAAACTTTTTGAGATTGGGACCATACTCATCCAGCAGTGGGGTTAAGTCCGTCAATCCACCTTGCTCTGCGTACCGTTCAAAGGTGCCGGAATCATAAGTAAATACGATATCAGGTACATCGCCTCCGCTGGCCATCAGGACATTCAGCTTGGTGACCTCTTCCGAGCGCTGAACGGGCACGTATGTTAAATCGATGTTATTGGGTTTGCCAAAGTTTTCTTTTGCATAACGGGTCAAATAGCTGTCAGTAATGGTATAGCCTTGAGGTGTGTTGCCTCTGTCAAAAATTTCAACCTTCAATGAACCACCCTTGTCTTCGGCAGCGGTCGAACTCTTGTCCGCCTCACCTGACGAGCACCCACTCAATACAACCGATAGTGCAACCGTAGCTGCAAGCAGCAGACGCAGCTTCTTCAATGATCCTCCAGCCTTGCTTCTTCTCATTCCTGGACACCCCTTTGTCTGCTTTTTCCCGTTCGTCGCCTCTTCTTATGGATGAGAGTATGGCATATCATGCATCGGCATGAGTCTGTCTCTTTGGTTCGGGATGTGCCTTAGTATGACATGACCGCAGGAAAACTGACAATAAACTAGTTTCCTGAGCATAAACTGTTTATTTGAAAGCGGTTACCAAATGTGATAAAACGCTTACTTTTATATAAGACCACTGTTTTCCTGCGAATAAACCATTTTCTTTGTTCGATCCGTGTAAGATATAATTCCATATCAAGTGACTTGGAAGTTGTTTTTGCGAAAAAAAGAGCACCCCACCCTCATCGGATGCGATGCCCTCACTGTATTTTACCAAGCTTCAACGATGTACGAAGCTCGCTATTCCTGCTGTGAAATCTCTGATGGGAGACTCATGGATAACTTGCGTACCTTTCCTGTTTTCCCATCCTTACGGCTGCGTGATACATACACCATCATTAGCGCACCTAAGGTCGCGCTGATCATACACGCCAAATTCATCAGCTGCGGCCCTCCAGCATGAAGGAGAAACCCGTTTAGCAAATTGCCTACAATCCCTGCCAGTCCGGCAAACACCATATTGAACACGCTTTGTCCGGTCGCCTGCATATCCTTTTCAGTGACATGCGATACATATTCAACCGCAGCAATGTAGAAAAATCCAAACGATAGCCCGTGCAGCACCTGCACAGCGATCATAACGGCAGGATCAGGAAAGACCCACTGAATCCCCCATCGGAACATATAAGCGACGGCCCCTAGCAACAGGGTTCTCTCCAACCCGATTTTTCGAATCACTCGTGAAGCGAGCAGCATAGAAGGGACGTTCGTAATGGAGGCGATCAGTAGAGCAATCCCGACTAAACTCGGAAGTCCTCCTGACATTTTAAAGGCCAGTACAAAATAGGTATTGAATGCAGTCAATGTCTGATTCACCAAAAAGCTGCCGCCCAAAAACATTAAAAAGGTCCTGTTGCGGAGCAATTGACCCATCCCGTCCGAAAGTGATTTGCGCAGCACGAGATCTTCTTCCGTTTTTTTCGGCAGCGTCAGCGCCGTCAAGGCCGCAAGGCTGTTCAGCGCCAAAAAAGGCACCCAGAGCATCGTCACAGATAAAAGGGACACAAACAGTCCCCCGATGTAGCCACCCACCGCATTGCCTATACTCGCCATAAATCGTATGCTGCCGTAGGTTGTGCCTGCCTTTTTAGCCGCCACAATCGCATAGGAATCCGCAATCGGTGCCTGTGTTGCCGTAAATATGGCCATGATGGAATAAACTAAAGCCATCAGCACAAAATGCTCTGACTGATAGCATACAGCCATGACTCCCGGTACCGCTACACTCAAAATAAGGACCAGTCGCATTTGACGATATTGATCCACAATCATTCCCCATATCGGCTGAACCAAAATGGAGACAAGCGTACCGATCGCCATCAAAACACCAACGCTGCTGCTCGTCAACCCATTTTGAACCAGCAGCAGGGTCAAATAAGGGTTAAACATGCCCCCCGCCAAACCAATAAACAAATAGAAGCTGCGCAGCTTCAGCA
This sequence comes from Paenibacillus kribbensis, assembly GCF_002240415.1. Lineage (NCBI taxonomy): Bacteria > Bacillati > Bacillota > Bacilli > Caryophanales > Paenibacillaceae > Paenibacillus > Paenibacillus kribbensis. The sequence continues at coordinate 3,580,381 of NZ_CP020028.1, forward strand.
TTTGTGAGCCAGCCATCTGGAAACCTCCCTGTTGTTAGCGTACCGCGCTGCCCAGAATGGTCGCCAGACCTCCGATGGCCCCGGCTTCATTACCCAGCTCAGCAGGTACAATGGTGCAAGGAATATCCGTCCATAAGGCTACTCTTTGCCGAATTTCATCCAAATAATACGTGTTGCCTTCTGCCACTCCACCACCTATAACGATCATTTCCGGGTTCAGCAGGCTGATCACATTCGTCAAAGCC